>NZ_CP016786.1:527142-854285 GCF_002285495.1 Clostridium isatidis | reverse complement strand
TTCAAAAGTTTCTTGATCCATGAAGTAATATAATTCTCCATCTGAATAAAGATATTGCATTTCTTTTCTTTCTATTACAGCTTCTTGTAACTTAGTAGTTGGGTTAAAAGTTGTATCTGTTACTCCACCAGAAATAACGTTTCTTAGCTTTGTTCTTACGAAAGCAGCTCCCTTACCAGGTTTTACATGTAAGAAGTCTATAACAGTATAAACTTGTCCTTCATACTCAAAAGTAGTACCTTTTCTTAAATCTCCTGCTGATATCATTAAATATCCCTCCAAAACTTTTCAATATTTAATACAACTTATTGTTGCTTAGATTAAATATATACATACTATGACATAACAAAAATATTTTATCAAAATTTAATAATAAAAGCAATTATTTATATTAACTTCATTAATATGGTATTATATATTTTCAATTTCTAAATCTAAAGTTAATTTATTTTCTTCATATTTAATACTATAATTATTTATGTTATATCCCTTTAATTTGTTAAAAGCTTCTAAAACTTCATTATTACTACCTTCAATAATTAATCTTCCAATCCACTTTCCATCTCTTTTGCTATAACTAATAATTTCTAAATTTTTTATTAAACTTAATTCACTATCCATATCCTTAATATTTTTAACAGCTTTCTTCTCCATTATACATTCAGAAGTATAATTTTTCTTTTCGATATCCTTATTTCTTAGTAAAAATATCTGTAAGAAAGTTAACATCAATATGATAATTATATTAATTTTTCTTTTTTTCATATTTCTACTCCTAAAATATATTTTTTGTCTTTATTTTTAGAAATTGACGTAATTTTTAATTTATTCTCTTCTTCGATGAAATAAATTTTATCTATATTATTAGTTTCTATAGTTCCAACACCGTTTTGAATTTCTAATTTTGTAATATTTTTATCTATTTCTTCTATAAAAATCAAAATATTTTTCCTATTTTTAGCTTCTTCAACTGTAGAAATAACTTCAACAACAGGCTCAGTTTTATATTTTTTCAAGGAACTTAATGTTATAGGAAAAATAAATATATTAATCAAAATTAAAATATTTAATAGTCTTTTTATTGCACTCTCATCTCTCTCATTTATCTCTTCCAAATAATCTAAAGGTAAAAAATTTTTATTTCTTATATATTTTTTCATATAATACTTCTCCAGCCTTTCCGACTATAAAATCTTTATTAAATTTTAATTCTGAAACTAAAGAATCTATAACAATAATTTTATTTTTATTATCTTCGTTAATTTTCTTTTTTAATTCATCTAAATGACTATATAAAAAGGAATTAACAACAATTCCTTGAGCCACATCAATAAGATAATAATTATTATTAAATTTAAGAATAGCTAAATAATCTTTTATTTTATAATTTTTGCATAAATAATTCTTAATCCAAAATTGAATAGGATTAATTTCTAAGGTTCTAACATTCTTATATAATTCTTTAGATAAAATGTTTTTAGTAGAATATAAAAAAACTATGTTTTCTTTTTTTATATATTCATAATGAAATAATAACTCTTCTCTATTTGAGAATTCATCTTTTATTTTGTCATCAATAAATTTTTCTAAGTTTTTTCCTTCAAATTTATATTTTTTAATTAATATATTCTCATCAAATATAATTATTTTTCTATTTTTATTAAGATTATCAAGTAAATCTCTTAAATTTAATGTACTATATTCTTCTCCTTTAAAAATATATCTGTCTTTAATAATTCCTATAATACTTTCCATGCCTCCTCCTATCTATAGTATAAAATCAGTTTTATAAGTATTTGGTATTAAGTACACTTTATCTTCCTCTATTATTTCATAAAGACCTATATATCTTTTTCCCTTTCCTTTTATTTCTATCATAAATAAATTTCTGCCATCATGAATAATTGAATAATTCTTATAATTGTCATTAGAATAAATTTTTACTTCCTTTAATTGTTTTATTGCTTCATTTTTTAAACTTTCATATGTGGATATATCTAAATTAATAAATTTATTAGATAACTGTAGGAATTCACTTTCCTTATAATTTAAACTATTAATATTTTCATAAGTGTAATATAATTTAGACTTTAATAAATTATTTGATATTACTTTTAAGGATAAAGTAACTATAAAAGTAACAATCATAAGAACAATGGATGCTTGTAATAATGTAGATCCTTTTTTAGACTTTTTCTTTATAAACATTGTATCCTCTCTTCTCCATATATGTTTTCTATTATTAAATAAAATAATTTTCCCTTTTTTATTATGGTAAAATCTGATACCTCTCTCATAATTACATTAATTCCTGTTCTAAAATTATTTTTATAAGTTTCAAGTACAATTTTATTATCAAAATTATCTAACTTTATTTTCTTCTGATAAACCTTATCTTCAGAATGTTTTTCTCTATAAGTAATAATAATTTCATTAGTTAAGCCCCTATCATTATCTATAATATTAATATTTTCAATCATTTTACCTTTTATCAATCTATCAATAGTTATTAATGCGTCATCAAAGGAATCCTTTCTAATGGATTTTTCATTATAAAATTTGTAACTCTTATATGTTATTGAAATTATTTGGTACGATACTCCTAAAACTATTAATTCTAATGCAATAGCTATTATTAACTCAATTAATGTATAGCCCTTTTTCTTCTTTTTATATCCAATTTGTTTTAGTGAATTCCCTCTCACTTATAGTATCACCCTTATTATCTTTTATAGTAATATTAATCAATAATATTGTATTATCTTCATTAGAGTTTTTTATTTTAATTTCAACTCCTTCACCTTTAGTTAAACTAAATAAAGGCATAGTTAATAACTTTCTAAAGTTCTCTTCAGAAAATTCATATTTTAAACAGTCCCTATTATCTAATTCATTGAGTATATCCTCAATTTTTAGATTATATTTTATTTCATTTTCAATAGAATAAGCGAATCTATTGGCACTTTCTCTTTCCTCTCTCATCAAAAAAGAATTTTGCATATATTTTAATAAATTTGTTGATAGAACTCCTGCTAATAATAAAATTGATAGACTTATTATTGCCTCAACTAATACACTGCCCTTTTTATTTTTCCTTTTCAATCTATTAAATCCCCTTCCTTTACACCAATTATGTCATTTCCTACTCCTATTTTAATTTCCTTTTTATACTCATCTTTATATAGAATGTTAATAGTTCCAGAGGTTTTTATAAAACCTTCTTCATTTACTTCTATATTATTACTATTAAATTTACTAGTTATTTTAATATCCTTATCCATTTCTATTTCTTTTGTTATGCCATGATTTATATCAGATACTCTAAATTTTATTGATTTTCCATATTTATCTATAATAATATCTCCCATTACTTTATACCTTCTACAATATTGTTTCCCATAACTTATCAATCTTCTTACATCAGAAACAGTAGCTTCAAAATTTAATTTATTATTTAATTCATAATAATTATTTATCCCAATACAAGTAATGCTAGAGATTATTGATAATATTGCAATTACAGTAATGACCTCAATTAAAGTAAAAGCTCTTTTTTTCATCTAATAGCACTTCCTGAAATCAAATCAAATATTGGTAGAACAAAAATTATAATAAAAATCATAATCATTCCTCCCATCAAAATAATTATCCCCGGTTGTAGTAGTGCTAGGTATTTATTTATATTTTTTATTACTTTACTTTCTAAATAATCTGTTAAAGTATTTAGCCTTTCCTCAACCGATCCACTTTCTTCTCCTAATTTTATAATTGATATTGTATAATTGCTATATTCTTTACTATCTTCTAAAGTTTCAGAAATGCTTTTTCCCTCCATTATACTTTTGCTTAAATTTATTAGTTTTTCTTTGAGTATTAAGCTTTTAAAGCTATTTGCCGTATAATATAGTCCCTTAGTCAAACTCACTCCACTTTCAATAATAATAGTTACTACCAAAACGAAAATAAGTTCATAAAAATCTTTAATAACTTTAAAGTTTGTCAAAATTCTCTTTATATATTTAACTAAAAATTTTCTTATTGCAAAATAAGGAATTAATATTCCCCAAAAGATAATATAGGTAATTAATAAAATAGGAGTTTCTTTTCCAAACTTCGCTAATTTATTTGCAATTGTAAAAACAAATGGTATTTCTGCATCTAAATCTATAAAGAAACTATATAAACTTGGAACTATAATAAAAATTAACTAATACTAATATCAAGATAGAAATTAATAATATTATTGGATATGATAAAGCATTTATTATTGTTTCCCTAATATAATTTATTTTTTTATAATATCTTTCAATTCCTCTTAAAACTTTAATTAAATTTCCGCTTTTTTCGCCTACTGATATCATTCCTACAAAAAATTCAGGATATAAATCTTTATAGCTACTAAAAGCCTCTTCTAAAGATCTTCCTGATTTAATCTCTTCCTTAATTTTAATAAGACTTTCTTTATAATTTTTCTTTATAGGAAGTTCTATTAATAAGTCCATGATAATTAAAAAAGAAATACCACTTTCATATAACGAAGCCATATTTCCTGCAAGTAACGCCAAACTATTATTATCTCTCTTATTAGCAAGTAATTTTATTTTTTTCATATCCCAATCCTTCTTCAATAATAAAATTATTATAATCCTTAATAGTTATTTCACCCTTAATTAATAGTTCTTTTAAATTATCAATCATTTCATTATTACCCTTATTCTCAATTTCATGAATAACTTCTTCTTTATTTATATTATTTCTATCTAATAGCACAACTGTGCTAACAACTTTTCTTCCCTTATATCCTGTAAAATTACAGAATGTACATCCATTACTTCTATAATTATAAAAGCTGCCCCATTCTAAACTAAATCTTTCTCCCTTTTCTTTACAATGACTACAAAGAGTTCTTATTAATCTTTGAGATATTATTCCAACTAATGAATCCTTTATCAAATATGATTTTACCCCCATATCCTCTAATCTATAAAACACTTCTCCAGGAGTTTTAGTATGAATTGTAGAATAAACCTTATGTCCTGTTAATGATGCAGTAACTGCCATTTTAGCCGTTTCTTCATCTCTGATTTCACCAACCATTATTACATCTGGATCTTGTCTTAGAATACTTCTAAGTCCAGCTGAAAAGGTTACCCCTGCTTTTCTATTTAAACTCATTTGATTTATCCCTTCTATTATTACTTCTATAGGATCCTCTAAAGTAGTAATATTAATTTCTTTTTTATTTATTTCTTTTAATATTGAATACAAGGTACTTGATTTTCCACTTCCAGTTGGACCATTTATAATAACAAGTCCATTATTTAAACTTATTATTTTATTTAATTTATCTTTTTGCTTTGAGTTTAAATTTAATGAATCAAGATTATAATTAAAAACCTCGCTATATAAAATTCTAATAACTAATTTTTCTCCATATAGTATTGGTATAGTCGATAATCTCAAATCATAGCTCTTTTCATGGACCTTTTGATGCAATTTTCCATCCTGAGGTCTCCTTTTTTCAGTTATGTCCATATTCCCCATTGCTTTTACCTTTGTAATTAATTTATTGTATTCTTCATAATTTAATTTATATATTGGTTGTAAGATTCCATCTATTCTAAATCTTATTAATACATCTTCCTTTTGTGGTTCAAAATGTATATCAGAAGAATTCTGATTTATAGCTCTTCCAAGGATCTCTTCAAATAGATTTTCTTCCTGCCCTAAAAATACAGCTTCTATTAGATTTAATAAATAGTCCTCTTCTGTTAATATAACTTTAATCTTAGAAGAATATAAAAATTCTAATTCTTTATTATCCTTAATATTGTTATTGGAAGCTAGCAATATTAATTTATTATTTTGGATTTCTACTGGTAGATATTTGTTATTTTCTGCTCGACTTTTATTAATTTTTCTTGCAACGTCTAAATTTACATCTCTTATATCAAAAATATTCTTCACCATAACATCACCATTATAATTATTTACATTTTTGTATAATATATACATTAATTTATAAAAAAATAAGAATATTTATAATCTATATTATAAATACTCTTATTTGAATTCTATAAAATAATAATTACCTTCAATATTATTAATTATACTAATAGTTTCATCTTCACATAGATAAATACCGTTTAAATTATAATTTTCTTCGCTTCCCATGAAGAGTATATTTCCATTACCATCTGTAGAAAGCCCTTTATCTAAATTAATAATTTTAGGAAAATCATAAATCAATCTTTTTATAATTTTATTTTTATATTTATATAATGAATAATTATTATTTTCTATTTTTCCTAAAATATATAAAGTATCATCTATTATTTCAACGTCTTTAATATCAAGAACATTTCCTATTTCATTTTCTATTTTGCCTTCTTCATCAAGTACTTTTAATATTTTATCATGATTTTCTTTAACTTGAACAAAAGAAATTTTATTATTAGATACTTTTAATAGTTCTATAAATCCAATATCTAATTTATAAAGAAGAGTTTCTTCTTTTTCTTTTATATTATAAATAAAGAGACCATTATTTTTTTCTTTATCAATTCCATAGTATATAATCGTATCTTCATTTAACCAATCTACTAAATAACCGGATATTGCTACATTACTCTTTATTTCTATAAATTTTGAATTAGATAGATCTTTAATTACTGGTTTTAAAAAATCTTCTCTTATAAAATATAATATGTAATTTCCTCCCAATGACAATTTGGGAGTTATTACTTCTTTTTCATTATCTAAAGTTACCTTCTTACCAAAGTAATTTACTTTGATTTTTCCCTCTTCATTAAAAATATAATTATTGCTTTTTATATCATAGGATAATGGCACATTATTACTTTCAATCTTATTATAAGAATTATTAATTAAATCATAGAACTCATAATTACCCAAATTTTCTTTAACTATAGATCCACTATTCATTTTTAAAGGATTATCCATTAATTCCTTAGAATTATTACAGGATATTAGAAAAACACTTGAAATTATTAAAAAATACTTAATTGACTTTTTTAGTAATTTATTAATTTTTATTTCACCTCTTACATCATATAATTTTACCATTGTAAATAAATTCTGCCTTTTCAATTATATATCATAATCAATATAATTTTATATTATTGATAAATTTATTTTTTATATGTATACTATTTTTATTACCAAAGAAAGGATGATATACATGGCATTAGATGGTATATTTTTAAACAGTATAGTAAATGAATTAAAAGCTTCTATTATTGATGCTAAAATAGATAAAATAAATCAACCTGAAAAAGATGAAGTAATCTTAACATTACGCAAAGACAGAAAAAATATTAGATTATTAATTTCTGCTTCTTCAAAATTTCCTAGAATACATATAACTAATATAATTAAGCCAAATCCAATTAAAGCTCCTATGTTTACAATGGTTATGAGAAAATATCTATTAGGTGGAAAAATAACAGATATTTCTCAAATAAATGGAGATAGAATCCTGATGATTCAAATAGAAAATACCGATGATTTAGGTTTTTTTAGTAAATATATTTTAATTATTGAAATTATGGGAAGACATAGCAATATATCTCTTGTTAGAGAAAGAGATAATAAAATTATGGAATGTATAAAACACATTTCTTCAGATGTAAATAGCTATAGAATTTTGCATCCTGGAATAGAATACGTATATCCTCCAATTTCTAATAAATTAAATCCTTTTAATTTCAACAAAGAAGAATTTATAACTTTTTCTTCAGAAATAAACTTGGATGAAAACTTTTTTTCAAAGGCTTTTACTGGTGTTGGAAAATTTCTATCGAAAGCCCTTTATGAAAAATTGTCACAAGATAATAATACCATAAATCTTGAGATTATTTTTAATTTCTTTAAAAATTTTATAGAAAATTTAAATAATAACTTTGTTTTTACTATATACTCAACTAAGGGACTTTATAAGGATTTTCATTGCATAGAATTTCCAGAAAAAATTTCTGAATATAAAATTATTAAATTTAATAGCCCATCTGAATTACTCGAAGAATATTATTATATAAAAGATAAACAAGACAGACTCTCAAGTAGATCTACAGCTCTACAAAAACTAATTAATACAAATATTGAAAGATGTAATAATAAAAACAAAAAACTAAATTCTATATTAGCTGAAGCCAAAAATAAAGAAAAGTATAAAGTTCAAGGTGATTTATTAACTTCTTATATATATATACTTAATAAAGGAATGAAAGAAATTACTTTGCTTAACTTTTTTAGCGAAAAAACTGATGATTATATTACCATTGAATTAGATGAAAATTTAAGTCCTTCAGAAAATATTCAAAAATTATATAAAAAATATAATAAATTAAAAAAATCTGAAGAATCTGCTTTAGAACAGTTAGAAAAAAATAAAGAAGAACTTGATTATTTACTTTCAGTATTAACAAATATTAATAATTGTGATACATATGAGGAAATAGATGAAATTAAAAAAGAATTAATTGAAACTGGATATCTAAAATCAAAAGGTGCTAATAAAAATGCTAAGAATGAAAAATCTTCTAGAGCAATGCACTTTATTTCTTCAGAAGGAATAGAGATTTATGTAGGTAAAAATAATATTCAAAATGAGTATTTAAGCCTAAAATTTGCTAATAAAAATCATATTTGGCTGCATACAAAAAATATTCCTGGTTCTCATGTTATCTTGTGTACCGAAACTCCCTCCGACCTTTCTTTAAAAGAAGCTGCTATTATAGCAGCTTACTATAGTAAGGGAAGAGATTCGTCAAAAATTGAAATAGACTATACTAAAGTTAAAAATTTAAAAAAACCAAATGGGGCAAAACCTGGTATGGTTATTTACTACACAAATTCATCCATTATAGTTAGACCACAAGACTTTAATAATTTTAAATTTGAAGGTAACAGAATAATTAGCTGCAACCAAGAAATAATAGATAATAATTAAATATTTTATTACAAAAAAACTGCTGGAAAACTCCAGCAGTTTTTATTTTTTATATTTATCATAACAAAACTATATTTTTAGTTAGTAATTATTAAGTATTAATATCAATTAATTATATATGATTAATAAGCATATCTCCTTCATTTTTTATATGCTCATTATCAAAGTATTGATAATAATAACATTTTAGTTTTCCATTATACAATTTTCTATTTTTGGAAGCCTTTCTTCCAAATGGCTTCTCAAATCCTTCAAAAGAAGTTAAAATATTGAAATCCCAATTTTTATATTTATCTTTATATTCACCAAACCTTTTATATAATTCCTCTACTTCTTTTTTATCTCCAAGCCTCTCTCCATAAGGAGGATTTGAAATAATGAAAGCATATTTTTCACTACTAGAAAAGTCCATAAAATTTCTTCTATGAAAATCAATATATTGGGCAACTCCGGCTTTTTCGGCATTACTTCTAGCAACTTTTAAAACTCTACCATCAATGTCATAACCTAATAACTTAATATCCTTATTTTTTATAGCCCTCTCAGCCCCTTCCCTAACTTGCTCAAATATATCTTCATCGAAAGTTGGCCATGTTTCGCATGTAAAAGTTCTACAAAGTCCTGGTGCAATATTTTGCATTATCATTGCGGCTTCAATAAGAATTGTTCCAGAACCACAAAATGGATCAATTAGAGTAAAATCTTCTTTCCATCTAGAGATTAAAACCATTGCGGCAGCTAAAGTTTCTTTTAAAGGTGCTATTCCTGCTTCTTCTCTATACCCTCTCTTATGAAGGCCTGGTCCAGATGTATCAATTGTTAAAGTTACTTTATCTTTTAATATAGATACTTCAATTTTATATAAAGGACCGTCTTCCTCAAATTTTTTTAATCCATAAGAAGCACTCATACTATCTACAATAGCTTTTTTTACAATTGATTGGCAGTCAGGTACACTATAAAGAGTAGATTTTACGGACTTACCATTAACATGCATAATACCATCTTTAGGTATAATATCACTCCAATTTATTTTCTTAGTTCCTTGGTAAAGTTCTTCAAAGGAGAAGGCGTTAAATTCTCCCATATTAATTAATATTCTGTCAGCTGTTCTTAAATGAATATTAGCAATAGCAATATCCATTTCATCACCTTCAAAATGTACCTTACCATTTTCAGTTCTTAAATTTTCATAACCCAATGCTTTTAATTCTTTAGCTGTAATACCTTCTAATCCAAAGGTTGTTGTTGCTATTAACTTATAATCCATATTCTCTCCTCTATTTTCCTTCGTAAATTTTAACAGCTTCCACCTTGTCTATTTCTTCAATTTCAACTGCTACAATTTCACTTTTGGATGTTGGAATATTCTTTCCTACATAGTCTGCCCTTATTGGAAGTTCTTTATGTCCTCTATCTATAAGAACAGCTAATTGAATTTGTTGTGGTCTTCCTACATCCATAATCGCATCAATTGCAGCTCTTACTGTTCTTCCTGTATAAAGAACATCATCAACTAATACAACCTTTTTACCCACAACATCTACACCCAAATTTTCATTATTTAACATAGGTTCTCCTATTATTTCAGTTATATCATCTCTGTACAAAGTAATATCAACAGCTCCTACAGGTACCTTTACTCCTTCAAAGTTCTCAATATTATTTGCAATTCTTTGTGCTAATGGATAACCCCTTCTTTTTATTCCTATTAATACTAAATTGTCAGTCCCTTTATTTTTTTCAATAATTTCATGAGATATTCTTATTAATGTTCTTTTTATAGCCTTGTCATCTAATAAATTTGCTTTTAATTTCATAAATCACACCCCTATTTATTTTCTTAAATTCTCTAATAATTTTTTAAAATAATCTGGCAAATCAGAAGTAAATTCCATATATTCTTTACTAATTGGATGAATAAAGCCTAAAGTTTTAGCATGAAGAACTTGCCCCTGTAATTTATATTTTTGTTTTTTACTTCCATACACAGTATCCCCAACTAAAGGATGATTTATTGAAGCCATATGAACTCTAATTTGATGGGTTCTACCTGTCTCTAACATACACTTTATTAACGATAGATTATTATTGTATTGTTCCAAAACAACATAATGAGTAACGGCTCGTTTTCCATCTTCTATAACGCCCATCTTTAACCTATCCTTTTTATTTCTACCAACAGGTTTATCAATTGTTCCTTCATTATTACTAAACTTTCCTTCAACTAGTGCATAATATTCCCTCTTAATTGAATGTTCCTTGAATTGCTGTGCTAAATTTTTATGGGCTTCATCATTTTTAGCTACAACTAAAATTCCTGAAGTATTTTTATCAATTCTATGTACAATACCCGGTCTTATTTCACCATTAATTTTTGATAAATCTTTACAATGATAAAGAAGCCCATTCACTAAAGTTCCATTATAATTACCAGGTGCAGGATGAACCACCATCCCTTGAGGCTTATTTACAACAATTATATCCTTATCTTCATAGATTATATCTAAATCAATTTTTTCTGGCTTAACTTCATAATCTATAGTATCTTCTATTATACCTGTTATTTCATCATTAAATTTTAATTTATAATTGCTTTTTATTTCTTTTCCATTTACAAATATAGAGTTTGAATCTATTAATCCTTGAATAAATGATCTTGATTTTCCTTCCATAATAGAAGCCAAGAATTTATCAATTCTAGTCCCGGCATCTCTTTCATTTTCTATTTTTATAGTAAATTCTTCCATAATATAACTCCATTATTTATTACTCAACATAATATAATATAATAAGATAATTACATCAATAATGCAATAAAAAATCCCTAATAAGGGATTTTTTATACTAGTTTTTAACGAAAAAGCTTTTTATATCATTCATATCTTCAGTATAAATTTCTTCTGCTTCTTCTATATTTTTATTTGTTAACTCTATTTCATTACTATAGTTTTCTTCCTCTAGTGGTTCTAAAACGTTATAATTTTTTATTAAATCTTTTTCTAATTCATCAAAAGTTTCTGTTTGTGCATTCATAAAATTTCTAAACTTTGCTCTAAATTTAATAAATTCTTGTTTTACTTTTTCATATTCATCATTAATTTGCACCACATCATTATGAGCTTTATCTAAAATTTTCTTGGCAGTTTCATTTGCATTTTTAATTATTAAGTCTGACTCTTTTTGAGCATTTTCTCTCGCTTGTTCCGCAGCGTTTTGTGCTAGTAATAAAGTATTTTGAATTGTATTTTCTATTTTTATATAATGTTCTAATTTTTCATTTACCCTAGCTAAATTTTCTTTTAATCTTGAATTCTCTTTATAAAGACTTTCATAATTTTCTATTATTTCATTAATAAATTCATCAACTTCTTCAATATCATAACCTCTAAAGCCTTTTTTAAACTCTTTATTACTTATATCCATAGGAGTAAGCTTCATAATATCACCTCTATTTATATTTTTTTATAATAACCTTTACTTTAGCACTTCTAGTAGTTCCTACTAAATCTCCTATTGCAAATTTTCCTATTCCTCTTATAGTAATTCTATCATTTTTTTTAATTTCCTGACTTTTATCTTTTGCTCTTGCATAATTTATCAATACTTTACCATTATCAATAATTTGAGAAGCTTTAGCCCTCGATATATTAGCTAATTTTGAAACAATATTATCTAATCTCATAGAAGCTAAATTTATTATAGTTTCTTCAAATCTTATTTCTGGCAAAATATTAAAATCTTTTATTTCTTTTATCTCTACTGGTGATCTTCCAATAATAGATAGATTATTAATTATGTATTCGCTTATTTCCTCTAAAACAGGAAAATAAGCAGCATTTTCAAGATTTACAACATCCCCCAATTTACTTCTCTCTATTCCTAAAGAAAGTACTGCTCCTAAGTAATCCTTATGTTCTAATTTTGAAAAATTAGATTTATTCCTAATTTCTAAAACTTTAATAGGATATGAGGAATCATAAAAATTGTTAAAAAATATTATTCTTCTTTCTGCCTCTTCAAAAACACCAGAAGTTTCTACCATAACTTCTGACTTCTTAGAATTTTCTAAAAAGAAATACCAAATACTCGGCGGTATAAACTCATTTACATAAACAGGTATTCCTTTTTCGTATGCTAGTTTATATTTTTCATAAACTTTAATAGCTAAATTAATATCTTCTTCACTAAAGGTGTTTAATAATAATTCTTTTTTAATCATCTTCTGTACTTCCTCATATTTAATCGAGCCATAATAATTTATTATCTACTTATTCCAATTAAATAGAGCTTTTGAACTAAGTTCATTTTTTAATTCATTAGTCACTTCTACATTAGAAGGTGACAATAAATACACCCTTTGCTCTATTTCTTGTAATGTTGCTCCTAATACATAACATGAACCGCTGATAAAGTCAACCAAACGTTGTGCAATTTTTGTTTCTAAAGTTGTAGCATTTACTAAAACTATCTTTCTAGCTTTAATTGCATCTGCTATTTCCCTAGCATCATCATAATTATTAGGCTTAGTAATCATAACTTTAGTTGTAGCTGTAGTGTGAATATTTACAACTTTATTCCCTTTTTGCTTTGATATTATAGGTTCAATCTCTTCTTCATATTCTTCTTCTAAAACTGTATCATCAAATTCATTGAAGTCTTCTTCATAATCATCTCCCATACCTATCATTTCTCTAAATTTTCCAAAAACATTAGCCATTGTTATTACCTCCTAATACTCTTTTTCCAAATATTCCTTGACCAATTCTAATTAAATTGGCTCCTTCTTCTATTGCAATTTTATAATCATTTGACATTCCCATAGATAAAATCTCCATAGAAATATTTTTAAATTTTCTTTCCTTTAAATTATCGTATATCTTTTTAACCTCTTTAAAGTAGTATCTATTTTCCTCATCTGAACCCTTTGGTATTATAGTCATAATACCTTTTACCTTACAATGTTTGCTTCTTTCAATAGCATCAATTAATTCATCTAACTCTTCTATAAAAATGCCATTTTTACTATCTTCTCGTCCAATATTAATTTGTATTAATGTATTGGCTGTCAAATTCTTTTTAGAATATTCTTTTTCTATCGTATCAAGTAATTTTATGCTTGATAAAGAATGTATCAAACATACTTTTCCTACTATATACTTCACTTTATTTGTCTGAAGTTTCCCAATTAAATGCCAGTTAATATCTTTTGGAAGGGAAATTTCTTTTTCAAGCAGTTCTTGAACCTTATTTTCTCCAAAATCTCTTTGCCCTGCTTTATAAGCTTCCATTATATCTTCTATAGGTTTAGTTTTCGATACAGCAACTAATTTTACATTACTTGGAATTGAATTTTTAATTTTAATTATTTCTTCTTTTATGCTCAATATAATTCCTCCTAAAGAAGTATAAAATTATATTACACTTACTAAAATTATTCTTCAAAAAAAGCGAAAATCCTTCAAAAAATTCGTTTATTTTTTATTTTCAGAAATTTCACCATAGATTTCCATATATTTCGCTATTGTATTTTGTAAAGTAGCAGGAATAACTATTTCATCTCTTTTCTCAATCTCTACTTTAATTTCTCTTAACATTAACTTTTGTATATAGCTATCTTCTGCTGATAATGATGCCATTATTTCATCAGGATTTCCTATAATATAAATATAAAAAGGCGGATGTTCTTTAGAATCATCTTCAAAACCAATAAAAGCCCATGAACATTTAACACCAGTATTTGTCAGAATTCTACGATTATTAATTGCAATTGCTTCAGCACTAGTATTTCTAATTTCATTTAATACTAACGCCATATCTTGTTCATGAAATATTTTTCTCCATATATCTGCCTGAGAATCTAATATTTTATTAAAATCACCATCTTGAATAGTTAAAACAACTCCTGGTCCAGTTACTGCATTTATCCCTGATAGCCGACCATAATCAGCTAATTGTTTTTTCATATCTTCAATAAGCTTTTGTGTTTTTTCTGGACTGTTCCCTTCATATTTACTAATTTTAAAACGATAATCTATATTTTCTTCCTTTATACTTTCAATCTCCCTATATAATTTATTTCTTTCTTCTATTGCGTTTTGATATTCTTTTGAACTTAAAAAACTACTTGTAATTTTAGCATTTTTTCCAATGTTATTAGTTATAAAAAAACCAGTTATAATTCCTCCAATAAGAATAAAGAATTTTCCTTTAGTAAACTTCATTTAATCACCTCGATTACGAGATTTTATCCTTTCAATTAATAACCTTCTAACAACTGCAAAATTGTCAAAAATTCTGCCTCCAAAAACTATTACTGCAGCAATATATATTGGTATTCCTAATTTATCTCCTAAATATGCTAAAACTGCTGCCAGTGCTGCATTTCCAAAAAAACCTGAAATAAATATATCTGCTTTAAAATTATTAGATAAAGTTGCTCTAACAGCGCCAAACACCGAATCAAGACACGCCAAAATTGCAACTGACAAATAGGGTGATAGACTTTGTGGTATATTTATATTTAATAATAATCCAAGAAGCACTCCTATTAATAGTCCGATTATTGCTATCATAATCTCTCTCCTCCTATTCAACTGGACTTATAAATTCACTTCTAATTGTCTGAGTTGTTTTCTTTATTATAATTTCATCACTTTCCTTAACTTCACTATAATAATTTTGGAGTGCTCCATAATCAAGTACTCCTACAAAATTTGCTGCATAACTTAAAGACTCTTTCTCTCCAATTGCTTTAATAACAATCTTATCTTTAGGATTTATTTTCTCATTTCCTATCCAAATCCATCCTCCTGAATCCTTAATTCCTGTCTGCGGAGTTAATCTATAATCATTAACTGAAATAGCTTCAGCTCTTACATATCTTAATGAATTTACTATATGCACAATTTCACTTTCACTTATATTTCTTGTTGTATCAGTACTATTTCCCCCAAAAATATTAGTTTTAGGTGTTATTGTTATTGTTATACCTGGCCCTTTTACATCTATTAAACCTAATTGCATCCTTGTATTATCAAGCTGTTTCTTTATTTCAGCTTCCATAGCACCTTCAGCTGCAGCTGTTTCTTCTAATTTTTTTAATTCTGCTAATAATTCACTATTAACCTTAAGTAATTCTTCCTTTTCTTTATTTAATGCATCAATTTCTGCCATAATATCTAAGTTTTGATTACCTACTGTATCTTTATTTTTTTCATTTAGCATTTTAAATTGATGTGCTAATAAAAAACCTAGTATTGCACAAACTATTGCGACAAATATCTGTGATGTGACCTTTTTCACAAAGCTATCTCCTTTCTTCAACCTTCTACTTTCATTACAGGACTTCCATCAAAACTTAAATCTATATAACCCTTTGTATAGCCTTTAGAAATAATTTCTTGTTCTAATATGTTTAAGGCAAAATTCATTTTTTCCTGTAAATCATTTTTATTACCTAATATTATTTTTACATCTCCTATATAGCAAATAATATTATCTACATTTTCTAAATTTAACTTAGATATTTGATAATATTCTTGTATAGCTTCTTCCATTCTATAAAACTCATCCAATATTTGGGATATATTTTTATCATCCAAAATTTTATCTCCAATAGATTTATCATATAAATCTATTCCTTCAATATTAATTAAATTTTTATCCCCAATTGTTGTTACTTCTTCTACTATTGTACCTTCATTGTTAATTGTAAATATTGTGTTTTCCCTAATACTATAAAAACCTATCTTATTTTCTTCAATTTCAATACTAAGGGAATTTATGCTGCTTTTTGCTATTTTTACATTTTTTATGTACGGATTTTCTTTAAGAGTGTTTTCCATATCCCTATAATCTATAGTAAAAATATTTTGACCTATTTCATATTTTAACATTTCTTGAATAGATTCATTTGTTAAGGTAACGAGCCCCTTAACATTAATAGTTTTCAAATTAAATATTGGTGCTTTGTACACAAATATAATTATTCCAACAATAATAACAAATAAACCTAAAGTTAACTTTTTAATTGTTTTTTTTCTCTTTCTTTTTTGAATAAAACTACTACTGTTACTCATAATTCTCCTACTTTTACATAATGTTATAATCTAATATAATAATATCACTTTATGGATATTTTTTCATTATTTTTTTATTATTTTTAAAATCTTAATAATAAAATAATTTCTATAAAAAAAACTAATTTCTATTTTAATAGAAATCAGTTTTTTAATTTATTATTTATTACATTGTCTTGATATATTTAAAAGTATTCCCATTGCTATCATATTTATAACTAATGATGTACCACCATAACTTATAAAAGGCATAGGTACACCTGTTACAGGCATGGAACCTGTAACTACAGCGATATTTATTATAGCCTGAACTGCTATAATAGACGTTATTCCAATAGCTAATAAAGTTCCATAATTATCCTTTGCAGTTATAGCAACCTTTATTCCTTTCCATACAAATAAAATAAAAAGTAATATTATTACAAGACAACCAATTAATCCAAGTTCTTCTCCTATTATAGAAAATATAAAATCATTATGTGGCTCTGGCATATATAAAGTCTTTTGTCTTGACTGACCAAGACCAAGACCAGTAATTCCACCTGCACCTAAAGCATAAAATGATTGAATTAATTGATATCCGTCGCCGGCAGGATCTTTCCAAGGATTCAAAAAATTCAACATTCTAGCTCTTCTATAACTCTCTCCAAAGATAAAAAACAATACCGCCGTCAATAAAACAGGTGCAACTTTTCCAACTAAATCTTGAATTCTTCCTCCTGCAACAAACAACATAATATATGTTACAATCATTATTATTGCCGCAATACTAAGATTTTTTTCTGCTAATATTAATGCCGCAAAAAATCCGGAAACTCCTAAATATGGTACAATTCCAGTCCAAAATTTTTTTACTCCATCACCTTTTAAATCTAAACTCATTGCCAGAAATAATACTACAACATATTTTGTATACTCTGATGGCTGAAATGATAATGGACCTAACTGTATCCATCTTTTAGCCCCATTAACTGCTGGGAAAAAGAATACTGCAATTAATAAGGGGATAGCAATAATAAGTAAATGTGGAGTTATTTTTTTTAGCTTATGATAATCGTGGTTCATCATTAAGACCATGCTAATTAAACCGGTAACTGACCATATAATTTGTTTTTTTAAATATACCATGCTGTCACCCTCTTTAAACATGGCATAATATGAACTTGCGGAATATATCATAACAACTCCAATTGCTAATAATAATATGACAGAATAAAATATACCATAGTCAATTTCCCCTATTTTTATTCTTGTCTTTTCATTTCTCATAAAATTCCTCCAATTAATTAATTAAAGGGCAATGAATCCTATAAAACATAAAATAGTTGTTATTACACTAAAAATTGAAACTATTTTTACCTCGCTCCAACCTACTTGCTCAAAATGATGGTGAATTGGTGCCATTTTAAATAACCTTTTTCCTCTTAATTTATATGATGAAACTTGAAGTATTACAGATATAGTTTCAAATACATATATACCACCAACTATAAATAGTACTAAAGGCATCTCTAGAATTAATGCTATTGTACCTATTGCACCACCAATTGCAAGGGAACCAGTGTCCCCCATAAAAACATTTGCCGGATAAGCATTATATTTTAAAAATCCAAGTAGGCCACCTGCTAAAATTATTGAAAATACGCACAAGGATTCATGACCCATTACATAAGAAACTACTGCAAAAAATGTTAATACTAAAATACTTACACTTGCAGCTAAACCATCTAAACCGTCTGTTAAATTTACTGCATTTGTTGTTGCTGCATAATAAATTATTACAAATGGAATGTATAAAATTCCCAAAGGTATTTTTGTACCTATAAAAGGTATTCTTAAAGCAGTTCCTAAATAATTATAACCATAAATTGAAATAGCAACTGCAAAAGCTACTAAAAGAGCCATCTTTTGCCACGCTTTTAAACCTTCATTTTCTTTTTTAATTATTTTTAATATATCATCTAAGAAACCTATAAAACCAAAAGCAATTAATGAATATAGAGCAATCATTGCTTCATCTGTAATATCATATCTCATTATTATCATTGAAATTAACGTTGAAATTATAAATATTAATCCCCCAATAGTTGGTGTACCTGCTTTTCTTAGATGGCTTTGTGGTCCTTCCTTTCTGATATTTTGACCAAATTTTAATCTTTTTAAAGCAGGTATTGCTATTGGTCCTAATAATAATGAAATAATAAAACCTAAAAGCAACCCTATTGTTATATTTGATGCTAATATTTCTAAAATTTTATCCCCCATATTGTACCTCTGTCAAAAATGACAGATTCACCTCCTTCGTTATATAGAAAGCTCTTCTAATGAATTTACTATGCTTTCAAATTTATTACCTCTTGATGCTTTTACTAAAATCACATCATCTTCTTTGATAATGTCCTTAATAACATTAATAAAATCTTCTTTAGTTTCAAAGGTTAAAATATTATTCCCTTTAAATTCTTCTTTTAAATAATTTTTATATTCTCCGATAGCAATTAATAAATCCACCTTATCAGAAGCGTAATTTCCTATATCCTTATGTGCCTCGACTGCTTTTTCACCTAATTCATTCATCGTTCCTAGGATGGCAACTTTTCTTTTATTTAAATAAGTATTTAATACATCTAATGATGATTTCATAGAAGCAGGACTAGCATTATAACAGTCATTAATTATTGTTATTTTTTCTTGCTTTATTATTTGCAATCTCATTGAAGTTGCTTCTAAATTTCTTATTCCTTTTTCCATTTCTTCCATTGATAGATCTAATTTTTTAGCAACCGCTATTGCAAGTAATGAATTTAATACATTATGCTTTCCAGGCATCGGTATTGTAAAAGTACTTTTTTCATACTTATCCTGAACAGTAAAAGTTGTTTTTTCTTCTTCTAATATAATATTAAAAGCGCAAACATCATATTCATGATTATAACCAATTTTTACAACTTCAAAACACTTATCTTTTATTTTTTTCAAATAATCGTCTTCAGCATTAATAATTAATGTATTACTTTCATCAAAATAATTTGTAATTTCCATTTTAGCTTTTAAAATATTATCTTGGCTTTTTAAATTTTCAATATGAGATAAGCCTATATTAGTTATAACAGCTATATCTGGATCTGCGGTATTAGCTAAAACATCAATTTCGCCTAAATCACTCATTCCCATCTCAAGAACTGCTACATCATAACTACTGTCCAATTCTAATATCATTAAAGGTAATCCAATATTATTATTAAAATTCCCCTTTGTTTTAAAAACCTTATACTTTTCACTTAAAAAGGCAGCAATTAAATCCTTAGTTGAAGTTTTACCACAGGATCCTGTAACTCCTACTACCTTTAAGTTTAACTTCTTTCTATAATATTTTGCTAAATCTAATAAGGCTTTAGATGTATCATACACCTTTATAACTGTCACATCATCTTTTATTTCATTAAAATCAAAAAATATATTATCAATTACAGCAATTGAAGCTCCTTTATTAAAAGCTTCAATCACAAATTTATTTCCATCAAAGTTTTCACCTTTAATAGCCCAAAAAATATTATCTTTTTCGATTTTTCTTGTATCAATACAAACTTTATTAAATGCATTATTGTTATTTATAATAAGTTCTCCATTAACAGCATTTACAATTTCATTAAGAGTTAAATCCATTATTTCACCTCTAATTATTTCTTTTTATCCTTTAGAATTTCATCTACAATTTCTCTTTCATCAAAATGAATTTTACCATCTTTTAAAATTTGATATGTTTCATGACCTTTTCCTGCAAGAACAATTACATCTCCTTCTTCTGCCATATCTATTGCCATTTTTATTGCTTCTATTCTATTTTCTATTGCTATATAATTTGTTTTGCTGATTCCTGCAACTATTTCTCTAATAACAGCCATAGGCTCTTCTTTTCTAGGATTGTCTGATGTAATAATTACATAATCTGCAAGCTCTGTTCCCACTCTTCCCAGTTCTGCTCTTTTGACTTTATCTCTATCTCCTCCTGAACCATAAACAGCAATTAATCTATTTTTGGCAAAAGGTTTTAAGGTTTCTAGTATATTCTTTAATCCATCTGGAGTATGAGCAAAATCTATTACAATATCGAATGGTATATTATATTTATATCCAATTCTTTCACATCTACCTGGAACTACAGTGTTCAATAAACCTTGTTGTATTGAAGCATTATCAATATCCAATATATTGCATGCAGCTATAACTCCTAAGGCATTGTATACATTGTATTCTCCAGGTAATGTTGAGTTAAACTCATAACCATTAACTATAAAATGTATATCTCCTTCTTTTAATTGAATATTTTCCGCTTTATAATCACTTTCATTCTTTACTGAATATGTCTTTATTAATTTATTGCCTAACTTTTCAACATCCTTATATACTCTATAGCCATAGTCATCATCTATATTGATTACAGAAGCCTTGCTTCTAGCAAATAATTTAAATTTTGCATTATAATAATTATCAAAGGTTTTATGGAAATCTAAATGATCACGAGTTAGATTTGTAAATATTCCAACTTCATACTCACATCCGTAAACTCTATCTAAATCAAGAGAATGGGAAGAAGTCTCCATTACACAATATTCACAACCTTCCTCAACCATTTCCCTAAATAATTTTTGTAACTCTAAAGATTCAGGAGTAGTATGATCTGATTCTAACTTTTTATCTCCTATATAATTAGCAATAGTTCCAATTAAACCAACCTTTTTTCCAGCCTTTTCTAATATGGATTTTAAAAGATAAACTGTCGTTGTTTTTCCATTTGTTCCTGTAACACCTATTAACTTCAGTTTTTTGGTTGGGTGATCATAATAATTTGCAGATATTATAGCTAAAGCTTTTCTCCCCTCTTTAACTAATAAAATTGTAACATCTTGATTATCTATATCAATTTCCTTTTCACAAAGAATAACTTTTGCCCCTGATTCTACTGCATTTTTTGCATAATTATGCCCATCTACTTCAAAACCTGTTAAGCAAACAAATAAATCTCCCTCTTTAATCTTTCTACTATCATATTGAATATGATTTATTTCTTTGTCTAGGTTTCCTTGTAAAACTTTATAGTTTACTCCACTTAATAAATCTAATAGTTTCATATTATCATCTCCTTATAGTGTAATTGAAGTCCCTATTATTGATAAAAATTTAGCATGTGAGTTTCCCACATGCTAGTAGAAAGGGATATTCTAAAACTAATCTCCATACTCATCATTTAAAATAATTTTCACATTAGTTCCTTTTTTAATCATTTCTCCCTTTGGTATACTTTGCTTAACTACTGCACCGCTACCTTCATAACTATAAGTTAATCCTAAGTTATCTAATAACTTAATTGCAGCTTCTAAAGAGTATCCACTTAAATCAGGCATAATGATATTTTTATTATAAGACTCTAAATTACCTATGTCTATATTTATTGTTGAATTTTCTTTAACAATATATCCTGGATAAGGCTTTACTTCTGTAATTATATCCCCTTCTCCATTAATATTATACTTTAGATTTAATTCTTTTAATATTTTTATAGCCTCTGAAACTTCTAATCCCCTAATTTCAGGCACAACAACCTCTTTAACAATACTATCAACATTATCTTTCGATATTTCAGAATTCATATAATTAAATATATCTATAAATAATTCATGGGCTAGAGGTGCTGCAATTTGACCAGCATAATATATTCCTGTTCCTGGTTCATCAATAGAAATAAATATAGATATTTTAGGATTATCCACTGGAGCAAAGGCTGCAACTGATGATATATATTTACCAGTTTCATATCCTCCACCATTAAGATTAACCTTCTGAGCAGTGCCTGTTTTTCCTCCAATGTGATAGCCTTCTACATAAACCTTACTTACACCACCATATGCAACTGTTCTTTCTAAATAATCTCTAAGTATTGCAGTTTTTTCCTCACTAAGCACTTCTTTTACTGTTGGCTCAAATACTTCATCTATTACAACATTTCCATTTTCATCTATATGGCTTATTTCTTTCATTATATGAGGTTGAATTAGCTTTCCACCATTTGCAATACTATTAAAGGCTGCCATATATTGAACTGGATTTACTGTATTTGTTTGTCCAAAGGATATGGTTGCTAAATCAGCTTCTGTCATATCTGCCGTCTTTTTAACAATTCCTTTTGCTTCTCCTGGTAAATCTATTCCACTAACTTCTCCAAAACCTAGTTTTTTAATATATTCATTTAACTTCTCTTTTCCAATTTTCTTTCCTAATTCCATGAAACCAACATTACATGAATTTTGAAGAATTTCTGGCAGTATTTGAGTTCCATGCCCACCCCTTCTCCAGCACTTAATTGTATGAGGACCAACTCTTAAACTACCATTGCAAACAAATGTCTCTTCTTCTTTCACAAGTTCTTCTTCCAAAGCTGAAGCCATTGTTACGACCTTAAAAATAGATCCTGGCTCAAAGGTATCATTTACTAGACGATTTCTCCACATTTTTTGAACTTTTTCAGATTCAGTCGATCCAGAATAGTTTTCTGCACCTTCAAAAGGATTATTAGGGTCAAAATCAGGCTTATTTGCCATTGCTAGTATTTCGCCATTATTAGGGTTCATCACTAAAATAGAAACTTGTTTAGCTTGATTATCAATATATCCTTTTTCTGCAATTTTTTCTGCAAAGGCTTGTATATTCGCATCTATAGTTAAAACAACATCTTTTCCATCCACTGGAGTTGTAAATTTAGAAATGGTATAAGGTAATTCATCATTATACTTATCAAGTTCTGTGATTCTTAGTCCTGGTGTTCCTGATAAATATTCATTATATTGAAGCTCAATTCCTGTTAAACCTTGTCCATCTATATTAGTGCTTCCTAATACATGAGCTAAAAAATTTGCATTTGGATAATATCTCTTTGTGTCTGGAGAAACAATTACTCCTGGTATGTTTAAAGATCTTACCTTATCAGCAGCTTCTTTTTCTATCCTTCTTACTACTTTAGCTGCCCCTGCATCTGCACCACTTGGCAATTTTGTATTTAACTTATCTAATATTTTTTCCACAGACATATCTAATGCCTCTGCAATTTTAGGTGCAATTTCGTCTTTTGTTACATTTTCCTTTTTCAAATAAGCTCTAATAGAATTCAAATCAAAATCTACTCTGTAAACATCAGCTGATACAGCTAGTTCTACTCCATTTCTATCTAATATTTTTCCTCTTCTTGCATCAATTTTTACCTCACTGGTCCACTGCTCTTCAGCCTTAGCTGAGTATTCTTCTCTTTTAACTATCATAATATATGATAATCTAATAATTAAGAGCATAAAAATACACATTAATATGGTAAGCGCTAATGATATTCTCTTTTTCATTAGCGCTTTATCCCTAAAATTTCTTTTATTCACAACTATGCCTCCATGTAATTATTAAAACATGTAGAATACTAAGTATTCTTTATCTGGCAAGTGTACTATTTTATTATCTATTACTCTTGTATGTTTTCAAAAAAATTCTTTTTTATAGTTACTACTACTGTGTCATTTTTCCCTGGAGTTTTCATTCCTATTGCATTAGCATATTCTTTAATTTCTTCAATTGAAGAATTCTTTAGTAAATTTACCCTTAATGCTTCTCCTTCTGCTTTAGCAATTCTAATTTCATTTTTTACATCACTTAAGATTTTTTGTGTTTTATAAACTCTTCCATCCAAAGCAATATTAATTACCCCCAAAATTAATATTACAGTGGCCACATGTAATATATTCATTACAATTGATTTATTTTGACGAGCTTCTTTCCTTTGTATTTCTCTTCTTCTTTCTTCTAAATTTCGTTTTTGTCTTCTTTTTTCTATTGCATTATCTTTTCTCTTTGGTTTAATAGCAGTATTTCCTCTTATATAATCATATTCATTATTAACCATTTTATTACTCCCCCAGCCGTTTAACTTAACTTTTTTATATTCTCTCTACAATTCTTAGTTTTGCACTTCTACTTCTTGGATTTTCTTCTACCTCTATTTTTGATGGTTCAATTGCTTTTCTACTAATTATTTTTACTTTTGCCTTTCCTCCACATACACATATCGGAAATTCCTTTGGACATGTACAAGAAGTTGCTAATTCTTTAAACTTATTTTTCACTATTCTATCTTCTAAAGAATGAAAAGTTATTATTGCCATCCTTCCACCTTTATTTAATCTATTTATTCCATCTTCTATAGCTTTATTTAATATTGATAATTCACTATTTACTTCTATTCTAATTGCTTGAAAAGTTCTTTTTGCAGGATGTGGTCCTTCCCTTCTTGCTTTTGCAGGTATTGCAGCCTTTATTATCTCTACTAATTCAAGGGTTGTTTCTATCCTTTTATCTTCTCTTTTTTCTACTATAAATCTAGCAATCCTTTTTGCAAATTTTTCCTCACCATAATCCCTTATTATTCTATAAAGATCTTCTTCAGCATAATCATTTATTACTTCATATGCAGATAAAGTATTATTTCTATTCATTCTCATATCTAAAGGAGCATCCTTCATATAACTAAAGCCTCTTTCTGCTTCATCTAATTGATAAGAAGAAACTCCTAAATCCATTAGCATACCATCAATTTTGTCTATTTTTAATTCATTTAAAATTGAAGCTATATTAAAGAAATTATTATGTACAAACTTTACATTTTTATAATTTTGTAATCTCTTTTTTGCTGCCTTAAGGGCGTCTTCATCCTGATCTATTCCAATGAGCAGGCCTTTGTCCGATAAATGCTTTAGGATTTCATAGGAATGTCCTGCACCACCTAAGGTTCCATCTACATATATTCCATCTTTTTTAATATCTAATCCTTCTATACATTCATTTAACAGTACAGAAACATGTTTAAATTCCATAGCTTTTCTCCTTATATTCCTAAATCACTCATTTTCTCTGCAATAGAATCAAAATCAATATCTGATTCATTGTATTCTTCCCATTTTTCCTTACTCCAAATTTCTACTCTAGTTAATACCCCAATACTTACTATTTCCTTTTCTATATTTGCATATTCCTTTAAATTTTGTGGTATTAATCCTCTTCCTTGCTTATCTAATTCTATTTCACAAGCTCCAGAAAAGAAAAATCTAACAAAGGCTCTAGCATCTTTATTGGTAAGTGGTAATGATTTTAATTTTTCCTCAAGTGCTTTCCACTCTTCCATAGGGTAGGCATAAAGACATCCATCTAGTCCCTTTGTAATCACAAATTTACTACCTAGTCCTTCTCTTAACTTAGCAGGAACAATCATTCTGTTTTTCGAATCAAGACCATGTTGATATTCACCAATAAACATTTTTATCTACCCTTTTAATTTATTACTCCACTTTAATATTTTTTGCTCCACTTTCAACCACTTTTAACCACTTTATACTATTATTTTATATAACTTCTTCCATTTCTTCAAGTAATATTTAGATAAACAGTAATAAATATTTTAATTTTCTTAAATAATAAAAATAGATATATGTAAATTTAATGTAGTATTACATAAAATTACATATATCTATTTAAATAAAAAAGGGACTGCCTAAACAGTCCTTATAGATTTATTTTCAATTAAACATTAAATCTGAAATGAACTACGTCTCCATCCTTCATTACATAATCTTTACCCTCTAATCTGTAAAGCCCTTTTTCCTTTGCATTTGCTTCTGAACCACATTCTACTAAATCATCATAAGCAACTACTTCAGCTCTTATAAAGCCTCTTTCAATATCTGAATGTATTTTTCCAGCAGCTTGAGGTGCTTTAGTTCCTTCTTTAATTGTCCAAGCTCTAACTTCTTGAACACCTGCAGTGAGGAAACTTATAAGACCTAATAATTTGTAGCTTTTTCTAATTAAAACATCAAGACCTGATTCTTCTAGTCCATACTCTTTTAACATTTCTAGTTTTTCATCATCTTCAAGACCAGATAATTCTTCTTCTAATTTTGCACATACCACTACTATTTCTGAACCTTCTGCCCTTGCATAGTCTTTAACAGCTTTCACATAATCATTTTCTAAGTTTCCAGCCATCATATCTTCTTCTGATATATTACAAGCATAAAGAACAGGCTTTGAAGTTATCATAAATAATCCCTTAATTATTTCTTCTTCCTCTTCTGTAACTTCTAAAGTTCTTATTGGAAGATTTTTTTCTAAATGTTCTTTAACTCTTTCCATTAAAGCATATTCTGCTTTTGCAGTTTTATCTCCTGATCTTACAAGTTTTATAGTCCTTTCCATTCTTCTTTCTAAAACTTCAAGATCAGCAAAAATAAGTTCTAAATTTATTGTTTCAATATCTCTTATTGGATCTACTGAGCCTTCAACATGAACAACATTCCCATCATCAAAACATCTAACTACATGCACTATTGCATTAACTTCTCTTATATGTGATAAAAACTTATTTCCTAGACCTTCACCCTTTGAAGCTCCTTTTACTAATCCTGCTATATCATAAAATTCTACTGCAGTATACACTTTTCTTTTTGTATTATACATTTTTTCTAATACGTCTAGCCTCTTATCTGGAACGCTTACAACACCAACATTAGGCTCTATTGTACAAAATGGATAATTTGCAGATTCTGCTCCAGCTTTAGTTATTGCATTAAATAAAGTACTTTTACCTACATTTGGTAAACCAACAATTCCTAAATTCATCTATGTACATTCCTTTCTCAACTTAAATCATCCTTAAAATTATACTCTACTAAATTAATTATTTCAACCTATTAGAATATATGTTAACTAATTCTAAAATTTATACATAAATTTCTATGGCTAAAACTTATCTATCTGCAAAAAATAAGATTAAAAAATAAAGGTGGTGAAAATATGAAAAAATTTTTATTGTTTATATTGCTTTCTTTAGTATTTCTTTTAACATTATCTAATATTAGCCATGCATTTTCTTTAATCACTGATGATACTGAACTAAACTGGTATTTTGTAAATAGAGAAAGCGGTAAAACTCCTGAAGCTCCTAAGGAATCTATTGACTTTTTAAGGGAATATGATGCCTATTACGTTGGAGATACAGACTCAAAGGTTTTATACTTGACTTTTGATCAAGGATATGAAAATGGAAATACTAACAAAATCTTAGATATATTAAAAGAAGAAAAGGTTCCTGCTGCATTTTTTGTAGTTAAGCCTTATATTAAAACTGAAAAAAATATTGTAAAGCGCATGGTAGAAGAAGGTCATCTTGTGTGCAACCATTCATCACATCATCCTTCTATGGCAACAATTTTAGATAACGAAAAATTTAGTAAAGAATTCACAGAAGTTGAAGAAGAATTTAAAACCCTTACCGGCATAGATATGCCTAAATATTTTAGACCGCCAATGGGAAAATACTCAAAAAATTCCTTAAAAAAAACAAAAGCTTTAGGCTATAAAACTATATTTTGGAGTTTTGCTTATAAAGATTGGCTTGTAGATAATCAGCCAAAAGAAGATTATGCCATAAAAAAGATTTTAAATGGAGTTCATCCTGGTGCAATAATATTATTACACTCTGTTTCTGATACAAATACAAAAATTCTAAAGACAGTCATAACAGAACTAAGAAAAGAAGGATATGAATTCAAATCCCTAAAGGATTTGCCAGAATAAAAAATAGCCTTAAAGGCTATTTTTTATTCTGGATAAATTATTTTTTCAACCTCTTTTATTAAGTTAACTTTATTAATTGAAGATTTTTCCAACAAATTACTGCATTCTCCCAAAAATTTATCTATCTCTACTTTAGTTAAATCTTTCCTTAATAAATTTAAATTCACCTTAACATTTATTATGGCACTTTCTATTGCTGCATCTAATAATACTGCTGCTACTCCTGCATCAGAAGTTAAATTTTTATTTCCATACTTTACAGCAAAAGAAATATTTTGATAAAACTTTATACATTCTCTTGCTAAATTCAGAGGTGTTTCCATTGCTTTAATAGTATTTTCTTTAATTGCCTTTTTTCTATTCATTATTTCTTCGTTAGTTTCTTTTGGAAGCTTGTAACTATCCATTAATTCTAAAAAGTCTTCTCTGTCTTTTTCCATAAAGTTCATTAACACATCAATTAAATTTAAAGCTTGCTCATTAAATTTAAGCATATCTTCTTTATGTTTTTCTTCTAAGCTTTCGAAAACCTTTTTCCCAATAGTCAAAGAATAAACCATTGCATTTAAAGAAACTGCTAACGCACCAACTAAAGCTGCTGTACTTCCACCGCCTGGCGATGGTTCTTTTGATGATAATTCCTTTGTAAACTTTTCTAAGCTATAATCTTTAAATAACATATATATCACCTCTCCTCATTGGAAGATATATTTTTCAGTAATTCTCCGTAAAACACCCAAAAAATTAACGAAATAAAACTCATTATATATAATAATGCTGATTCAAACAAATTATATACTAATATAGAAATAATTAAAGAAAAAATATTTTTATTTAAAATATAATTTTTATCATCATTATTAAGTTTAATATTTCTTATAAATTTAATTAAGCTTACTGCTATAAACACAATAAATAAAACTAAAGTAATAATTCCATTAGCTGTTGCAATTTGAAGATATATATTATGGAGCCCCCCTGCTTCAATTCCATTTAAAGCTACATCTGATGTTTCTTTAACTACATCTATATAAGAGGTAGTTCCAACACCCAATAATGGATTTCTTTTTATTACTTCAATAGCTGCTTTCCATAATAAAGTTCTTCCAGTAGAAAATTTTGCTATGTCTATACTAGAAAATATTTTTATTGCTGATATAACTGATATCAAAATCCCTGATAATAATATTATTATTCTGGTGCTTTTCTTTTTTATAGAGAATATTATCATCGTAAGAGTATAAATAATTAATGCAATAAATGCCCCCCTAGCTTGTGTATGAATTAAAGTTATAATTCCAACAAAAATTATTACATATATAAAGATTTTATTTAATACTTTTAATTTCTCGCTAATAATTAAATGAAAAGCTGAAATTATAAGAAAAACACATAGTATTCCAAGAGTATTAATATTTACTGTAATACCTTGTAAAGTCTTAGTTGACATATCATAATCTTCAATTCGTCCATATACATTACCGTTTATTTCAAAATTTATTTTAAAATAATATGTAAATAAACTTATTAATACAACCGGGAATATAGACCACACTAAAAATTTAAATATATTATTAGTATCACTTGTATTTTTATTAACAGTTACACTAACAATAAAAAAGTAAATTACATTGAAAACTAATTTTATAAAATCTGATACATAATTAGTAGACACAAAAAAAGTGCTTAATTGAAATACCAGAAAAACAATTAATAAATATCTTACTTTTGATATATTTAAATAATATTGATTTTTTATAAACAAACAGAAATAAAGAAATGAAATAAAAACCATTAACAATGAAAATACAGTTGTTAAATAAGGTATCTCTTTTAAAAAAGTTACAGATATAATAGCATAAAAAATATATAACATTTTATAGTAAATATTTTTTTCTTCAAGCCAATCAAAAATTTTCATAGTTTCTCCTTATTTTTTATTATTTCTAATTCTTTTACATTAAATATATAAATTAATAATATATATATTATTAAGCCGATTGTCCCACAAATAAAGACGATTAATAAGGTTTCCATAAATCCATTGCTCAAAAATGTTAATAAGTATTCTCTAATATAATGAATCATCCCCCCTATCAATAAACAAATAATTATAACTTTAATTAAACTCTTTCTTATCTTTATTTTTATAAAACTATATTTTCTTTTTAATACAATAAATATTATTAAGGTTCCTAAAATAGTTGCTATGGAAGATGATATTCCTAAACTCATAGCCCCAAATTTTTTATATAATAAACCATTAAACAATATAAGCATAATAATAGTTAATATAGATGCTTTCATAGGAAGGTTAACTTCTTTTAAAGAATAACAAGCCTTGCTTAACAAATCTCTTATACCTGATGCTAACATTGTTGGAATTAATAATAATAATAATTTAGATGTTTGAATTGTTGATTCAGAAGTAAACTCATTACGTTCATATAAGATTTTTACTACATCACTTCTTAAGACTATTAACAATACAATTATTGGCAATATTAATACAACCATTAATACTAATGCTTCTTCTAAGGATTTATTGAACTTGCTTTTTTCTTCTTCAAAACTCATTTTCGATAAAATAGGATAAATAGCCATTGAAATGCCAATAGAAAAAATTTCTATTCCTAAATTTATAATTCTATTAGCATAATTATAAATAGAAATACTACCAGTTCCTATTAATGATCCAAAAAATATGTTAACTAGCGTTGAAAATTGCATTATACAAGTACTTGCAAGTACCGGAAAACTTAATTTTATTATTTCTTTTGTTTTATCATCAATATTCTTTAAAGAAAATTTAAACCTAAATCCTAATTTTCTAAATGAAGGTATATTAATTAATAGTTGGATAAAATAAGAAATTACTATAATAACACTAAATCCAATTATTCCAAACTTATCTACAGATAATAATAAATATAAAACTACTATAATGTTACCTGCTAAAGCCATAGCTGCTGCTTCATAAAATTTTTCATAAGCTTGCAATATCCCTGATATAACGCTCTGTACCAATATTGTTATTATTGAAGTATTAATTATCATTACTAACTTACAAGCTAAATCAAGTATCTCGCCTTCAAATCCTGGGGCAAAAATATTCACAATATATTTTGAAAATATAATACTAAAAATACTGATAAAAGCTCCTACTACTATATAAACAGATATCAGATTATTAGAAATTTTAATTTGATAACTTTTACTTTTTTTCTCTTTCAATTCTGTAAATATAGGAATTAAAATTGTTGTAACACTATATCCAATAGTCGCAAGAAATAGTAAAATATTTATACTATAGCCGTATACATCAACTTCGTATCCTGTTCCGTACTTTGAAGCTAATATACTCTCACGTAAAAATCCAATAACTTTTCCCAAAATAATTAATAACATAATTACAAATTGAGTTTTTATCAATTTATTTTTCATTCATTATTACTATCCTTCCTAATACACTCATTGAAAATCATATAATACTGTTCATAAAACTTCTCCATTGTATGATTTTCTAACACATATTCTTTAAGTTTTTCCGCCTTAGTCAATCTATTACTATCATTAAGGCAATTTTCCATTGCTTTGAATATTTCATATTCATTATTGGGGTTAAATATATAGCCTCTTTCCTTATTAATAATTTCTTTCAAAAAACCTATATCAGAGCATAAGGTTGGCTTGGTCAAAACTGCACCTTCCAATACTACAATTGGTGGTTCTCCTCCTTCATTTTTTGAAGATAAAATATTAGCATCAGACAAATCAATATATCTATATGCCTTATCCTGTTCTCCAAGCATAATTACAAAATCGTCTAAATTATTTTCATTTATGTATTTTTCAAGTCTTTTCTTTTCTGATCCATCACCAACAATAATCATTTTGCAATTTTTATATTTTGACGTAAGTAATTTATATCCTTTTAATAGATTTATTTGATTTTTCACAGGATGTAATCTTCCTACATTAATAAATAAAAATTGATCTTCTCCTATTCCAATTTTCTCTCGAGTTATATCTAAATCCCCTAAAATAGTTTTTATATCGATAGAGTTTCTAACAACATATATTTTTTCTGCATCAAAACTTTTCTTTATTAATTCTTTTATAACTTTAGAAACTGCAATATATCTTTTAAAACTCCTCAATCCCAAGTAAGATAATGGTGTGAAAAATATTTTCTTAATACCATTATTACTAAAATCATTTTTAAAATTCGAATGTACTACTGCTATAGATTTATTCTTGATTTTATTATTCATTAATTTATGAAGAAAAAACGCTTTTGCTCCGTGCCATAAAATAATATCAATATTATTTTCTTCAATATATTCTTCTAATGATTTACCCATAATTTCTTTAACATTCAAAGCTCTAACATTTATATTTTCATTTAAAGCTTTTTCTAACAGTTTACCTTCCCCTATACAAATTAAACTAGGATTAAATAATGTACTTCTGCAAATATTTAATACATACTCTCCACCACCACCATTGTCAGAACCTGTTATTATATTTAAAACATTCAACTTAACACCTCCTTACTAATTAAATAAAATTTATATAAATACGATATTACAATGAATCACCTATTATTTTTATATACTAGTATTAAAAATTTAGGAATGCTAGATAATCTTTTTATTCTCCATGGTTCTTTTACTACCCTATATAGCCACTCTAGTCCAATTTTTATCATCCATTTAGGAGCCCTTTTTACCTTTTCGCCTATTACATCAAAGCTTCCTCCTACACCCATAAAAATTTTACAATTTAATTCCTTCATATGCTTAATAATAAAACGTTCCTGTCTAGGACAACCCATAGCAACAAAAAGACAATATGGATTACTCTTTTTTATTTCTTCAACTACTTTTTCTTCTTCATTAGAATCAAAATAACCATTTCTATAACCAGCAATAATGATATTAGGATATTTCATTATTATATTAGCTACGCAAGAATTAAGACTTTCACTGGATGCTCCAAGTAAATATATACTCTTACCTTCCTTTTCACACTTTTCAATAATTCTATGCATTAAATCTATTCCAGCTATTTTTTCTTTAATAGGAGTTTTTAAAAATTTCGCAGCTATTTGAATTCCTACTCCATCAGGTATTATAAAACTATTTTCAGAGTTAAAATTATTAAGTAATTTATCATTCTCTAAAGCACTATATAAAACCTCTGGATTTCCTGAAATAATATGAACTTTATTATAATTTTCTATGTATTTTACTGCATCAGAAATACTATTTTTATATATTTTATAATCCAGAACTTTTATAAAATTATTATCTTTCATATTTACTCCTTATGAAATATTCTACTTATTATATCTTATCATATATAAATTTGACTAAACAACCATATGAAAAATATATTAATTTTTACTTACTTCACTAATATCTTTTCTAATTCTTTTACAATTTCATCTTCAGGGTTTATCTTTTTAGCTAATTCCAAGTGAATTTTTGCTTCTTCTATTTTATTCATATTTAAATAACACATAACAATATTTGTACATATTTCTACTTCCTTTGTAGCTTCAAAGGCCTTTTTAAAATATTTTATTGCCTCTTCAAATTGATTTAAGCAAGCATAATTTATTCCTAATTCTACTATAACTTCATATATTCCAGTTTCTATTTCAAGACTTTCATTCAAATAATATATTGCTTTTTCATAATTTTCCAACTTCCTATAAGCTACTGCTAAATAATAATAGATTAAAGGATTTTCAGGGAACTTTTCTAGTAAATCTACAAATATTTTTATTGCTTTAGCTACATCCTTATCTAAATAATCTATTGCTTTTTCATAATTTGAAACATTATTAATGTCGTCAATTAATATTTCTATTTCGTCATTTACTTGCCCACCATTATTCACATACTCATTTATTGCTACTTTAGCCCCTTCATAGTCGTTTTCGTCTTTCAAAATTAATGCCTTATATAAGTAAGCTTCGCTTATTTTTAACAAATGATTTTCACAATATTCAATATCCTTTAATAATATTTCTTTAAAAGATTTATCCTTTTCCCTTATTGTTTCACCAACCAAAAGAAGCTTTTTCATTACTTCTTTGTCTTTCGAAAATCTATAAAACCCTTTCAAAAGAATATATGCGTCTATTAAATCATCTTCTTTTATATTTTTAGCTATTAAACTTTTTATGCAAGCTTCTGTATCAGTTATATATGTTAATATAGTTTCATAATCTTCATTAAATCTCAGATTTTCATCTGCTCCCATAGAAAAAAACATACCTTCAATAAAATAATAAATAGGTAAATTTTTAATTCTTATTTCATCTTGTATATTTTCAGTTATGTATTTGTGAGATATTGGTATATATAAATCCTTATTAGTAAATTCTACATACTCAGGAATTTTTATTATTTCTTTAAAGACCTTTTGATTTATTTCTAAGAATAATAATTTAGCTAATCTTTCTTTAATCACTGTATTATAATCCAAAATAGAGAACCCTCCTTACAAATCACTTTACAATAAATAATACTATAATATTAATAAGCTTTCAAATAAAAAAGCAATTACTTGGAAATATTTAAAACTAGCTAGGAAATTGTAAAAATAATAAGTAGGGCATTGCCCTACTTATTATTTTCTAATTTAGTTTATCATTAATTAAAGATACCACTTCAGTTTTTAATCTTTCAAGACTTTCATCAGCATCATTTAAATCTTTTCCTATTGCTGCTATATAAGCTTTCATTTTTGGTTCAGTTCCGGAAGGTCTTATTACAAACCATGCCCCATTTTCTAAAATAAATTTAAGAACATTTGACTTTGGAAGATTAATTTCTTTCTTTTCTCCTCTTAACACATCAAGTTCCACACTTAACTTATAATCATTTTTCGTTACTACTTTAAGAGCATCTAATGTTTCTAAATTGTTTTTTCTAAAGGAATCAATACAATTTGCTATTTTTTCGCTGCCTTCTTTTCCCTTAAGTTCAAAAGAAACTAGTGTTTCTTTAAAGTATCCATACTTATCATAAAGATCTATTAATGCATCATATAGACTTTTTCCTTGTTCTTTATAATATAAAGTCATTTCGGCAATTAATGTTGCTGCAATGACAGCGTCTTTGTCTCTTACAAAATCGCCAGCTAAATATCCATAACTTTCTTCAAATCCAAAAATATAAGTTTTATTTTTATTTTCTTTATATTCTCTTATTCTTTCTCCAATATATTTAAAGCCTGTCAATACTTCTTCAACTTCAACACCATATTCTTTTGCAATGCCTTTTACGCCATCAGTTGTAACTATTGTCTTTATAACAAAACCATCTTTAGGAAGTTTATTTTCTTCCTTTAAAGATTTTAAAATATATTCACATAATAATAATCCTGTTTGATTTCCAGTTAGTACTCTAAATTCACCTTCATTATCTTTTACTACCACACCAATTCTATCAGCATCTGGATCTGTAGCAAAGATTAAATCCGGATTACTTTCTTTCGCCATTTCTAAAGCAAGTTTAAATACTTTTGGATCTTCTGGATTAGGATATGGTGCTGTTGGGAAATTTCCATCAGGTAGTTCCTGTTCTTTTACTACTTGAACATTTTCATATCCTAGCTCCTTTAAAACCCTCCTAACAGGCATATTTCCTGAACCATGAATAGGAGAATAGATAACTTTTAAATCCCTCGCATTTTCTTCTACTAATTTTTTTCTAATTGTTAATGATTTTACAGCATCTATATAGGCTTTATCAACATCTTCTCCAATGTATACTAATAAATTATTATCTAAAGCCTTTTCCTCAGAAATTGTTTTGATTAATGAAAAATCAGTAACTTTATTAACCTCATTTATTATTAAATTAGCTTTTTCGTCTGTTACTTGACCACCAAATTCATCATATACTTTATATCCATTATATTCCTTAGGATTGTGTGATGCAGTTACTACTATTCCTCCATTACAGTTTAAATGTCTAACTGCAAAGGAAAGCATAGGTGTTGGCCTTAAACTTTCATATAAATATACTTTTATATTATTAGCAGCAAGAGTTAAAGCCGCTGCTTTTGAAAATTCCTTTGACATATTTCTTGAATCATAAGCTATAGCTACTGATGGATTCTTAAAATTATTATTTAAATAATTAGCAAAACCTTGTGTAGCTTTTGAAACAGTATAAATGTTCATTCTATTACTTCCTGCTCCAATAACTCCTCTAAGCCCGCCAGTACCAAATTCTAGATCTTTGTAGAATCTATCTTCTATTTCCTTTTCTTCTTTTATGTTTCTTAGTTCATCTTTAATATCGTTATCAATTATTTCTGAATTAAGCCATTCTTCGTATTTTTCTCTATATAACATCTTACCCCTCCCAAAAAAACTTACAAAAATATTATACACCAAAGGAAAAATTTATCAAATACTAATTAAATTAAATAAGGGGCATTAATTAATCATTTACTCCTTCTTCTTCGCTAGCTTCATTATTTTCAGCTACAGTTCTTCTTTCATAGCTTACTGAAGCAACAACGGTGTTCAAATCATCTACAATAGAAAGCTCAGATGCTATTTCTAAATCAGCAATCCTGTAAACAGCCCCCTTGCTTAAATTTGCCATATTAACTTTAATACTTTTTGGTAATTTTTCAGCTAGTCCCTCTACTTTTATACTTTCTCTTTCTTTTTGAACAATCATACCTCTTCTATTAAGAAAATCTTCTCCTATATATTTAATAGGTATAGAAGAAACAACTTTTTGATTTTTTTCTAACTCTTGTAAATCTATATGAATTATTTTACCTGTAACAGGATCTCTTTGAACATCCTTTATTAGAGCTTTTCTATCACTTCCATCTAGTTTAAAATTTAAAATTCCATGATCACCAATTTCAGAAATTTCTCTACACAATTCTAATTCGCCAACTTCAAACATGAAGTTAATTTTATTTTTGTTATATAATATTCCAGGTACTTTGCCATTTCTTCTTAATTGTTTTGCTTTATTGTTTTTATCTCTTTTTTTTAAATCTAGACTTTCCAAGATCGATTCCTCCCATTAATATAATCTCTTAAGATATTCTTGGCAATTAGTCTAAATTTTATACGATAATTTATTCAATTAAATTTATTTATAGCAGAAAAAATTATTTTAATCCGTTGATTAAACCATAATAAAAACTCTTACAAAGTTTAATTGTAAGAGTCTTATTCTAAAATCTTTCAATATTCTGTAATTAATTGAATCGTAAACTAGTTTCCTTACAATCCAAGGTATTCTTCTAAAGTCAAATCACTATTTGCAAAATTAACACTATGTTCTACTCCAATATATCTAAAGTGCCAAGATTCATGCATATATCCTGTTTTCCATTCCTTTCCTTCAGGATATCTTAAAATAAATCCATATTTATAACAATTTTCTTTAAGCCATTTTGCTTCTTCAGTATACTTAAAATTTTCTTGTGCCCATAAACTTCTATCTACTCCCCCAATATCAAAAGCTAAACCTGTTTGATGTTCACTAAAGCCTGCCCTTGCTGAAAAAGTATCTGTTGATGGTTGTCCATATGTATATACATAGTTATTATACAATCTTTCTTGAGTATAATAACTTCTATAAGTTGAGAATGCATTTAAATAAATCCCTTCTGCTGCTGCATCTATTTTCATTCTTTCAAAAGCTTCTCTTGCTTCAGGATCTTCTCCAGGAGCATATGTATCAGGAAGTCCATATTCTTTATTTACTATTAATATACCATTAATATATTTAGGTTCTCTTATGCTAGGATCTTCAAGAGAGTTTTCTTCATATACTTCATCTATTTTTCTTATATTAGCTAACTTCTTATTTTCATCTATATATTGTTTAAGAATATCTAATATATTCTTAGCCTCATTATATTTTTTATCATTATAAAGAGTTTCAAATTCTCCTTTATAATTACTTATTGTTATTAATTCTTCTTCAAAAAATCCCTCTAATTTTTCGTCATTTATTTCATTAAATTGCTTCTCTAATTCTAATTGGTTTCTAGAACTAATTTCATTAAACTTATTAGTTAAATCTGAAATTAATATTTTTACACTACTTGTTATACCTTCATTTAACAAATTTTCAATTTTTTCAACTTCATCATATAAATCACTATCTGATGAGGCTAAATATAGATACTTAATATTATCCCTAATATAATTAAATTCAGTAATAAATTCTTCGTTAGATTTAATATCTTCTTTTGTCAATACATAACCTGCTAATAAAGGCATATTTTTTATATTAAAAGGTAAAAATATTAATATATTTATAAAAACAATTAAAGTAATCAATAAAGAGACTCTTTCTTTTATAGTTTTTTTTCCTTTTTTATTTTGATTTTTTCTCAATTGAAATACTCCTAACTATATCATTATTTTGTTAAAATTTTATTTATTTTTTCTCTTAAACTTTTGTCTAAAGAATAATCTCTTAAATAATATAAAGTATTATTTATTTCTTTATCTGAATTATCAAGCATATAATAAGTTATGGCAGCATCAACTTTTAAATCTTCATTTATATTATTTAAAGTAATTAATTTAGGCTCGTTTTCTTCTAAAACTGTAATCTTCTCTAAATTTATTGTTTTGCTACCTAGAGCTAAATCTTTTAAAAATTGCAAATGACCTTGTGTAAATCTTTCAGCAGCATTTATTAAATACTTTAAAACCTTTAATGATTTATCAGCATCTCCTTTTTTAATAAAACTTTTATAAAAATGTTGAATTAATCCTATAGCTTTATTGTTTCCTTTTATTTGAGACATGCAGCCAAGTATAGAAATTTTAGTTTCATCATTAAAAGCCATTATATTTTCCATTATTGAATCTATAATTTCATCTGTTTTTATATTTTCATTTGCTAATTTACATAATAGATTAGTAACCTTTATATATAAATTATTATTTTTTTGTCCTATTTTTTGTAATAATGGCACTCCATATTCTTTATAATTATATATAATCATTAGTACTGTATTCTCAACTACTAACTTCCATTCCTCAGGCTCAGTATATTTCTCTCTAAAAACAGGAAGCCTACTAATCTTTAAATTCAAATAATTTGGTAAATAGTCTATATATTTTGTACCAATATTAATTGCTGCTTTTCTTGCAGATATTTTTACTTTTTCAAAATCATCATAACTGCTTATTACTTCATAGATTTCTTTTAATATTAGTTCATCAATTTCTTCATCACTCAAATTTTTTTCTAAACTTTTATTTATAATCTCAATAGACTCAATATTTTCTATCTCTTCTTTAATTTCTTTAGTTTGTATTGTAGTACCCTCTTCATCCTTTTCTAAAATATCTTCTTCAGCTATATAGTCTTCTTCAATTAATTCTTCTTCATCTATATCATTATTTCTTATTAATTCTTTTATAAATTTTAAAAATCCCATTCATATCCCTCCAAAGCTGTATCGCTAATTATTTCTATGCCATTTTCTTTTAAAAGCTTAGCGGTAATACCTTGCCCTTTTATTTTATTTCCACTAAAAGTGCCATCGTAAACATAATTTACGCCACAAGAAGGACTGCCTTCTTTTAAAATAGCCATTTTTATGTTGCACCTTTTTGCTATATTCAAAGTTTCCATTGCACCCTTTATAAACTCTTCTGTAACATTAGTATTATTTTGAGTAATAATTTTATCTTCTCCTTTTAACACACCTTCTGCAGTACCTATAATTTCTGCAGGTATTCTAGGTGTAGTAAGTCCTCCTAGTTGTTCTGGACAAATAAGAATTGCTTTCCCTTCCTCTAAAAGCTTTAAGCATTTTTCATTTAAATTATTTTTTCCATTATATTTACAGTTTACTCCACATAAGCATCCACTTATTAAGTACATAAACTACACCTCTTTTCTATTAAATTATAGCACAAAAGAGACCTATTTACATAAGTCTCTCTATTATTTTAATACTATTTTAAGGAATTATTTTAGAGTTACAATCGTAACACCATCGCCACCTTCTCCATATTCACCTAATCTATATTGCTTAACATGAGGATGTTTTTTTAACATATCATTTATTGCTTTTCTTAAAGCTCCAGTACCTTTTCCATGTACAATTGTAACTTCACCTAAGTTTGCCATATATGCTTCATCCAAATATTTATCCGTTCTATAACAAGCTTCTTCAGCATCTAAACCTCTTAAATCAATTCTACTATCAACTCTTGCTAAATTTAATTTAAGTTCCCTTTTTTTCTTTTCCTTTTTATTATTATTATTTGTATTTAATTTTCTTAAATCTTTTAATTTTACGTTTATTTTCATAATACCGGCTTCTACTTGCACTTCACCTTTTGAATCTGGCATAGAAACTATAATTACATTTTGATTAAGCGAAGGTAAGTATGCATCCATTCCTAAAGTTACCTTGGTAATTTCTTCTCCTAAATTTTCTCTTTCCTTTATGAGGGAAGCTTCTTTCTTTTCTAAACTGTCTTTAAGTTTTTTTCTTTCTTCTTCTAACCTAGCTCTTCCACCTTGAGCTATTCCTAATTTTTCTAATTCTCTCATAGCTTTTAATATTTCGTCTGCTTCTTCTTTTGCTCTGAGAATAATGTTTTTAGCCTCCCTTTTAGCTTCAATATAAGCTTTTTCCCTTACCTCTTCTAATCTTTTTATCTTTTCCTCATATTTTGCTTTAATTTCTTCTGCTTCAATTTTTATTCTTTTTGCTTCTCTAGCATCGCGATTGGCTAATATACTCTTTTCTTGCAAATCTCTAATTAAATTTTCAAATTCTAAATTATCAGATGAAATATTATTTTTAGCCCTATCTATAATCTCCTCTCTTAAACCAAGCCTTTTTGAGATTTCAAAAGCGTTAGACTTACCTGGAACTCCTATTAATAATCTATATGTAGGCTTCAATGTTTCTACATCAAATTCTACTGAAGCATTTTCTATTCCATCTGTTTTTAATGCATAACCCTTTAACTCACTGTAATGGGTTGTAGCAATAACTCTTGCTCCAATACTTCTTAAGGTATCTATTATTGAAATTGCAAGGGCTGCGCCTTCCACCGGATCTGTTCCTGACCCTAATTCATCAAATAATACAAGAGAATTACTATCAGCTTTTTCTAATATTTTAACTATATTAGTCATATGAGATGAAAAGGTAGATAAGGATTGTTCAATACTTTGCTCATCTCCAATATCTGCAAATATATTTCTAAAGAATCCAACACTTGAATTATCCTTTGTTGGAATTAATAATCCACTTAGTGCCATTAAATGAAGAAGTCCTACAGTTTTTAATGTTACTGTTTTACCTCCTGTATTCGGTCCAGTAATCATTAAGGTAGTAAATTCTTTGCCTAAATATATATCTGATGGAACGACAACTTTAGGATCTATTAAAGGATGACGTCCTTGAATAATATCAAAACTATTATCTTCATTAACTATAGGACACATTCCATTAATACTTGAAGCATATTTAGCTTTTCCAAAAATAAAATCTAACTCAGTTAATATTTTATAATTACTTTCTACTAAATCAATATTTTCATAAATCTTATTTGATAATTCACTTAATATTTTTTCTATTTCTGCTTTTTCTTTTAATTTTAATTCCTTTATTTCATTATTTAAATTAACTAAGCTTATTGGTTCAATATATAAAGTAGCACCAGTAGAGCTTTGATCATGAATAAGCCCCTGTACTGCTCCTTTATATTCTGCTCTTACAGGTAATACATACCTATCTCCTCTCATTGTATAAATAGCATCCTGAAGATATTTTGAGTTTGCTCTAACTATTGAATTAATTTTATCTCTAACAGAAGAAATCTTGTCCCTTAAATTTCTTCTTATACTTCCTAATGCTGGACTTGCTTTATCGCTGATTTCCTCTTCAGATACGATTGAAATTTCAATAATTTCTTCTAATTTTCTAAGCGGAGTTAATATATCTGCTAGATCTTCTAACAATACATGTGGTGTCTCTTCCTCTTTTCTCTTTATGTAATCTTTAAATCTTCTAGCACACCTTAGCATTCCTCCAATTTTAAGCAACTGACCTGGAGAAAGAATACCATTTTTCTTTGCTCTTTCTATACCTTCCCCTGAATCATGCAATCCTTCAAAAGGAGGATTGCCTTTTTTAATTAGTAAATCTAAAGCCTCATCACTTTCCTGCAGCTTTTTTCTTACTTCATAAACTGTATCATAAGGCTTTAATTCATCAACAAGCTTTTTAGCACTTGCTGTAATTATATAGTCTTTTAATATTTCTTTTATTTTATTAAATTCAAGCACTCTAAGAGTTTTATTGTCCATAACTACTCCTTTTTATATTATTCTATTCCTCTTCTATAATGTCCTTTTGTATATTTGTTATTGTCAATTTTTATTTCATTTCTTATCATTCTAATTATATTTTTAACTTCATTTTTACTTTCATCTCTAAATTCTACTCTAAAAGAATTTACACCCAGACTCGCCAATTCTTCCTTTTCTTCAATTAAATTTAATGGATGAGAATTTAATATGTAACTTCTGCAAAATATATCAGTCATTATTCTAAACTTTTCATTCATCCTATCAGTTAAAGTAAAATCATCTCTTGTACATGCCAAATTACATTCACTACAAGAAGATCTTCCTCCAAATGTACTTCCAATTGGGCAATATTCACTTATCATTAATTCTGTTTTTCCATAAATTAACGCTTGAACATTTCCCATATTGGATTTAAGCATATTCTTTATTTCTTTTCTATTTAACTCTAAACTAAGAGTTGGGATATCAATTTCACTTTGATAAAATTTTAAAGCCTGAGAATTAATAATGTTCAACTTATAATCTCCAATTATAAAAAGCTCATCCTTGTACTTATGTATAATTCCTAAATTAACAGTTATTAATCCCTTTATATATGGTTTTAATTTTTCAATAAGCTCTACAACTTTACCAAATTCACTTTTAACTATATTAGGTATCTTTAAATATATATTAACCTTATCCTTTTCTTTTAATTCAATGATATCTTTAATTTTTAGAGCATCTCTATGACGACTAAATAAATCAACTGCAATATCACTTATTCCTTCTTCTAATAAGGCTTCAAACTGCCTCTTAGTTATACATTGATAAATCATTTCTATATTCTTGTCTGATTTTATCTTTTCTTCTTGTTTTTCTTTCTTTATTGCTCTTTTTCTTCTAAAAGATTTTGTTATTGATTTCTGTATTCCTTCAAGGGCTTCCCTTCTTAAATTATTTAAATCACTTATTCTTACAAAACCTTCCTCAAAGTTTTCAAATTCCACTTCATTTATTCTAAAGGGATAATCTCCAGACTTTCCTAGAGCTTCAGTAACTCTATTTTTATCTAGTGGCTTCTTTTCTGCTTTTTCAACAAGTGCTCCTATAAATTCATAATCTAATCCATTATAAGAAATTTTTATAGTCATAGGCTTTAGGAGCTCAAAATTTATCTTCGCCTTTAAAGGAATTTTTTTTTCATATGCTTTTAAGTAATCTTCTAATTCATCAAATAATTTTTTATCAGAGGACTTATATAGCTCATCACCTTTTTTATAAGACTTAGGATAAATTTCTACTTTTTCTCCTATCTTAGCTTCCTTTACTTCCTTGCCTTTTATTAGAATTTTACTAATTATAAATCCCTTATCCTTAACCCTGAAACCATCTCCTAAGGATATATTCTCCTGCAACTGTATTTCTCCATTTTTATTTACCTTTCCTAAAAATACTCCTGTATTTCTTGGATGTTTAAAACTAATTAAATCACTTCCCAGATTTTTATATAGATATGCAGTAGAAAATCCTCCTCTGTTAAATAGTTGCATTAATTCCTTTTTTCCTTTTTCTGCATCAAACTTTTTATTATATAAAATTTGGTCTACTGCTTTTCTATAATTATCTACTACACCAGCTACATATTCAGGTCGCTTCATCCTTCCTTCTATTTTTAATGAATAAGTGCCGGAATTAATAATATCTTCCACATTTTCTATTGTACACGTATCCTTCGGACTCAATATATAAGCTTTTTTTTCTGAAGTATTACTTCCCTTTATTATATATTCCATTCTACAAGGCTGAGCACATCTTCCTCTATTTCCGCTACGTCCACCTATCATAGAACTCATTAAACACTGCCCTGAATATGATATACATAATGCTCCATGCACAAAAATTTCTGTTTCTATATTTAATACCTTTGAAATATATTCTATTTCCTCTAAAGAAAGTTCTCTAGATAAAACTATTCTATGAAAGCCCTTTTCTTTTAAATATAAAGCTCCTTCTCCATTATGGATAGTCATTTGGGTTGAAGCATGAATTTCAAAGTCAGGATATTCTTCTTTTATTCTTTTAAATAATCCTAAATCTTGTATTATTAATGCATCTACACCAATTTCATAAAGAAAACCTGCGTACCTTACAGCTTCATTTAATTCATTTTCCTTAATAATCGTATTTAAAGTTACATAAATTTTAGCGCCATAACTATGAGCATAGTCTACAGCCTTAATCATATTATCATTATCAAAATTTGAAGCATATGCCCTGGCTGAAAACTTACTTCCACCAAGATAAATTGCATCAGCACCTTTATTTATTGCTGCATAAAGACTTTCCATGCTCCCAGCTGGAGCTAAAATTTCTACTTTCTTCATAAATACTTCTCCTAATTAAACATCTAACTAATTAATTTTCTTTGGTAAAATATTTTATATTAATTTCTACTAATTATATATAACATAAATAGATTAAATTTTCCATTCTATTATAATAAAAAACAGTTTAATTTAATATTAAACTGTTTTTTATTACTATTAAATATTCTTACCTGCCACGCTGCTATACTTCTTTAATTAAAGGATTACTAAGTTTTTTTGCCTTTGCTAATTCAATTTGAGAATCAATCAGTTTTTTTTCTAAATCTAAAACTTTATATTTTGAAGTCTGCAATTGAAACTTAATATCCTTATTTTGAGCTTTTAAAGCCTCTTTTTCATTATTAATCTTTTTATACTCTTCTTCTATCATCTTAAATCTCTCATTTAAGGCACTTAACTCTTCTACTAACTCTACTTCTTTTTCTTTAAACATATTATTATTTTGTATTAATTCTTCTTTTTCTTTTTCTAAGCTTCCTACTTGTGCTTTTAAAATATCAATTTTCTTTTCATAATCTTCTATTCTACTCTTTTTTAAGTCTTCTAGTTCTTTATTTAAACTTTCAGTAATCCTTAAATGACTAAAATTATTTTTTTCTATTTCTTCTTCTAATTCTTTTATCCTTTGTTCTAAACTTAAATTTTTTTCTTCTAATGTACTATTCTTTTTGATCAAATTTTCAATTTCTATATCAGCTTTAAAAAGTTCATCTGCTATATTTAATGAAGCTAATGTTGCAGCTGCTGTGGTGCTTAATTTTCTATTTGCATTTGTAATATCTCTTACCTTACCATCAACATAATTTGAAATCTTAATCAAGTAATTCTCATTTTCTCTTCCCTTTAGATTATATTCAACTCCATTTATCTTGATTGTTACTGTATTCATAGCACACCCCATTAAAATAATAATATTATTATATTAATTTTAACATAAATTTCATTACTAATATATTATATTTCAATGTATTTTTTGATACAGAAAGAGAAAAATCAAAATTAAAAATTATCTTAAAATAGCACCAAGCTTGTGTTCAAGACTTCTTAAAATTTTATCATGAACCTTATTTACATCATTATCTGTTAAGGTCTTTTTATCATCCCTATATGCTATTGAATATGCTATACTCTTCTTACCTTCGGGAATTTGAGCACCCTTATAGATATCAAATAATTTCACCTTTTCTACTAAATTACCACCTGCTCTTCTAATTGTATCTTCAATATCTTGAACTAATATTTCATCATCAACAAGTAAAGCCATATCCCTAGTAACAGCAGGGAACTTTGGCAATGGCTTATAAGACTTAGTAATATTCGCATAATTAAATAGTATATCTAAATCTAATTCAGCTAAATAGCAATTTTCATCTATACCATAATTTTCTATTACTGTTGGATGGACTTCTCCTAAAGTTCCAGCCTTTTCTTTTCCAATCATAATACTTGCAGTCTTTCCAGGGTGGTAACTTAAATTTTCTGACTCCCTTTTAAATTTTACTTTGTTAAGTCCAAGGGTCTCTAGAACATTTTCAACTACTCCCTTTAAATCAAGAAAATCACATTCCCCGTACATTCCTATTGTTAGTATAGTCTTTTCTTGAGGCAGCTTGCTTTCATCTTCATTTTTAATATATACTTTACCAACTTCAAACAACCTTACATAATCATTGTTTTTAGAATAATTTCTAGCTAAAGATTCCATCATTGAATGAATTGTGGTCGTTCTCATTACAGAATAATCTTCCCCTAATGGATTTTTAATTTTTACTACATTTCTTAATTCGCTATCTGCAGCTAGATTAATCTTATCAAAAACCTTAGGTGATATAAATGAGTAACTAATTGATTGATTTATACCGCTTGCAATCATTGCTTTTATAACTTCTTCTTTTAATATTTCCTTTTTATATTTTGGTTCTCTTCCTGTAGAAACCTTAGCTATTGTAGTAGGAATTTTATCATATCCGTATATTCTAGCAACTTCTTCTGCAATATCTTCTTTTATTCCAATATCAACTCTAAAGGTTGGAATTGTAATAACTAAATTATCTCCTTCTAAAGTTGTCTTTAAATCAATTAAATCAAGATAATATTTCATATCTTCTTTTGGAATATCAGTTCCTAAAAATCTATTGATCCATTTTGAATCAACAGTTATTGAACTTTCTTCCTTTTTGCCAGGATAAACATCTATTGTTCCTTCCATTATCTCACCACAGCTAAGCTCACATACTAATGAACAAGCTCTGTCTATGGCTAAAGCTGCTAAATTTGGATCAATATCTTTTTCAAATCTTGAAGAAGCTTCAGTTCTTAGATTTAACTTTTTAGAATTAACTCTTATGTTAGTTCCATCAAAATTTGCTGCTTCAAAAATAACTTCAGTTGTGTCATCTTTAATTTCTGAATTTAATCCCCCCATCAATCCTGCTAATCCAATTGTTGTTTCATTATCCTTTATGCAAAGGAAAGTTTCATCTAATTCTCTTTCTATTCCATCTAAGGTAGTAAACTTTTCATTATTTTTAGCTCTTTCTACAACTATTTTATTGCTTGATATTTCTCTTGCATCATAAGCATGCATCGGCTCCCCAATTTCTAACATTACAAAATTTGTAATATCAACTATATTATTTATAGGTCTAATACCAGCATCAATTAATCTCTCTTGCATCCAGCTTGGAGATGGTCCGATTTTAACATTTTTAACCCCTCTAGCCATAAACCTTCTACATAAATTATCTCTAACTTCTACATGTAGAATATCATTTATATTTTTATTTATCTTAGCTTCGTAATTTAAATTTGGCATTTTATATGATTTTCTTAAAGCTGCTGCAACTTCCCTAGCCATACCAATCATACTTAAACAATCTGGTCTATTTGATGTAATATCAAAGTCTAAAACAGATTTGTTCAAACCTAAATATTCCTTTATATCTACACCAATAGGAGCATCTTTTGGCAATATCATTAAACCATGAACTGGTTCATCTCCTGCTATTCCTAATTCTTCTTCTGAACAGAACATACCGTTAGACACTTGACCTCTTAATTTTCCTTTTTTTATTTCTGTTCCATCTGCTAAAATTGATTTATGAAGAGCCACAGGAACTATATCATTTTCTTTCATATTTGTTGCTGCAGTAACTATTTGTATTAGTTCTTCTTTTCCAATATCCACTTGGCAGACTTTTAATTTATCTGCATCTGGATGCTGCTTTATTTCAACTATCTTACCTGTAACAACATTTTTAATTTTATCTCCTTGAGTAATTACTTCCTCTAATTGTGATCCTGTTAAGGTTAGTTTATCTCCTAATTCCTTAGGATTTACATCTATATCAACGTAATCTTTCAGCCAATTATATGGTACTTTCATTTGTCTACCTCCTATTAATTAAAATTGATCTAAGAATCTCATATCGCTTTCATATAAAAGTCTAATATCATCAATTCCGTAACTTAACATAACCATTCTATCAACACCAAATCCAAAAGCAAAACCGCTATAAACTTCTGGATCTATTCCGCAGTTTCTTAAAACATTTGGATGAACCATACCGCAACCTAATAGCTCAATCCATCCGCTATTTTTACAAACCTTACATCCCTTACCACCACAAACAAAGCATGTTGCATCCATTTCAGCTGAAGGCTCAGTAAATGGGAAGTGATGTGGTCTAAATTTTGTTTTAACACTATCACCAAACATCTTTTTAGCAAATAATTCTAGTGTCCCTTTTAAATCTGCAAAGGTAACTCCTTTATCAATAACTAAACCTTCCATTTGATAGAATATAGGTGAATGAGTCGCATCTACAGAATCTGATCTATATACCTTACCTGGTGCAATCATCTTAATTGGAGGTTTTTGATTTTCCATAACTCTAATTTGTACTGGAGATGTTTGAGTTCTAAGAACTATATCATCATTAATATAAAATGTGTCTTGTTCACTTCTTGCTGGATGATTTTTAGGAATATTTAAAGCTTCGAAATTATAGTAATCTAATTCAACTTCTGGTCCTTCTTCAACTGTAAAGCCCATTGAAATAAATATATCTTCCATTGCTTTTAAAGTTAATTCTAAAGGATGTCTTTTTCCTATTAACTTTTTTCTTCCTGGAAGTGAAATATCAATAACTTCAGAAGCTAATTTTGCCTCTTTTTCCTTTGCTTTAATAGCTTTAGCAACTTCCTCAATTTTAGCTTCTAATTCTGCCTTTATTTCATTTACTAGCTTACCAACTATAGGCCTCTCTTCTTTCGATAAGCTGCCCATAGATCTTAAAATAGTAGTTAATTCTCCTTTTTTACCTAAATATTTTACTCTTATTTCATCTAAGCTTGAACTATCATTTACTTCAGCTAAGCTTTTTAATGCATTTTCCTTAATTTCCATTAGTTTTTCTTGCATTAATTTTCCTCCTTATTTTTATATAATAAAAAAACTTCGCCCACAACAAAGGGACGAAGTTATCGTGTTACCACCCTAATTGATAATATAAAACTATATTATCCACTTAATTCAAATAACGGTAAATCCGCTAGAAACTACTTTAATTTCACTTCTAGAACTCCTGAGGGAACTTCAATATAATAATACAATAAATCGGCTTTCAGTCTACGACCAATTCTCCCTGAAAAGTTATTATATTTACTTTCCTCATTCACAGTTTTTACATATTTAATTTATTATATATTATATAGTTTAGCTTTTATAATTTCAAGTGAAATCTTCTATTTTTACTATAAATATACTAATTGCTTTTACATTAAATTTTGTCTTACTTTTTCAAATAAAATTATTGCTGATGCAACTGCAACATTTAGTGACTCAGCTCCTCCAGGCATAGGAATCTTAACCTTTTTATCGGCTAGATTAAAAAGTTCCTCACTTATACCATTACCTTCATTACCGACAGCCAGCATAACCTTACCTTTTAAATTTTCATTAAAAAAGTTTTTTGATTCCTGTAAAGATGTAGTTACTAATGCTACCCCTTTATCTTTTAATTTTTTAATTATTGTAAATTTAGAATCATCATAATAAATTGGTATATAAAATATTGATCCCATTGTAGATCTTATTGTTTTTTCATTATAAATGTCTACAGTTCCCTTCGTTAATATAATCCCATCCACTCCAGCAGCATGAGCTGTTCTTATAATTGTACCTAAATTACCAGGATCTTGAACCTTATCACAAACTACATAAAAATCACCATTTAGATTTTCTTCTATATTTTTAAATTTTGCTATTGCTAAGATACCCTGAGGATTTTCAGTCGAAGATAAACTAATAAATAAATTTTCTGAAATCAGAATGATTTTGTCTTCACTTCTGTCCCTCAAATACTCTGCTTCCTTCAAATTACTTAAATTATCTTCAGTAATAATAATATATTCTATATCTATTTTAGCTTTAACTGCCTCTTCTATAATACGAAACCCTTCTAAAATAAACTTTCCTTCTTTAATTCTATATTTTTTCTCTTTAAGTTTCTTTATTGTTTTATATAGCTTATTATCCTTGCTTTCTATGTAAATCAATACTTTACACCTCTTTATTTTGAAATTAGTTTTTCTATCTTATTTAAATCCTCAGATTGAATTATTGATATAATTATATCATTTTTTAATAAAGTTTCTTCCCCTAAAGGTGAAATTATTACTTTTTCACTCCTCTTTATTGCTATAACATTAATTCCATATTTTGTTCTCAATCTTATATCTTTAATTAATTTTCCAACCCATTTATTTGGTACTTGTATTTCCATTATAGTGTAATCTGAAGAAAATTCTATATAGTCTAATATGTTTGAAGACACTAAATTATGAGCAACTCTTACTGCTAACTCTTTTTCAGGGAGGACCACCCTATCTACACCTATTTTTCTTAAAACTTTACCATGCAGATCATTTTTCGCTTTAGCTATTATATACTTAACGCCTAATTCTTTAACTAATATTGTAACCATAATACTAGACTGAATATCCTCTCCAATAGTAATTACTGCTACATCAAAATTATTTATCCCTATAGATTTTAATGCATTTTCATCAGTTGCATCTAATACAACTGCTTGAGTTACCTCATCTGCTATTTCCTGAACCAAGCTTTCATTTTTATCAATTGCTAAAACGTCATTTCCAAGAGATTGTAAAGTTCTAGCCATAGATGAGCCGAATATTCCAAGTCCAATAACTACAAATTGTTTACTATACATTAATTATATCACCTATCCTATTAAAATTTTTCCTTTTGGATATTTATATTTTTCATTTCTATCATTTTTTCTTAAAGATAATATTACTGTTAAAGGTCCTAGTCTACCAATATACATAAGTATCATTATAATAATTTTCCCAAAGTTTCCCAGGCCAGGAGTTAAATTTAATGTAGATCCAGCTGTACTTAAAGCAGCAGTTACCTCAAAAAATATACTTAAAAAATCTACCTCTTTATAAGCATAAACTAAGATTATAGTTGATAAAATTACTAACGATATTCCTAGAAAAAATATAGTAAAAGCTTTATATATTAAATCTCTAGTAAATCTTCTTCCAAAACATTCAGTATCTTCTCTTCCTCTTACTACTGATACTAAGGTTAAAAATATTATAGATACTGTAACTGTTTTTAAGCCCCCAGCAGTTGAGCCTGGTGATCCCCCTATAAACATTAAAATCATAACTAAAAACTTACTTGAGTTTGTCATATCTATTAAATTAATATTATAAAATCCTGCTGTCCTTAGTGATATGGAAGAAAAAAAGGAACTTAATGTTTTTTCTTCAAATTCCATTTTTCCTAAGGTTAATTCATTATTATATTCAAATAATAATATCAATAATGCACCAGTTACAATAAGAATTAATGTAGTTATTAGCGATAATTTTGAATGAATTGAAAGCCTTTTGTTATCTTTATTTCTTAATATTTCTAAAATTACTGGAAATCCAATGCTCCCAATGAATATTAGTAAAGAGATAACAAAAATAATAACTATATTCTTATTATAGTTTATAAGACTGCTTTCAAATAAATCTATGCCTGAATTACAAAAAGCTGATATAGAATGAAAAATACTATTAAAAAGCCCTTGTTTAACTCCATATTCTGGAATTAATTGTGTTGCTAAAATTATTCCCCCTAAAAGCTGTAAAGAAAAAGAAAATAATAAAATACTTTTTATGTCTTCTACTATATTTTCAACAGAAAATGTATTCATTGATTCTTGAACAAGTAATTTATTTTTTAAAGTTATTTTTTTACCTAGTAGTTGAGAAAAAATCACAAAAAATGATGCAAATCCTAAGGAACCTATCTCTATTAATAATGCTATTATAACCTTTCCAAATCCACTCCAATGCTGTGAAGTATTCAAAGTAGTTAATCCTGTTACACATACTGCTGAGGTAGAAGTAAAAATTGCATCAATAAAATTTGTATAATTATTTTGACTAGATGATATAGGAAGCCATAATAATAATCCTCCAATAAGTATAATTAAAATAAAACCAATTGATAATATTTGAACTAGATTTAAATTTTTTTGGTTATATTTATTAAATTTCATATAACACCTCAAAATAAAATTAAATTTTCTATTTTATTATTTACAATTTTAATTACAATATTAGAATATAAAAAATGCGACCCTTGGGTCGCTTAAATTTATTTATTCAATTGAGCCTTTGCTACTTCTACTAAATCAGCAAAAGCCTTTGGATCATTAATAGCTATTTCAGATAACATTTTTCTGTTCATATCAATTCCAGCTAACTTAATTCCATTTATAAATTTTGAATAAGATAATCCATTCATTCTTGAAGCAGCATTAATTCTTGCAATCCATAGTCTTCTAAAATCTCTCTTCTTTAATCTTCTTCCTACGTAAGCATTTCTTAATGCTCTAATAACTGTTTCATTAGCAGTTTTAAATAATCTGCTCTTTCCACCATAATAACCTTTTGCAAGCTTTAATACTTTTTTATGATTTTTACGTGCATTTACCGCTCTTTTTACTCTTGCCATGTTTCAAACCTCCTATTTTTATAAGTATGGTAATAGTTTCTTCATTGCTTTTTCTTGAGTTGTTGAAACGTAAGCAGTTTTTCTTAAGTTTCTCTTTCTCTTAGCACTTTTCTTTGTTAAGATATGACTTTTAAAAGCTTTTGCTCTTTTTAATTTTCCAGTACCTGTTTTCTTAAATCTTTTTGCTGCACCTTTATGAGTTTTCATTTTTGGCATTTTAAAGCCCTCCTCTCAATAATGAATATATTAAATAATCTTACTATTTTATAAGTAATTTTATGCTGTCGTAATAAACACAATAAAAAAAGACAGCAAATTGCCGTCCTCACAATATCCAAACTCTTAATTTTAGCTAATAAAATTAAGTTCAGAATACATAACCTTACTAAGCTAGGCCGTAAGGTGAGAAACGACTTTGTTTCCTCTTAACATATAGTATTATATTATTAGCTAAATTACTTGTCAACCTTTATTTATTTTTATTTTAAATAGTTATTAACCAAGCTCTACCCTATCTTCAAAAACATTTATTATAGTTTCCAAAAATTCCTTATTCATACAATTATCTTTTCCATATATCTTAACTTTCCTAGGAGCGTTAGTGATTAATCCACTAATTATTATATCTTCCATTTTAGCTTCTGTATCAATTTCTGTATCTGCAATTTCTTTCATAAACTCATTAAAGATATCCTTGCCTGCTTTATTTTTTATTATATATTTTCCCCCCTCATTAATAAATATATCTATTTCTTCAATTTTACTTTCTTGTATATCAACAAAATATTTAAGAAGCTTTACAAATTCTTTATATTCTTTCTCTACCATATAGTTTTCAATAACTTTATCAATAACTCTTTCTATATTACTCTTTAGTTCCTTCATTCTAAATCTTATGAAACCATTTATATTAATTTCTGAATTTTCCTCTAAAAATTCTTTTATTTTCTCTATTATATTATTTATCTTATTCATATAATAAACATAATTTTCTGTCTCTGTAAAACTCTCTAGCAATAAAATTTTCATTATTTTTTCTTCTACTTCAATTATCTCATCTTGTTTTAAAAAGAAATAATTTTCTGTTATATAATCAAACATCTCACGATTTTTATATTCTTTTATCACAATTTTATATAAAACATTACTCATATATAAATCTATTATATCTTTTATCTTTTCATTATAACAATCATCATCACAAAGCAATTTTACAATATGATTATCTTGTTCCACACTTTCTACTATTCCAATATTTATATCTTTCTTTTTAAGAATGATCCTTAGTTCATAAATCTCACTTATAAAATTAATGTCAGTATCATATACAAGTTTTTGTACAAGCACGGATTTCACTCCCTTTCTAATAATAGTATGTTTAAAAATTATAACTATATACAAATTTCTTGAAGTGATAAATTTAATTTTTATGTATAATAAGATTAAAATATATAATAAGGAGAAATATATATGATTTGCTTTATTGATTATAGAACTAATGAGGAAGAAAGAAAATCACTAAAATCCCTCAATCTTTCCTTAATTGAAATTCCACCTTGTGATAATTTATATGAAGCAATAAATGGTCATGTTGATATACAAGTAAACATATTAGACAAAAATAAAAAAAAGATAATAATACAAAAGGAAATGCCTGAAACTTTTAAAAATCTACTTATTAAGAACAATATTTCATTTATTGAAAGTAAAAATTCCTTAGGTTATAATTATCCAAGCAATATTAGTTTAAATTCATTAATATTAAATAATTATTTTGTTCATAATCTAAAATTCACCGATCCTAATTTATTAAGCACACAAAAAAGCAAGATATTAATTAATGTTAAACAAGGTTATACAAAATGTTCTTCATTAATAGTTGCAGATAAAGCCATAATAACTAGCGATAAATCGATTTATAATAGCCTTATTAAAGAGAATTTTGATATTTTACTTCTTCCCCCAGGAGATATTATTTTAGAAGGACTAAATTATGGCTTTATTGGTGGTACAGGTGGGCTAATAAATAAAAATATAATAGCATTTTTCGGCAGTCTTGATAATTATTTATATGGGAAAGAAATTAAAAACTTCTTAGCTAAATATAATGTTAAACCCATATATCTATCTAAGGGAAAATTGATAGATAGAGGAAGTTTAATGGTTTTATAGCCCTTAATATAATACGTTTTTAGGCTATAAATGTTTCTTATAAGCAATCTCATTGCTTTAAATTATATATAAATATAAAAAGGTGCATTTTAAACAGCACCTTTTTTAAATTAATAGTCACTATTCTTTTAATATAATCTTCGTTATTTGACTTATTTTCTTTTTAATATCATCATACTTCATATTAGATTTGCACTCTATTTTATCTAATATAACAAGAATTTCTTTAATATTTTCTTCAAACTCCTTATAATTTTGATTTCCCCTACCTAATTTATCTGCTATAAATAATAATATGATATCATTTATTTTATTACTTTCTATTAAGCCTTTATAATCAGCAAATTTCATATTTTTACCTATATATATATGATGCATGTGATATCTAACTAATATTTTTACATCTTCTGCTAATTTATTATCTACATATTTACTCATTAAATTATAAGCCATTTTAGCTCCTTCTCTATCATGATCATAGGATCTATATCTTCCACGAATAAATTTTGTTGTTGGTATTTTCCCAATGTCATGTAATAAAGCTGCCCACATAAAGCTTCTAATATCTTCAGAAAATTCCTTTATTATTGAAGCTATATCAACAACCATTTTTGTATGATTCCATACATTTCCTTCAGGATGATATTTCTTCTCTTGAGGTATATCTCTTAATTTAACTATTATCTTAAAATCAGATGCTTTAAATTCTTTCCCTTCTATAATTTTTTCTAACTCCAGGGATGGCTTCTTTTCTTTTAAAAGGATTTCTTCTATATTAATAAAAACATTATTATTCATATCATCACCTCCAAATTTATTATTTGTACTTAATATAAAATTTATTTTTCTTAGCATTAAAATTAAGAAATAACATATAATAATTATAAATTTATTAATACTTATGGCGCTATAGCCAAGTGGTAAGGCAGAGGTCTGCAAAACCTTTAGCCCCGGTTCAAATCCGGGTGGCGCCTTTATAAAAAAACTGACTGTTATAAATTTTTTATAACAGTCAGTTTTTTAGTGCTTATTACTAAGTGTGGAATTTTAAATATAACAGTTTCTTAATTTCTCACTACAAACCACTCTATTTTGCTTGTTTTAACAATTCACCGATATCTTCTTTATTAAATCTGTAAATTGCATTACAGAAATCACATTTTATTTCTTCTTCCTTACCTTCTTCATAAATTTCACTTAACTCTTTTTTTCCTATAGAAATTAGTGCTTTTTCTACTCTTTCTCTAGAGCAATTACACTTATATTCAGGAGTAATTTCTTCTAATATTTTTAAATCCATTCCCTCAAAAATAAATTCAATTACTTTAGTAATATCCCCATATTGAAGTAACATTTCTGTAATAGAAGGAATTTCTTGTAATCTATATGTAATTAAATCTGATAATAATTCATCTGCATCTGGCATCATTTGAATTATAAATCCACCTGATGTTTTTATTGAAAGATCCTTATCTACTAATACTCCTAAAGCAACCGCAGATGGTGTTTGTTCTGATACCGTAAAATAATAAGCTAAATCTTCTGCTATTTCTCCAGTATATATTGGAACTCTTCCAATGTAAGGCTCTCTTAAACCTAAGTCTTTAATAACTATAAAATCACCATCCTTACCAATAAAACCTCCTACATCTAATTTTCCTATTGAGTTTAGAGGTCTATCACTGTATGGATTTCCAACTAATCCTTTTACTTTTCCACCTTCATGAGCAGTTACTGTAATACCCTTAGCTTCTCCATTTCCATCTATTTTTAATGTTAAAACTTCATTTTTACCTTTCAAGGTTGACCCCATAAGAGCTCCTGCAGTTAACATTCTACCTAATGCTGCAGCCGCTACAGGTGAACAGTTATGTAATGTTATTCCTTCATTAACTAACTCTCTTGTTTGTCCAGCAATTATTCTTACCATTCCATCTTTTGCTGTCGCTTTTATTATTTTATCCATCTTATACCTCCAACTATTCTACTTTTACTACATAGACTATACGTTCTGATTTTTCTTTTACCCTCTCTTTAGTATAATCCTCATATTTTCCAACAATTTTAAACCCAATATCCTTTAATGCTTTTTCAATAAATTCTTCCTTATAAGCTCTTTCAAAATGATTTTCATCAAATCTTTCATACGCATTATCATTTTTCACAAAAAAGGTTAAATACATACTTACAATATCATCTTCAAATTCATTTTCCCAGACATAGAAGACATCGTCTTCATCATAGGTATAAATATTATTTCCTAAAATCTTTGAAAGTTTATAATAAGAATTAATATCAAAAATAAATATACCATTGTCCTTTAAGTGATCTTTTACACTTTTTAGATAATCGAAAAAATCATTATCTTCTAATATATAATTTGTTGCATCTAATACTGAAGTTATTAAATCAAATTTTCTATTTAAATTAAGTTCACTCATATTTTGACAAATTAACTTACAATCAATATTTTCTTCCTGAAATTTTGAGAAGGCTTCAGTTAACATATCTTCTGATAAGTCAACAGCAAAAGACTCCTTAAATTTTTTTGCTAATTGAACAGTTGCATTTCCTGTTCCACAAGCTACATCTAAATATGAATTAAAGTCTATATTTTCTTTCTTGCATATTTCGATTATTCTATTACAAATTTCTTTATAATTAATATCTTCATTAATTAATTTATCATAAATTTTAGAGAACTCTCCATAAGACAACCTTCCACTCCCCCTTTATAGAGTTTTCCAAAGACTATATTAAATGTAAATTGAATTTTAGTCAATGTATCTAACAATAATATTAATATTATTGTTACTTTCTTCCTAAAATCTCATCATTTGTAGGTATTTTAAGTTCTCTTTTTCTCTTAGTCATAATCCCTCCAATTCTTCCTGTTTCTTCGGAAGTCAAACCACCCCATCCATATTGGTCTACCTTATCTTTTAAACCTAATTCTTCAGCTATTTCATATTTAAGCTTTTCTCTAAGTAATTCTTCTGGTGATAATTCCTTTTTTGACTTTATTTTTGACTTTATTATTTTTTTCAATGGTGTTTTACTCATTTTAATACCCCCTATCGATTTGATATTAATATCTTTTCCAAATTTATATTTTCTATACTTTAATTTGCTTTCACTATATTTACTTAAGCTTTATATAATATATTAGATATTTTCCCGATGGAAATTTATCAGAATCTATCAAAGGAGGCATAAAACAATGTATAATGTAGCAATTGTTGGAGCTACAGGCAATGTTGGGAGAAAATTTTTAGATATCCTAGAAAAAAGAAATTTTCCAATAAAAAACTTATATCTTTTTGCTTCAAAAAAATCTGCTGGGTCCAAGTTAAAATTTAAAAACAAAGAAATCTTGGTAGAAGAAACAAAAAGAGATAATATAATAAATAAAAAAATTGATTTAGCTCTATTTTCTGCTGGAGCAACTATAAGTTTAAAATTTGCAAAAATTTTTGTATCAATTGGGTCAACTGTTGTTGATAACTCAAGTGCCTATAGAATGGATAAAAATGTTCCCTTAGTTGTTCCAGAAGTAAATCCTGAAGATATAAAATGGCATAAGGGTATAATTGCAAATCCTAATTGTTCTACAATTCAGGCAGTCCTTCCATTAAAAGTTTTAGAGGATAATTATGGCATTAAAAGAATAATATATTCTACATATCAGGCTGTATCTGGTGCTGGTATGGATGGTATTAAAGATTTAGAAAACGGACTAATGGGACTCCCCCCTCAAAAATTTCCTTATGAAATAGCAGGAAATTGTATACCTCAAATAGATATTTTCCTAGATAACGGATATACAAAGGAAGAAATGAAAATGATTGATGAAACAAAGAAAATTCTTCATAAGCCAGAATTAAAGATTACATCTACTTGTGTTAGAGTTCCTGTACTAAAATGTCATAGTGAAAGTATAAATATAGAGTTAAAAAAGGCCTTTGAAATAAATGATATTTTTCAATTATTCAAGAATACTAAAGGAATTAAAGTTTTTGATAATATTAATGAACTTAAATACCCTACTCCCCTTATGGTTTCTGAAAAAGATGATGTATATATAGGTCGAATAAGAAGAGATTTTAGTATAGAAAACGGATTAAACCTATGGGTTGTAGCTGATAACATTAGAAAAGGCGCTGCTTTAAATGCAGTTCAAATAGCTGAATTATTAATAAGGAGTGATAAATAATGGCAATTTTTAAGGGTTCAGCGGTAGCAATAGTTACCCCTTTTAAAAATGGTTCCATAAATTATAAAAAGCTTGAAGAATTATTAGAATGGCATATTAAAGAAAAAACTGATGCAATTGTTATATGTGGTACTACGGGTGAAGCAAGTACTATGTCTTTATACGAAAGAAAAAAAGTTATTAAATTTACTGTTGATGTGGTTAATAGAAGAATACCGGTAATTGCCGGTACAGGAACTAATGATACTAAAGCTTCAATTAAAATGAGTCAATATGCAGAAGAAGTCGGAGCAGATGCTTTACTAGTCATTACCCCTTACTATAATAAAACTACAAACAAGGGATTAATTAAACATTTTAAAGCTATTAATGATGCAGTTGATACTCCTATTATTTTATATAATGTTCCATCTCGAACTGGTGTTAATATAACTCCTAAACAACTTCTAACATTATCAAAATTTAAAAATATATCGGCCATAAAGGAGGCAAGCGGCAACATAAGTCAAGTTGCTCAAATGAAAGCTTTATGTGGTAATGCAATAGATATATATTCTGGAAATGATGATCAAATAATACCCGTAATGTCCCTTGGCGGTATTGGTGTAATATCAGTTTTAGCAAATATTATTCCAAGAACTGTCCACGATATGACTTTCAGCTATCTTAATAAAAATATAGAAATGGCCTTAGAACTTCAATTAAAAACTTTAGAATTAGCAAATAAGTTATTCATAGAAACTAATCCCGTTCCAGTAAAAACAGCATTAAATTTAATAGGAAAAGATGTTGGTGAATTAAGACTTCCTCTAGCAGAAATGGAAGAAGAAAATCTAAAAACTTTAAAAGAAACATTAAAAAATTATAATTTAATATAAGGAGAGAGATATGATAAAGGTTATATTAAATGGCTGTTGCGGAAAAATGGGAAAAACAGTAACAGAGCTTTCAAAGGACTTTCCTAATATAGAAATAGTTGCTGGTGTAGATAAGTTCTTAAACAAGAAATATAACTATAAAATATTTAGCTCTATAAATGAAATAGACTTTGAATATGATGTTTTGCTTGATTTTTCAAGACCAGAATCCCTTGAAGATTTATTAACTTTTAGTGTAGCAAAGAAAAAGCCTATAATATTATGTACAACTGGATATAATAAAAAGGATTTAGAACTAATCGAGGAAAAAAGCAAACTAATCCCTATCTTTAAATCCGCTAATATGTCTTTAGGAATAAATTTAATTAATTCCTTATTAAAAAAAATAGTTCCAGTTTTGTATAAAAACTTTGATATTGAAATTATAGAAAAGCATCATAATCAAAAAGTTGATTCTCCTAGCGGTACTGCACTACAACTAGCAAATACTATTAAAAATTCATTATCTAAGGAAAGTTCCTATATTTATGGTCGATACGGCTCTAAGAAACGAACTAAAGAGGAAATTGGAATCCACTCTATAAGAGGAGGCTCTATTGTAGGAGAGCATGAAATAATATTTGCAGGCACAGGAGAAGTTATAGAAATTTCACATAAAGCTATCTCTCGTGAAGTATTTGCAATAGGTGCACTAAAAGCTTGTGAATTTATGGCTTCAATTAATATAGCAGGATTATATAATATGGACAATCTCCTTAAAATTTAATTATAAAATTAATAAAAAAGGGGCTGTCGCACTAAATAATTAGTGTGAAGCTCCTTTTTGATGAAAAAAATAAATCCCAGACTTTAAAAGTCTAGGATTTATGGTAAAATATTTTTCATGCCTATAAAAAAAATCTTACGAAAAAATTATACTTTAAATCAAAAGGTTTATCAACTAAAACTTCCTTTTGATATTGATTGCATAATTCCAAGTAATGATTCTGTGCGATTACTAAGCCAGTTTGTAGAGGAGATGGATTTGACTGAGCTATATTCTACTTATTTTAGAATAAGAGAAAATCAAGTATCGCCCATGAAAATGCTGAAAATTATGCTATACGCTTATATGAATGGAATTTATTCTTCACGTGATATTGAGCTAGCTTGCCGTAGAGATATAAATTTTATGTTTTTACTAGAAGGGGCTTCCGCTCCGGATCACTCAACATTTGCAAGGTTTAGAAGTTTACATTTCGCCCCATGTTCTGAAAAGATTTTAGCTGAAATGACTAATTTTCTTTATAAAATAGGAGAAGTATCAGGTAACAACATATTTATTGATGGTACTAAAATAGAAGCTTGTGCAAATAAATATACTTTTGTTTGGAAAAAAGCTGTTACAAAAAACATGGCAAAGTTATTAATTAAATTAGCCGACCTTGTAAAAGAATCTGAAGAACTTTATGGAATTAAATTAATTTATAAAGATAAAGTAGAAATTAAACATGTGAAGAAGCTAAGAAAAAAGCTTTATGAGTTGAAGAGATCAGAAGGTATAGAATTCGTCCACGGATGTGGTAAAAGAAAAACTACACTACAAAAGTCTATAGAAAAACTTGAAGAGTATCTTTCAAAATTTAAAGAATATAATCAGAAAGTGTACACTTGCGGTGATAGAAATAGCTATTCAAAAACAGATACTGATGCTACATTTATGAGAATGAAGGAAGATGCTATGAAAAATGGACAACTTAAACCTGCTTATAATGTACAACATGGAGTAGATTCAGAATACATTACTTGGCTTACGGTAGGGCCTCAGCCCACAGACACAACGACTCTAATACCATTTTTAAAAACTATGGAGGAACATTTAAATTTTAAATACTTAAAAATTGTTGCTGATGCTGGATATGAAAGTGAAGAAAATTATTCTTTTATTGAAGATAATAATCAAATAGCATTTATTAAACCTGCTAACTACGAATTATCAAAAACGAGAAAATATAAAAATGATATTGGTAAAATAGAAAATATGGATTATAATCCTGAAAATGATATTTTCATATGTCAGAATGGTAAAAAGTTAAAAATGGAAGGCGTAAAATTAAGAAAATCAAAAACAGGATATGAAAGTGAAAAAACAATTTATACATGTGAAGATTGTAGTGATTGTAAATATAAAAGCAAATGCATTAAAGGAAATAATTGCAAAACACCTTTAGAAGAAAGAACTAAAAAATTTGAAACCTCAAAAAAATTTAATCGTCAAAGAAAAGAAGACTTAGAGAGAATAATTAGTGATGAAGGTTGCTTGCTAAGAATGAATAGGAGTATTCAAGCAGAAGGTTCCTTTGCGCAAGTTAAACAAGATATGAATTTTAGAAGGTTCATGTGTCGTGGACAAAGAAATGTTTTAGCCGAAAGTACATTGCTTGCAATGGCTCATAATATAAATAAAATTCATAGAAAAATCCAAGCAGGCCGAACTGGACAACATTTATTTGAAATAAAGAAAACTGCATAATTAATTTTAAAAAAGTCTTTTTTCTTAGGCTTATTAAAGTGCGCCTTTTTTAAGAAATAATTTTATTTTGTCAGCAAAGATTCGAATCTTCTCTTTTTATTGAAAAATAGGAGCTGTCGCTAGCGTTTTTTTCACCCGCTAATGCGACAGCCCCTTTTTATCTAATTATTCAGCAGATGCTTCAATATAAGCACCATCAAAGTAAACTTGACCTAGAGTAGAAACTCTAACTCCCTTAACTTCTGGTTTTGCACCCTTAACTTTAGTGTAGTAATATAATGGGATTATTGGCATTTCATCCATTAAGATGTCTTCTGCTTGTTTCATGTATTCCCATCTCTTAGCAGCATCTGATTCTGTTTTAGCTTTAGAAATTAATTCATCGTATTTAGCATTGCTAAATCCAGAATCATTATTTCCGCCGCCTGTTACCCACATATCTAAGAATGTCATTGGATCAACATAATCTGCAGACCAACCATGTCTTGCAATTTCATATTGTCCTTCTTGTCTTGTATTTAAGAATACTTTCCATTCTTGGTTTGTTAATTCAACATTAACACCAATCTTAGCCCAATCTTGTTGAATAACTTGAGCTATATCTTTGTGTGATCCTTCAGTATTATACATGAATTCTAATGTTGGAAGACCTTCTCCATTTGGATATCCTGCTTCAGCTAATAATTGCTTAGCTTTTTCTATATTAACAACATTTGCATCATAATATTCTTTTGAAGCAAAGTCTTCACCATTTTCATTTAATATACCCTTAGGTACAAATGAATGTGCAGGTACTTGACCAGCTTTAGTAACATTTTCTACTATAGCTTTTCTATCGATAGCTAAAGCAAGCGCTTGTCTTACTCTTTTATCACTTAAAGCTTTTTTAACATCTGCATCAAGAGTATCTTGTTTACCAACATTAATTCCTAAGAAATATGTTGCTAAGTTAGGATAAATTGTAACTAATCCTTCACTCTTACCATTTTCAATTTCTGCTGGTGGAACAGTATCAATCATATCGAATTCTCCTGATTTTAAAGAAGCATAAGCAGTATTTTCATCAGTAACCATCTTCATTACTAACTTATCAAGCTTAATAGCATCTTTATTCCAGTAGTTTTCATTCTTTTCAAATACTAATTGATCTTTCATTGTCCATTCTACTAGTTTGAAAGGACCATTTGTAACGTAAGTTGATGGTTCTAAAGCCCAACCTTCTGGATCAGCAGAAACTATATCTTCTCTTAATGGGAAGTAAGTTGGGAATGCCATTAATTCTGGGAAATAAGCTGTAGGTGCTTCTAATGTTACTACTAAAGTATGATCATCCACTACTTCAATTCCTAATTCATCAGCAGTTACTTCACCAGCATTGAATTTTTCAGCATTCTTAATATAGAATAATTGATAAGAATATTCTGAAGCTGTAGCTGGATCTAATGCTCTAACCCAAGAATATTTAAAATTTTCAGCTGTTACAGGTTCTCCATCTGACCATTTAGCATCTTTTCTTAATTTAAAAGTATAAACTAATTGGTCATCAGATACTTCAAATTCTTCAGCAACACCAGGTATTGCTTTTTCATGCTCATCAAGTCTTAATAACCCTTCAAAAGCATTAGAAATTATTGTTGAACCTCCAACTGAAGTATTTAATGTAGGGTCGATTGTTTCAGGATCTTCCCCTAAGTTGTAAATTAATGTCTTGTTTTCTGTTGCATCTTCTTTAGAGCCGCAACCAGCAAATACTGACATTCCAAGTGCAAGTGTTAGTGCTAAAGCACAAATTCTTTTTAACTTGTTCTTTTTCATAATTTTTCCCCCTTATTATTTTTTTATATCTAAATTGCTCATGCAATCGATAGCTTATTTATTAAATAAATGACATGCCACAAAGTGACCCGGCTCAACTTCTCTAAGTTCTGGATCAACTTCGCCGCAAATTGGTTTTGCATATCTACATCTACCTTTAAATCTACATCCTGGTGCTGGATCTATTGGTGAAGGTATATCTCCTTCTAATATAATTCTTTTGTTGTTTTTTGCAACCTTAGGATCTGCTATTGGTACTGCTGAAAGTAATGCTTGTGTATATGGATGTTTAGGTTTTAAATAAACATCATCAGCTGGTCCTTTTTCAACCATTTGACCCAAATACATTACCCCAATATGTGTTGAAATATGCTTAACCATTGATAAATCGTGTGCAATAAATAGATATGTTAAACCAAATTCTTCTTGAAGTTCCTCTAACATATTAATTACCTGTGCTTGAATCGAAACATCAAGTGCAGATATTGGTTCATCACAAACTATAAAATCAGGTTGTACTGCAAGAGCTCTTGCAATACCAATTCTTTGCCTTTGTCCTCCTGAAAACTCATGAGGATATCTACTTATATGACTACTATTTAATCCTACTCTTTCTAATAAGTACATTATTCTTTTATTTCTCTCATCACCTTTATAAAGACCATGAATATCTATTGCTTCTCCGATAATGTCCCCAACAGTCATTCTTGGATTTAGTGAAGCATATGGATCTTGGAATATCATTTGCATATTCTTTCTTAAAGATACCATTTTCTTTTCACTATATTTTGTTATATCTTCACCATTAAAAATGATTTGACCAGAAGTTGGTTCATATAATTTTAATATAGTTCTTCCAGTTGTAGTTTTACCACAACCAGATTCTCCAACTAATCCTAAGGTTTCACCTCTTTTTATTGTAAAAGAAACATTATCTACTGCTTTTACAAAACTTTTTTTAGTAAATAAACCTTTATTTGCAGGGAAGTATTTACAAAGATTTTTAACTTCTAAAATAATATCATTTTTCTTTTCCATTATTCTTCCCCTCCCTTTATTGGCGCTTCAACTTTTGGTGCGTATTCATGATTTAACCAACAAGCAGCCTTGTGTCCTTTAGATATTTCAAATAAAGGTGGAAGATGATCAACACAAACCTTCATTGCATATTTACATCTTGCTGCAAAAGGACATCCTACTGGTGGCTTTAATAAATCTGGTGGTTGCCCTTCAATTGGTTTTAGTTTTTCTTTTTTATCACTTTTAGGATTAGGAACGCTATTTAATAGTCCCCATGTATATGGGTGTTTTGGATTATAGAATATATCTTCATCAGTTCCTTCCTCTACTATTATTCCACCATACATTACATTTATTCTTGTACATAAGTCTGCAACAACACCAAGGTCATGTGTAATTAAAATTATTGAAGTATCTAATTTATTCTTTAAGTCCTTCATTAAATCTAAAATTTGTGCTTGAATTGTAACATCCAAAGCTGTAGTAGGTTCATCAGCAATAATCAATTTTGGATTGCAAATTAAGCTCATTGCAATCATAACTCTTTGTCTCATTCCACCTGAAAATTCATGTGGATATTGCTTTAATCTTTTTTCAGGACTAGGAATACCTACTAACTTAAGCATTTCTATAGCCTTTTCTTCAGCTTCTTTTTTGGATATTTTTTTATGTTTAATTAAATGCTCAGTTAATTGTTCCCCAATAGTATATAATGGGTTTAGAGATGTCATAGGATCTTGAAAAATCATTGCCATCTCATTTCCTCTTAAAGTCTGCATTTCTTTTTCTTTTAAGTTTGAAATTTCTTTATTGTCAAATTGGATACTATCAGCCTCTATAACAGCATTATCTGGTAATAATCTCATTATAGACATCATTGTAACTGATTTTCCACATCCAGACTCTCCAACTATACCTAAAGCCTCTCCCTTATTTAAGTAGAAAGAAACCCCTCTTACTGATTGTACATCACCAATATGTGTTTTAAAGGAGGTCTTTAGATTCTTTACTTCTAATAATTTACTCAATTGTTTCTCCTCCTATTTTTTATTCTTTGGGTCTAAAGCTTCTGTTAATCCATCACCAAACAAGTTAAATGCTAATATAATTAAGCATATCATACCTGCAGGGAATAGCAGCTGATATGCTGCTGTTGACAATAGTCCACTAGCATCATTAGCCAACGTTCCAAGAGAAGCTAATGGAGCATTTATTCCTAAACCTATAAAACTTAGGAAAGCTTCAGTAAATATAGCTGAAGGTATAAATAATGTTAATGTAACTAAAATTGATCCCATTGAGTTAGGTATTAAATGTTTAAATAAAATTCTTGTATTTGATGCACCTAGCGCCTTAGCTGCTAGAACAAACTCTTGTTGTTTTAATTGAAGAATATCTCCTCTAACTATTCTAGCCATACCTACCCAATATGATATAGCCATAGCTAATATAATAGTTACAAGACCTGTTGAACCTTCTTTTTTTAAGGAGGCCATTAAAATAATAACATATATTTGAGTTGGTATAGAATATAATACATCAACTATTCTCATCATTATATTATCAACTTGACCACCAAAGAAACCAGCAATTCCACCATATAAAACACCTATTACTAAATTAATAGCTGCAGCTGCAATTGCTATAATCAAAGAATATCTAGCGCCATACATTACTCTTACAAACAAATCTCTTCCTAAGTTGTCAGTACCAAACCAATGTTCAGCACTTGGTCTTAAGTCTGTTGCTTGTAAATTTGTATCATAATAAGTATATCCTTTTATTTTTTCAAAAAGTAAAGGTCCAAAAAAAGCAAATAGCATAATTATTATAATTAAACCTAATGAAAATATTGCTAATTTATTTCTTTTTAATCTTCTCCAAGCATCAGCCCAATATCCAATACTTGGTCTAACTATTTGTTCAAATTCCTTTTCCTCATCTTTTAAAGGAGTAAATAGTTCTTTATTTATGTTTAAATTTTTTAAATTGTCCATTTCTTTACCCCCCTAATTATCTAATTTAATTCTTGGATCTATAAGAACATATACGATATCAACAAGTAAGTTACATACAACTATAAGCGTACAATAAAATGCAAGTACTCCTAATAATGATGTATAGTCTCTGTTAGTAATAGTTAAAGTAAATTCATTACCAAGACCTGGTATTGCAAATATTTTTTCCACTACAAAAGATCCTGTTAACACTCCCGCTATAAGTGGTCCTAAATAAGTGATTACAGGTATTAATGAATTTCTTAAAGCGTGTTTAAATATTACAGTATTTGCACTTAGTCCTTTTGCTTTTGCAGTTCTAATATAATCTGATTTTAAAACATCTACTAATTTTCCTCTAGTTAATCTTGTTATAGAAGCCATTGAGCTTCCTGATAGTGCAATTACAGGCATAATATAATTTTTCGGCTTACTTAGCCCTGTAGCTGGTAATATTTTTAATTTAACTGTAAAAATATAAATTAAAAATGTTCCCATTACAAAACTCGGTATTGTAATCCCTAATGTTGATATAACTGTGCAAACTCTATCTGGCCATCTGTCAGCATTTAATGCAGCAACTACTCCAAGCATAACTCCAACTGCTACAGAGAATAATATTGCTACTGCACCTACTTTAGCCGAATTTGGAAGACTTTTTTCTATAGTTGTTACTACATCTCTACCTTTATATTTCATTGATTTACCAAAGTCACCCTTTAATAAATTCTTTATATAAAGTTTATATTGTTCTCCTACAGGCTTGTCTAATCCATATTTTTCGTTTAATTGCGCCTTCATTTCTGGAGTTATTTTTTCTCCATCAAAAGGTCCACCAGGCATCATTCTTACCAAGAAAAATACTATTGTTATAACCGCCCAAATAGTAATTATACTTGTTAAGAGTCTTTTACCTATATACTTTACCATTTGTATAAACCCCCATTCATTGTTCTACACACATTCCAAATTGTAGATATTATTAATTATATTATATTATTAAAATTTGTCAATTAATATTTTAAATTTATATTTAATATTTTGATAAAATCGCAATTTTTTTCTTTAATAATTTAAGTTTGAAAAATTTTCAAAACAAATAACGTAAACATTTACACAGGCATTTTTTCTAGTTTTTTGCAAGTTTTTCACTTTTAAATTTCATTTTATTATTTACAAAATTCTTTATTTCATTTATTAAATTATTAAACTTTAATCTTTTTACATATAATTCCAATAATACTAATTTAACTATATATCATTTACTATCTAAGATTATATTTCCTTCTTTTTTTTAAATTATTCATTAGAAATATATAAATTATTCCGAAGCTCATTTTTTTATTAAAACTTGATATATCTTATAACTTATAAGATATTTAACTGCATTTTGATAAATACACATAATATTAAAAATATATATAAAAAAGGCTGTAATAGACAGCCTCTTCATTTAAAAATAATAATATTAAATACTAAAAATTTATTATATCCTATTTACATTACATCTTCTTTATTTATATCATTATTTTCATCTAATTTATTATTTTGAACTTTCTCCATCTTTGAAACTGATACTTCATAAGCTACTTTCTTAATTACTTCAGTCTCACTTATCTTTTTTTGATATTCTCTGCTTTGTAGTCTTCCCCAAACCCTTATATTATCTCCTACTTGTAAAGTTTTGCAAAATCTAGAGTTTCTTCCCCATGCAATAGTAGGAATATAGTCTGACTTATTATAAGCTCTATTTACAGCTAGTAAGACATCAGCAATTTCTCTACCAAATGGTGTTGTTCTATAAACAGGTTCTTTACAAATATAACCATCTAAGAAAATTTCATTTGGATTTTTACTTTTTTCAATACATGCTTCTATGTTTCTAGCAAATACAGTTAAAATTAATTTATTAGCACCATCTACAAACTTATTATAGGATCTAAGTTGACCATCAATTATTATCTCTTTACCAATAGACATATCCATATTAGCAATTAATCTTTCTGATACAGTTACATTTAAAACATCTACAGAGTCACTAAGTCTCATTACCTCTAAAAAAAATGTATAAAATCCTTCCCCATACATTTCATGGCTAAATTCTAATTCAGATACTATTTTCCCCTCTAAATATATCTTATTATTTAACATTAAGTTATCCATAAACTAACCCCTCTCTCCCTTAGTAATTTTAATGATAATTTTAAATCTTTAGGATATATTTCCATTATAATACAACACAACATCATTTTTCAATATTTTAATTACTTTTTATTTGCTCACCATTTACGTCTATATAGTAATTATCTTTATAAATCAATTCACCAACAGTAACAAAAGTATAACCTTTATCTACTAACTCCTTTATTATTCTCTCTAAATTACCTGGAGTATATTTTGCATCGTTATGAAAAAGAATAATTGAACCACTTTTTACACCCTTCATGACCCTATTATACTCGATATCAGCACCTAATTCCTTCCAATCAACAGAATCAACATCCCATTGAATACATTTATATCCCATGCTATTAATATAATTCACCGATCTTTCATTATAATCTCCACTAGGAAATCTAAATAGGTTTGGTTTTACACCAATTACTTTTTCAATTGCTATATTTGTCTTTTCTAGTTCCTCTTTCATCCTATTTTCGTCTAGTCGTGAAAACATTGGATGCTTATAACTATGGTTTCCTATTTCATGCCCTCCTTCCTTTATTTTTATCAGTTTTTCTTTATTTTCTTCATTATAATTTACCCAGCCCCCCATAATAAAAAAGGTTGCCTTTACATTATATTTATCGAGTATATCTAATATGTTATAAATTTCATCTTTCTCCGCCCAATTTATATCAAAAGTTATTGAAACAGCTTTGTCATCTCTTTTCACCCTATATATTGGTACTGATTTAGATACTTCAAGATTTGTAAATTTGACATTATTATTAAAAATTATTGATATTTCAATTACTAAAAACAACATTAGAATATCAATGAATACTTTATATCTCCTTTTCAAATAATTATCCTCCAAATTATTCTTCTTTAATCTATATTCTTCTTTAATAATATTAATGACAATATTATTAACTTAGTAAAATTTATGATATAATTAAATTATACTTTCTAAAATGGAGGTTTAAAATGTACGAAAGTTCAGCTGAATTAGCAGAAAATAAACTGTTAGTCTTATATGTTATAAAAAATATAAAATATCCAATTACTAATGCTCAGTTAACTGAAATAATACTTGAAAATAATTTTATAAATTATTTTACACTTCAACAATACATTAGCGAACTTATAACATCTAAATTTCTAAGGTATGATAAAGTTAATGATAAAAATTTAATTTATATAACAGATAACGGAGTAAACGCTCTTACATTTTTTGCTGATAGAATTACTCCATTAAAAAAGAAGATAATCGATGATTATCTTCTTTCAATGGAAGATTCTATTAAAAAAGAACTAACTATAAACGGTACTTATACCTTAAATAATGATGGAACTTATTTAATTGATTTACAAGCATTAGAAAATGAAAACTTACTTCTTTCATTAAAAGTAACTGTTCCAAGTAAAAAGCAAGCTTCTTCACTTACTAGTAAGTGGAAAGAAAATCCTACAGATATCTATAATAATATTATGAATTTATTATTTAATGAAGAAGACTAATATAAAGTCATAGCATTAGGTTCTTTTCCTACTGTTATGACTTTTCTATTACCTTCAGTAAGACTTAAGATAATAATTCTTCCATTTAAATAATCAGATACACAAATTGATTCTTTTTCTTTAATTATAGCCTTCGGCATTCCACCTATATATATTTTTTTGACCTCCTTAAAGGAATTACTGTCAATTACACTTACAGTACCCTCTCCAAAATTACAAACATATAATTCTTCTAAATCTTCAATAATATCCATAGGTTCTTTTCCAACTTTTATTTTAGTAACAGCTTTGTAGTTTTTTAAATCAAATATCTCTATATAACCACCTAAACTATTTCCCATATAACTTTCACATACATACAAATATTTGTTATCCTTAGATATCTTTATTTTTGTTGGATATTCAAAGGTATTTATATCTCCAACAACCTTGTTTGTTTCTATATCAATCACTGACACATTATTACTAAGAAAATTAGATACAAAAATAATCTTTTTATCCTTTAGCATCTCCATATTATGAGGCCAACAATTAATTGCAATATCTAAGATTATCCTATTTTCATTTAAATCATAAACAGCAACAACATTTGATTCTGAACAAGCTATATATAGATAATTATCATACTTAATTAAATCATTAGGATGAGCACCAACATAGAGGCTGCTCTCTTCTTTAAAACTATTTAAATTTATTACAGACACAGTGTTACAATAGCTATTCGCTGTATATAACAGATTATTTTCAAGAAAAATACCACTTGGCCCATATGGTCCTTGAAAATATCCTAAAGCTATATCTTTCACACTATAATCCTCAAGAGAAATCTTGCTGATAGTATCACTACCAGTATTACAAACAATTAAATAGTTCATAGAGCACCTCCTTTGATCTCCTAAAGTAATAAATTTCATACAAGAGTTAAAATCCATATTATAATATATGAATAAAATGTATTAATGGGACAACTTCCTTTCTTTTGCTTCATATTTCCACATTTTTTTCTTCATTTATTTTAGTTAAAAATATATAATATAGATTGTATTATTTAATACATATAATAGGAGGTATAATATGTTTGTTTATAAAACTAAAGGAGTTTGTTCCACAGAAATTCATCTAGAAGTAGAAAGTAATATGATAAAAAATGTTGAATTTATAAGAGGCTGTGCAGGAAACCTTTTTGGAATTTCAGCTTTAGTTAAAGGAATGAAAATAGATGATGCTATATCTAAACTAAAAGGAATTGATTGTAAAGGAAAAGGAACCTCTTGTCCTGATCAATTATCAAAAGCTTTAGAAGAATTTAAGGCCACTAGTTTATAAATAGTAAAAGGTAAAAGTAAATTCTCTATAGGGAACTGTATTATTCAGTTAACCTCATTTCTTTCATACTTTTACCTTATACTTCTTACCTTATCACTAATTTCTTCTTACTTTTTATATCTTACTCTTATTTATTAACTATCTCAGGCCAACTTTATTAAGCTACAAAAAAGAGCAGCAAATGCTACTCATTCTAAATATAGTAAATTATATTTTCTGTTGATTTATTATAATCTTTTACTAAATCCTCTAGGGTAATTGTTTCAAGGTAATCCTCAATCAAATTGTTAATATTGTTCCATAAATTTTTATTCATAAAGTCTTCTAATTCATTTTCTTCATTGCTATTTACATCTATAAAAATATTCTCACCTTCAAGAACCTTGAGTATTTCACCAATTGTAATTTCACTTTGTTTCTTTACTAAATTATAACCTCCTTGAGCCCCTTTACGCCCTACGATTATTCCACCCTTACGAAGTAAAGAAAATATTTGTTCTAAATATCTTTCCGATATATTTTGTCTTTCAGAAATTGTTTTTATTGTAATACATTCTTTTTCTGCATTTATAGCCATATCCATTAAGGCTCTTAATCCATACCTTCCTTTTGTAGAAATTTTCACTTAATCACCTTTTTCTAATATATTCTATAATTATATGATAAAAGTCATCGCTTAAAATAGCAATGACTTTCATAAAATTTATTTAAATAAGTCAGTTGATAAATATCTTTCCCCAGTATCTGGTAAAACAACCACTATATTTTTATCTTTATTTTCTTCCCTTTTCGCCAGAATTGTTGCCGCATGAATTGCAGCTCCTGCAGAAATACCAACTAATAAACCTTCAGTTCTCGCTAAATCTTTTGATGCTTGGAAAGCTTCTTCATTTTTTACAGTTATAATTTCATCTAATATATCTACATTTAAGTTCTTAGGTATAAAACCTGCACCTATTCCTTGAATTTTATGCGGACCTGCTTTTCCTGTTGAAATTACTGGGGAATCAGTAGGTTCTACTGCAACTATCTTTACGTCTGGATTTCTTGATTTTAATACTTCCCCTACCCCTGTTACAGTTCCACCAGTACCTACACCTGCAACAAAAATATCAACCTTTCCATCAGTATCTCTATAAATTTCTTCCGCTGTAGTTTTTCTATGAATTTCTGGATTTGATGAATTTTCAAATTGTTGAGGGATAATAGCATTTCCATATTGTTCTTTTAATTCAATTGCTTTTGCTATTGCACCCTTCATACCATTAGCTCCTGGTGTTAATACTAATTCAGCACCCAAAGCTTTTAAAAGATTTCTTCTTTCTAAACTCATTGTATCAGGCATAGTTAATATTACTTTATATCCTTTTGATGCCCCAACCCAAGCTAATCCAATACCTGTATTTCCACTTGTTGGCTCAATTATTACAGTATCCTTATTAATTAATCCTTTTTTCTCCGCATCTTCTATCATTGCAATAGCAATTCTATCTTTAACACTGCCACCTGGATTAAAATATTCAAGTTTTACTATTAAATTTCCTATAACACCCTTTTCTTTACTATAGTTTTGCAGTTCTAATAATGGAGTATTTCCTATTAATTCAACTAAACTTTTTGCTATCTTCATATCTTCTTCCTCCTATTTCCTACTTTTCCGATATGTTAATTATATTTATATGATATACTATTTTTCCAATTTTGTGAATAGTCTTTTTCATATTTATTTTTATTTTATTTTTTATAAAGTAAAATCTGTTTAATAGTATTATTTGCAAGAACAAATATAATTATTATAAAATAAAAAATCTATTAGAATAACATAGTAATCTAATAGATTTTTTATCATTATTTTATTAATTCAAGAGCAACTTCCATCATGTCGGTGAAACTTTTTTGTCTTTCATCAGGTGTTGTTTCAATTCCCTTAAATACATGATCAGAAATTGTAAGTATTGATAGCGCTTCCACTTTATATTTTGCTGCAAGGGTATATAGCTCTGCTGTTTCCATTTCTAAAGCTAAACATCCATAATCAGCCCATATCTTTACTCCCATTCCTGTATCATCATAGAATAAATCTGAGGACAATACATTACCAACTTTTACATTAACACCTTTTTCTTTACATTTATTATAAGCCTCTAATAAAAGTTCAAAATTAGCAGTCGGAGCATAATCAAGATTATTAAATCTTCTTTTATTTATTCCTGAATTTGTAGAAGCACTTTGAGCCAAAACAATATCTCTTACATTAACATTATCATTAATAGATCCTGCAGAACCTATTCTTATTAATCTCTTAGCTCCGTAAAATTGAATTAGTTCATTTACATATATTGAATGTGAAGGCAGCCCCATTCCTGTACCTTGAACAGATACTCTCTTTCCCTTATATGTTCCAGTAAATCCATACATTCCTCTTACTTCATTATAACATACTGGATTTTCTAAATATGTTTCTGCTATAAATTTCGCTCTTAATGGATCTCCTGGCAACAATACTGTTTCTGCAATTGACCCTTCTTTAGCCATAATGTGTAAATGCTTTGCCATATTATAACCTCCTTGTTTATTAATTTTATTCCCCCATGTACTATCTAGAGCAATAAAATTATAATTTTACAAAATCTAAGCATTCTATTTTATCTATACAATTACATTTTACCTATAATTTAATAATTTTTCTACTTTTTTATTAGTTTTCTTATTTCACCTATCATATATATGGAGCCAGCAGCAATAATAAGATCATTTTTCTCTGCCTTTTCTTTTATATAATTTATTGCATTATTATAATCACAAAAATCAATACAGTTTTTATTATATTTTCTTACTATATTCTTTAAGTATTTAGCTTCTAATGCTCTATTTGAATAAGGGGTTACTAAACATATTTCCTTAGGAAGCTTTGATATTATTTCTACCATTTTTTCAATCTCTTTATCTTTTAATATACCAAGAATTAAATAAATATTATCATATTCAAAATAATTTTCAATACTCCTTTTCAAAAACTCCATCCCTTCAACATTATGAGCTGCATCAATTATAAATCTTGGATTTTCATTTATTATTTCCATTCTGCCCTTCCAAGATACATCCTTTACTCCCTCATGCAATTTTTCTTCGTTAACTTTTATATATCCTAAAACTTCTAATGTTTCTATTACCCTTAGTCCTAAAGTTAAATTTATTATTTGATGCTCTCCAAGAAGAGGAAATTTAATATCATAATTTTTATTTTTTCCTCTAATTAAACATCTTTGAAAAAGCTTATCTTCTCTTAACAGCTCTATAAATTTTCCATCTTCTATAGAAATTATATCCACTCTGGAATTTAGTTCCTTTGCTGTATTCTTTATAACTTGAACTACTTCCTCTTTTTGAGGTGCTGAAACTACATCAGTATTCTCTTTTATTATTCCTGATTTTTCATAAGCAATTTCTTTCAAAGAACTTCCTAAAATATTAATATGATCTACGCTAATAGAAGTTATGACTGATATTATCGGTTTTATTACATTCGTTGAATCCATTCTTCCACCTAAGCCAACTTCTATTATTCCAAAATCAACTTCTTGCCTATATAAATATAGAAACATAATGCAGGTTATTACTTCAAATTCTGTAGGATGACTATATCCCTCTTCTATAACTTTATTTACATAAGGTCTAATTTCTTTAAATAAGTTTACTAACTCCTCTTCTTTTATATTAATATTATTTATTCTTATTGTCTCTTCCATTTTCTCTAAATGAGGAGAATTAAAAAAACCAACTTTATATCCATGTTTAATAAGAATACTTCCTATAATAGAGGAAGTAGAACCCTTTCCATTAGTTCCAGCTATATGAATAAGCTTAAGTTTTTTATGAGGATTACCTAAAAGCTCTAATAATCTTTCTGTTCTTTCTAATCCATAATTTGAGCCAAATTTTCTTAGTGTTTTAATATATTCTAATGTATCCTTATCCTTCATCTATCCTAGCTCCTTTTTAATTTCCTTGCATACATGATCTAAAAACATATCCATAGTATTGTTTATTCCAAGATAACTTAACATTCTGCTGCCAACAGCATCTTCAAATTCATTAAAAAATATTTCTCCATTTTTAAGAAGAAGAAAATCGATTCCGCCATAATCTATTTCTATTTCATTTAAAATTTTATTTACAACTTTTTTATTACTTTCGGTGTAATTATATATTCTTACTTCTCCTCCTTTAGAGAAATTTGAAAGAAGATCATTTTTTTTAGGAATTCTTATCACAGAATTTATTATTTTATTATTTACAATATAAAATCTTATATCACCTATATAATCATCTATATATTCCTGATAAACATTTTCTTCAAATAAAATTTCATCATTTCTACTTAAAAATTTTATATTATTCCCACCGTGACCATCTTTGGGTTTTACAATAATTTTCTTATTGTAGTCTATTTCCTTCATTTCTTTATATACTATTGGATAATTAATTTTTAAATTATCTATAAACTTATAAGCCTTTATCTTATCATTCCCTAACATACAAAAATGACTTTTATTAAATACTCTGATATTTAAATCTTCTAATTTTTCACTCAGCTTGTAACTCCTTGAACGATTAATAGCAAAAGTATATTTTTCTTTAATGTAATTAAAATTTATATCATTTAAAGTAACTAATTCTATATTTAAGTCATATTTTTTAGCTTCATCAATCATCCACTTTATATAAGCATTATTTCTTTCTATATCTGCTTTATCATAAATTATAATTCCATTAACCATTTAATTCACCTATTATATGTTTTAATATCTCTCTGCCAAAGCTTTTTCCCCATAGCTTTTCAAAACTCAAAAAGTTCAAATTTGAATTCACTTCACATAATATGGGTTTATTATCTTTACCAAACAATAAATCGACACCTGAAAAATCAAGACCTAATGTCTTATGGGCCTTTAATGCTAATTCTTCCTGCTCTTTAGTTAAAACTACTATCTCCCCTTTTCCCCCTTGAGTAATATTAGCCCTAAAATCGCTACTGCTTTTTCTAAGCATTGCTCCAACTACTTTATTTCCTATTATATTAACCCTTATATCTTTTCCAAAACTAGCTTCGACCTTTTCCTGAATAATAAATCTTACATTTCTTTTATTAAGTTCTTTTATCTTATTAATAAAAGCTTCTCTTTCTTCAATTAAATAAACTTGCATTCCAAAAGACCCTTTTGCCTCTTTTATAACAACCTTATTTTTAAAAATATTAAATACTTCTATTAAATAATCATCATTTATATTATCATAATTGAAAATCATTGGAGAGATAATTGTTTTCGGCATGCTTATATTTTTATTGCTCAACATTAAATGCATTAGACATTTATCATCACAATAATCTATAGCACTACTTGAGTTAAATAATCTATATCCCATGTTTTCTAAATGTTTTGCTAGAAAAATATCTTTGTCCCAAAAAATAATAAAGTTTGGTTCCTTAACTTTTTTTAAATATATCAAATCAGGTTTTCCTTCATTATTATATATAGGAAGTAATTCTGTATTTTTTATTTTATCTATTTCTATATTTAGTTTTTTTCCTTCAATTATAAATGAATCAACTAAATCATCTATCTTTTTTATATTTAAAGTTCCACTATATATTATCCAGCCCTTCATATTATCACTTCTTTCTTTATTAATATACTAGCTCATCAAATGATATTATACATAGTAAATTATATGTTAATTTATTATATAATGCATTAATTCTATTGAAATAATTTATAGTGCTTTCTTTTAATTTTATCTATTAAGAATTATAATTTAAAAATAGACAATAAAAAATAGGAGGAAGATATGAATAATTTAATAGACGCATTAAACTTAAATTTATATAAATGTACTATCTTTGAAATTGATGAAGGAAAATTAATAAACTTAAAAAACTACGACTATATTATTCAAAATAAATTTTATTTTTACTTAATTAATAGACTTCATTATTATGAAGAAAATAAGATGATTAAGGAATTAGCTTATTCACACTATTTATTATCATACTATTTATTTATAGTATTAACGCCTATAGAATTTGAAAATTTATCATTTTATCACATAAAGAAGGCTATTGAACTAGATAATAATCTCCAATATAAAGAATGGTATTTAATTTTTGCTACACTTCCGACCCCATATATTAAAACTTATGATGCAATGAAAATAGCAGAGGAAGTAATTAAACATAATAACGACAGCAATATTGCTAGAATTATATTATCAATGTATTAAGTATTTTTAAGTTAAAATGAATAAATAGATTACTAATTAAAAGAAGATGTTTTTCATGACATCTTTTATTTTTTTACAAAAAACATACATATATAACAACTTTATTGGAAAATATAAGTTGTTAGTCACTATTTTTGTTATTCCTTCTACTTTATGCTTCAATTGCTAGTCATCTCATATTGGGCAGCCCCCCTATCTGTGTTATTATAAGTTCATCGGATGAAACAAAAAATTTCTGAGGAGGAATTAACATATGATTAAATTAAAATTAATGTCACTTTTATTATCAGGATGTCTAACAACAGGTATTGGAGCAGGAACTTTACCTTCATGCCTTAATAATATAAAAATAACAGATCAAATAAAGATTATTGAACAAATTTGCAATACATCAAAAGATAATTCAAATGTAATTATTGAAGATGAAAATAAACAACCAGAGGAAAATACAGCCGAAAACAACACTGGCAGCAATTCTAATGAAAATACAAACAAAGAAGATAATAATTCTAAGGAAGACAATGGGACAAGCAATGAGGCTCCTATAAAAGAAGAAGATAAAAAAGAAGATACTGCTAAAGAAGAAACACCAGCAGCTCCTGAAGAAACAAATACAGGTAAGGAAAATAATAATTCTGAAGACAACACTCAAAAAGAAGCTTCAGATAAATTTATAGCAGAAATCGAACAAGCTATCTTTACAAGAGTTAACAAGGAAAGAGCTGCAGCTGGTCTTACAGCATTACAATACAATGATACAATGGAACACTATGCAAGATTAAAATCACAAGATATGGGTGATAGAAGATACTTTGATCATAGAAATCCAGAAGGTCAATTAATAACTTCACAAATGCAGGCAGACGGGGTAAGCTATAGATCTTGGGGTGAAAATATAGCATATATTTCAGGTAGATCTGGAAATGCTGCTCTAGCTGAACAATTTATGAACAACTGGATGAATTCATCAGGCCATAGAGCTAACATCTTATCAACTAACTTTACAAGCATTGGAGTTGGAGTTTACAAGGTAGGTAACACTTACTATGCAACTCAAGAATTCTACAGATAATACAGTTTGGAGTGTGGAGTTTGAAGTTTGGAGTTAGTAGTTTGGAGTTTGAAGTTTAGGGGATAAATAAAAAAATAGCAGTCTCACAATGAAATTGTGAGACTGCTATTTTTATTTCATAATTCAACTAATCTTAATTAAAATCTATTAGCTGAAAGATTTTATTTTAGACTTTCAATTCTAACTAAAACTGCATCTAACATTTCTTGATATTTTGCTCTCTTTTCCTTTTCACCATTTATTACTGCTTCAGGTGCTTTTGCTAAGAAGCCTTCATTTGATAGTTTTTTATCTATTCTTTCAACTTCAGCTTCTAATTTTTTCTTTTCTTTATTTAATCTCTCAAGTTCTTTTTCTCTATCAACTAGGTCAAGTAGCGGCATAAATAATTCTCCACCCTTAGTAACTAAAGCTACCGCATTTTCTGGAACCATTGCTTTGTCTTCAATAAATTCAACTTCTTGTGCTGAACCTAATTTTTCAAAATAATGAACTCCAGCTAAAAAAGCTTCCTTAGCTTCAGCTGTAGCATAAGCTATAACCTTAGCTTTTCTTGATGGTGGAACATTCATTTCAGCTCTAACATTTCTAAGTCCTTTAATAGCTTCAATAATTAATTCCATCTCTTTTTCTGCTTTAATATTATTGTTTTCTTCTTTAAATTCTGGCCATGAAGATATCATAATTGATTCTCCATCAGTTAAAGTAGTATATATTTCTTCTGTTATAAATGGCATTACTGGATGAAGAAGTTTAAGTCCAGTTGTTAATACTGTATAAAGAACGTTATATACAACTCCCTTAGCCTTTTCATCATCGCTATATAATGTTCCCTTAGATAATTCTATATACCAATCACAGAATTCAGTCCACATAAAATCATAAACCTTTTGAAGAGCAATACCAAGTTCATATTTTTCCATGTTTTCAGTAACTTCTTTTACCAAGGAATTAACTCTAGATAATATCCATTTATCTGCTAAGCTATAATCCTTACAATCTTTATACTTATTCATTAGTTCTTCATCAAGATTCATCATAACATATCTTGATGCATTCCAAATCTTATTAGCAAAATTTCTTGCAGCTTCAACTCTTTCAGGAATATATCTAATATCATTTCCTGGTGAATTTCCTGTAACCAACATAAATCTTAAAGCATCTGCACCATATTCTTCTATTACTTCAAGAGGATCAACACCATTACCTAAAGATTTACTCATTTTTCTTCCTTGAGCATCTCTTATAATTCCATGAATTAATACGGTATCAAAAGGTGTTTCTCCCATACAGTAAAGGCCTTGGAAAATCATTCTAGCTACCCAGAAGAATATAATATCATAACCCGTAACTAATACATTTGTTGGATAGAAGTATTCTAAGTCTTCAGTTTTATTTGGCCAGCCTAATGTTGAAAATGGCCATAATGCAGATGAGAACCATGTATCTAATACATCTTCATCTTGTTTTAAATGAGATGATCCACACTTCGGACATACATCTGGTGCTTCAGTTCTAACTATTACTTCATTACAATCTAAGCAGTACCAAACTGGAATTCTATGTCCCCACCATAATTGTCTTGAAATGCACCAGTCTTGTATATTTTCCATCCAATTATAATAAATCTTATCAAATCTTTCTGGAACAAACTTAGTCTTATTAGTTCTAACAGCTTCTATAGCTGGTTTTGCTAAGGATTCCATTTTTACATACCATTGCTTTGATATTATTGGCTCAATTACTGTATTACATCTATCATGAGTTCCAACATTATGAGTATGAGTTTTAACTTTAACTAATAATCCTAATTCTTCAAGATCTTTTACTATTTGCTTTCTAGCTTCATATCTATCTAAGCCCTTATACTTTCCACCAAGTTCATTGATTACCCCATGATCATCCATAACTCTAATTTGAGGAAGATTATGCCTTAAACCTACCTGGAAGTCATTAGGATCGTGAGCTGGTGTAATTTTAACAGCTCCTGTACCAAATTCTATGTCAACATAATCATCAGCAACTATTGGGATTTCTCTATCTGTTAATGGAAGCTTAATAGTTTTTCCTATTAAATCTTTATATCTTTCATCCTCTGGATTTACAGCCACAGCTGTATCTCCAAGTAGAGTTTCTGGTCTTGTAGTAGCAATTTCTAAATAACCAGTTCCATCAGCTAATGGATAGTTTATATGCCAGAAAAATCCCTCTTGTTCTTCATATTCAATTTCTGCATCAGATAAAGCTGTTGAACATTTTGGACACCAATTAGTTATTCTATTTCCTTGATAAATTAATCCTTCATTATACAGTTTAACAAAAACAGTTCTAACTGCTTTATTTAAATTTTCATCCATTGTAAAGGCTTCTCTTGTAAAATCACAAGAAACACCCATTTTTTTAAGCTGGTTTCTTATAGTTCCTCTATATTCATCAGCCCACTCCCATACTTTTTCAAGGAAGGCTTCTCTTCCCATTTCTTTCTTCACAAGACCTTGCTTTAATAATTCATTTTCTACTTTAACTTCAGTTGCAATAGAAGCATGATCTTCACCTGGCAGCCATAAAGTTGAATATCCCTGCATTCTCTTAAATCTAATAAGCATATCTTGAAGGGTGTTATCAAGAGCGTGCCCTAGGTGAAGCTTTCCAGTAATATTTGGTGGAGGCATCACTATTGAAAATGATTTTTTACTTTTATCTATTTTCGGTGTAAAATACTTCTTTTCTTCCCATTCCTTATAAATTCTTTCTTCAAAGGATTTAGGATCATAAGTTGTTGCAATATTTTTCTTCTCTGACATTATTTTTCCTCCTTATAATCTATTTAAAAATTATTATATTTTACAATAAAAAAGAGTCTTCATCACAAAAGGACGAAGACTCGCGGTACCACCTTTTTTCCTACTAAAAAATTTAATAGGCTCTTGTATCTTTAACGGTTAAGATAACCGTCTTTACTTACTAAAATTTCAGTAAAGATGCTCCAAAGCTACCTTCAGGATATTCTGTATAGAAGGCTCTCAGCTGCTAACCTTCCTCTCTTTGATACTTCCTATTCCCTACTCCTCTTTATCATCGCTCAATTATTTAATTATTTCTAATATTAATATATTATATTTTTCTTGTCAACATTGGTTCGAGAAATTATTCTTCTATCCAATTTATTTTTTCTATAGCTTCTTTAACATACTCTTCACTCATATTCGAATTAATAGTATTTTCATTAGTTATAGTAATTATTGACATTGCTATAGCATGTTTTACCGTATCCCTTATAGATAAATTATTCATATAACCATAGCCTACGCCAGCCACAAAAGCATCACCAGCTCCAGTAACATTTTTTACTTTTACTGCTTCTATTCCAATTTTTCCTTCCTCAGTGCTTGTCTTATAATAAATACCTTCAGAATCTAAACTAATAAATACATTTTTTACTCCTAAAGATAGGAAAAAATCTGCTGCCTTTTTTAAATCCTTATAACTTTCTATTTTAAAACCACATAAAGCTTCAGTTTCTATTCTATTTGGTTTTATTGTATGAAAATACTTAATCAGATGTTTAATTTTTTCAGCTTTAGTTGCTGAAACGGGATCTAAAATAAATCTTGTTTTATGACTAAAATTAATTAATAAATATTCTAGTAATTTGGGATTATCAGCATCAACAATTATGTATTCTGCATTTTCAATAATAGCTGCTTTTGAAGCAATAAAGGAAGTTTCCATCTTATTTAAACTTTCCATATCTACAATAGCAGCTTCCATTTCTCCTTCTTCATTTAAGATAGCCATATATGTAGGCGTACATTCCTCTTTAAGTATTAATGAATGCTCCATGCTATAACCTATTTCTCTAGAATTTTCTAGAATTTGTTTTCCGTTACTATCTCCACCTATAATTGAGATAAACTCCGTTTTAACATTTACTCTTGCTAAATTTTCTGCTATATTTCTACAAACTCCACCTAAAGATATCTTTATACTTCCTGGTATTGAATCTCTACCATGATAGGGCTTTTTACTAAAGCCAATAATATCTACTATAGATGCTCCTAAAACCAATATATAGGGACTATTATTACACATATTCTCTCTCCTGATTTATATACTCAAAAAATAAAAACATATCACTATTATATTAAAAAAATATTAAAAAATAAAGATGTTTTGCAAACTATGTCGAATATTGTGCTTAGCTTTATTGAATATTAAATCGCCATAGTGTTAAGAATTATAATATTCAGCTTTACAATACTAGGAGGTTTCTATGAACAACTTTATTGAAGGCAACAATTACTACAATAAAAAAGATTATGAAAAAGCAATTGCTTCCTATAAAAGAGCTATAGAAAACGGAGAAAGTACAACTTGTGCAAATTATAATTTAGGAGTTTGTTATATTAAGCTAAAAGAATACGATCGGGCTATTCCATTTTTCAAGAAGGCTATAAGTATGCAAAAGGAAAGCAAGTATTTCTTTAATTTAGCATATTGCTATGCAATGAAAAATGAAATTAAAAAAGCCTTAATTAACTTTAATATAGCCTGGTCATTAGATAATACAGACGAAGATTGTAAAAAAGCAATTGAAATAATTGCTAAAAAGAATAAAAAAGCACAATAAAAAAAGATTGCTTTGCAATCTTTTTTTAGTTTAGTGTGTGGAGTTATTACAGATTTTCAGTCAGTTGAAAATCATCATTAACCGAAAGCTGAAAACTGCCTAAAACTCTCCTGCAATATCTGCATTTAAGTGGTCTCTATTAAAATCCTCACTATCAAAATAGTCACCAGCCATATAGAAAGTTGGATCAACATTAATCCAAATACCTTCATCTTCAAGGTAAACCTGATTCCAAGCGTGGGGTCCAAAGTTTATTCCATCATAAGCTTCACCCGTAATTATTCTGCTTCTTAAGTTTGTCGCCCTTGCCATTGCCGTAAATAGACATGCATAGTCAAAACATATCCCTTTTCTTGTATTAAAGGCTTCTATAGCTCCGCTGTTACTCACTCCTTCTTCAGCAAGAACCTTCTTTGCCTTATCAAAATCATAAGATATATTTGAACCAACCCATGCATAAATTCTTCTAGCTTTCTCTCTGTCACTTTCAGCTCCAATTACAATTTCTTTAGCTTTCAAATTAATTTCCTCATTAGAATTTACCCCTTCTTCTAAAGTTACCCCATTATAATAAACTATTACATTGGGATTTTTAGGAAGATATTCATTAAAATCATCATATGATAATACTGGTTTGTTAACTAGAATAATATTTTCTAAAGAATTATAGCCATTTATATTATTAAAAATTTCAATTTTATTATTTAATCCTAAAGTGATATTATAGGTACTTACAACTATAAACATCATAAGGATAATAACTAATCCTTTTAAAAAACCAAAAAAGCTAGAAAAAATAACTATTACAAACTTTCCTGTTTTATTGCTTTGATAGGGAGCAAAAATAATATTATTAATAACCTTTAAAGCAAAATATATAGTATTCTGGATAATAATAAATATTATTCCTAGTATAAATACCTTTAATAATAAACTATTTAATTCTTCTATACTAATATATACACTTAAGTTTTGTAAAACGAATAGGTATATTTTCTCTAAATTAACTATTAATATAAAAAAGGTTAAAAAGATTGAGAAATAGTAAAAAAGTTTATTTAACGAATCTCTTACACTTTTTTCTTCTAAAGAAGATTTTATACTTGATATAATTGAAAATATTATTATTACTCCACAAAGAATGTAAGAAATATATTCCTGCATTTAGGACTCTCCTTTTTATTAATAAAAATCATCCTGATTTAATAACTTTTTAATAACTTTTGAAGCTATTTCATAACTATAGCCTCTTGTAACTAAAAATCTATATAATTTTTGAGATAATTTATAATTATCCTTTTCCCGTTTTATTAAAATATTATATTTTTTATTAGCTAAATAATAAGCAGTTTCCTCTTCTTCTTCACTATTTATTTTAGATATTTCTTGTTCGATTAAAGTATCATTCAAACCTTTTTTCAATAAATTATATTTTATTTTATTCTTTCCCTGGGATTTTGATTTGTCTTTTATATACATTTTAGCATAATCTATATCACTTAAAAAATTATATTCTTTTAAAAAGCTAATGGTTCTATTAATTGTTTCAATATCAAAATCTTTTTTTAATAATTTCCCCCAAATTTCTTTTTCTGTTTTATATGATCTATCAATGATTTTCAAAGCTGCACTTTTACATTTTAAATAATCATCTTCCTTAGCTGCTTTTTTAATTCTATCAATATCTACTTTTTCTTTAAGCTTTATTCCTTCTTTGATCAATACTTCTTTACTTAAAGAAAAGGCATATTCATCATCTATATAAATATTTACTCTATCTTTATTTTTCTTTTGCTCTTCAATTTTTGTAATAATATTCAATTTATTCCACCAGCCTTTTATAACAATGGTTCACGATTTAAGTATATGAATGGTAGGCCTATTTAAAACAATATTAGCAGTTTCTTGAATCTTATTAATATCTAATTTATCTAGCTTTTCCATATCTTTTTCAAATTCAAATAAATCCTCATTATCTAGTCCTTGATGAAGCATATAATTACAAAGCTCTGAAGGATCTTCTAAAGTTGATATTACAGCAGTTCTATGAATCTTCTTCATAAGAGTTAAATCTCTTTCACAAAATTCTAGATTTCCTTCTTTCACTGATAAAATAGTTTTATCAATAGCTTTTATTGCTGCTTCAACATCTTTTTTTGAAACCGCAGTATATATATATAAAGTCTTAACATTATTTGTCATGTTTAAACTTGTATATATATCATAAGCTAATCCCCTTTTCTCTCTAACTTCTCTGAAAAGTAGGGAATTTGAACTTTCACCTAATCTATGATTTAAAATTTTGAGAGGTAATTCTAATTCCTTATTTAATTCATTAAAAGTATATAAATAAACAATAGTATTTTGTTCTATATTGCTTTTTGTAGTTGTAAATATTTTTTCAATATTTTTTTCCTGTATTATTTCTCTTAATGTTAAATCTTTATGTTCCCAATTTGAAAAATATTTCTTTATTTCTTTCAATGCCTCTTCATGACTGTATGAAGAAACCATAGCTAATACAGTATTATTAGGAATATAATATTTTTTATAAAAATCAACTAAATCTCCTCTTTTATATTTTTTTATATTTTCTTCAATACCTGCCACATCATACTTAAGGGGGCTTTTATTAAAAGCACATTCATTTATTCTTCTAATACTATAATCCTCTATATCATCTTTACTGCTTCTTATTTCTGATAAAATAACCCCCCTTTCTTTTTCTATTTCTTTATCTTTAAAAGAAGAATTAATAATCATATCTCCTAAGATATCTAAAGCATTTGGGATTTCCTCTTCTAAGCAGCTAATTGTATAAACTGTAGCAGTATAATCAGTATAGGCATTGTACTCTCCCCCTAAAAATTCAAGTTCATCATTTAATTCTTCATAATCTCTCTTTGTTGTGCCTTTAAAAAGCATATGTTCAATAAAATGTGCTATTCCTTTTTCATCCATATCTTCATATAAAGATCCAACTTTTACACCTATATTTATTGCTGCTATCTTTGTATCTTTCTTTATTGTTAATACCTCTAAACCATTATCTAAATAATGTCTTTTTACGTCAAAGTTTAATTTAAACATATTTATATCACCTATATCTACCCTCTAATAATTTGTCTACATACTATATACTATTATAAATAATTAATCTTTACCAGAGAAGATTTCACACTTATAATAATTATAAAAGAAATTATTATGGAGGCCTTTATGAAAAAAAATATATTGATAATAGAAGATGAAACTAGAATAAGATTTCTACTTAGAGATTATTTTTTGAAAGAAGACTTTAATATTATTGAAGCTGCCGATGGTGATGAAGGTTTAAATTACTTTGTTAATAATAAAATTGACTTAGTTATTTTAGATATTATGATGCCTAAAGTTGATGGTATAACTGTTTTAGAAATGATAAGAAAAGTTTCTACCGTTCCTGTAATTTTACTCACTGCGAAAGGTCAGGAAGAAGATAAACTTTTTGGTTATGAAATGGGTGCTGATGATTATATAACAAAACCCTTTTCTCCAAAAGTGTTAGTTGCTAAAGTAAAAGCTCTTCTTAAAAGGACCTCTGATGAAGAAAATTTTTCAAGTATAAAAGATTTTAATGGATTAACAATAAATAAATTATCTCATGAAGTCAAAGTAAATGGAGAAATAATAAACTTATCACCAAAAGAATTTGAACTTCTTGTTTACTTATCTGATAATGCAGGAATTGCCTTATCTAGAGATACTATTTTAGATAATGTTTGGGGAATTGATTATTATGGAGACATAAGAACTGTAGATACTAATATTAAAAGACTAAGAGAAAAACTTAAGGAAAAGGCCTGCTATATTGTAACTGTAAGAGGAAGTGGATATAGATTTGAAGAAAAAGTTAACATTTAGTATATCAAGTAAATTATTTCTTATAACCTCCTCCTTAATATTTATTCTCCTAGTATTTAGCATGATATTTCAAAATTTATTTTTTCAAGATTTTTATTTAAATAAGAAAGTAAAAGAAATGATTAAAGAAACTAAAAAATTTAGCGAACTTTATTCATATCAAGTATCAAATGAAAAACTTCTTAATGAAGCTTTATTTAGATTTGAACAAGATACTAACTCTAAAATTGCCCTTCTTTCCTTAGACGGAAAGTTTAAATTTCTACCTAATTATGATAAAAATACTGACGATTTTCAAACTTTAACCTATTTCTGTGCTGAATTAATAAACAATAAAGATTTAATATATGAAGTATTAGAAAACGGCAAATCAAAAACTACAATTTTTGAAAATGCTTTTACTAAGACTACTAAAATAGGTACAATAACACCTATGTCCTTAAACTCCTTCAATGATTCCATAATTGTAGCTGTATCCTCCATGCAGCCAATAAGAGAAGCTACAGATGTAATAAAGGAATTTTACATATACCTATTTAATGGTTTTTTAATATTAGGATTAATTTTAACACTTATATATGTAAATTTAATTACTAAACCTTTAGTAAAAATTAATAATGTTGCAAAACGTATGTCTAACTTAGATTTTTCAGTTAAATGTGAAGTCCAATCTGATGACGAAATCGGAAATCTTGCTACTACTCTTAACTTTTTATCTTCTTCCTTAGAAAGTTCTTTAGAAGATTTAAAGCAAAAAAATATGAAGCTACAAGAAGATATTGAAAAAAAACGTAAAATAGAAGAATTAAGAAAAGATTTTATAGCAAGTGTTTCCCATGATTTAAAAACTCCTATAGGAATAATTGAAGGCTATGCTGAAGGTTTAAGAGACGGTATTGCAAAAGGTAAAGATATTAATATATATTTAGAAACAATAATAGATGAAGCTAAAAAGATGGATAAATTAGTTACTAATATGTTAGAATTATCAAAACTAGAATCCGGAACTACAGAATTAATTTTAGAGAAATTTAATATATTAAGGTTAATTCAAAAATTAATAAAAAAGTTTTCTCTTGAATATGCATCAAAGAATATTAATTTAATTTTAAATACTGACTTAGAATACTGTTATGTAATTGGTGATAGTTTCCAACTAGATCAAGTCATGACAAACCTTTTAAGTAACGCTTTTAAATATACAAATAGTTATAATGATGTTATCATAGAAGTTAAAACTATAGAAAATTTAGTTGAAATATCAATAGAAAATAAAGGTTCTCATATTCCCGAATATGAAATAGAAAATTTATTTAATAAATTCTATAAATTAGATAAATCTAGAAGAAGATCAGAAAATAAAAATAGCAGCGGTCTTGGTCTTGCAATAGTAGATAGAATATTAAGCTTACATGAAAGTAAATTTTCCTTATCAAATACAGATGATGGTGTAATGTTTAAATTTACATTAAAAAAGGCTGAAGAACCTAAATTTGATGAAGAATATGAATAACTTTATAATTTTCAACAAATAATAACCACCATAAGGTGGTGATTTTATGAGCAGTTCTCAATATAACAGAAATAAAAATAATAAAAGCAACACTGATAAAAATAGAAATACTAATAACAAAGACAAAGGAAATAATCAAGTAAAATCTACAAACAATCAAGGTTAAATCCATGAAAAACTTCCTGTTTTGCTATAACATAAATAAGTTATAATAAAACAGGAAGTTAATTATTCTTAATCTATTTCTATTGCCTCTAAAGCCCTATATTCATATTCTCTTAAAGGCATTTCTTTTAAAATATTTATTATTTCATTAAAATTCTTTATTAAGTTAAGCTTTTCTGATATAAAATAATATTCAAGGGCGGTATTTTCCCAACTAATCCATTTAACATGTCTATCTCTTTCTTCCTCATAAAGCTTAAATATTTCATTATCTTTTATTTGATTTACAACTTCTTCACATATGAAAAAATTACATACATAACTTCTATATTTTGCTTTTATTGTACAACCCTCTCCTGATTTTACAAATGGACATGCTCTAAAAAAAATAGTTTTATCTCTTACCTTAAAATTATCTAATTCTCCGTTATTTTTATAAAGGTTGTAACCTTCTTCATCAAAATATCCTTTTGCATGTATATAATAATTATTAATTTCTACTTTTGGTAAAGCTAGTATTCTCTTTAGGGTTTCCATGCCTTCTTCTTCTTTTACCATCTTATGAATATCATACAAATTAAATTTGGGGAAATAAGAACAGCATCCCCTATTTTTTATTTCACAAAGACTTTTTCCAAATTCACTTTTGCAATTATAACAAGAGCTACATCCATACTGCGGAACACCTTGGTCAATTTTTAAATCTATTTTTATCATATTTTTCCCCCAATTTCATTACGAAATCTTTTTACGAAAATATTATAAAAACATCAGATTTAAAAATAAATATTTTTTTTCTTTTAAAAAATTAATTTTTTATTACATTTATTCTCTAGTCATATATCTTTTAAATAATTCATCAGCTATTTCAGGATTAGAAGCCTTTAAATCATTTATATAAAGAAGAGCACTTCCCTTATAATCCTTTTCTTCTCCTAATAATATTACCTCATAGCAGCTTCTTAAAATATTAACAATGCAGTTGTTAAAATGATTTTCTTTACAGTTTTTACAAAGCTTAAGGATATCTATAATTCCATTCATAATATTTTCCTTATCATATACCTTAGTATCTGTAATAGGAATATTTTCATAGCCATTCATTACATAAGTAACTTTATTAATCATACACTCTTTTATACATTCAGTACCATAACCAACTAAACAATTCTTTCTATCACAAACACCACATGTTTCTTTTGATAAACAACAAGGACTTAACTTGTCCACAAGTCGGCTAAAATTAATATCTTTAAATGCAACTGCCATATTTTTCCCTCCTAACATTTTCCATTTTATGCTAACATTCTATATTATATCACATATTTTTAATAAAAATAATTAACAATTTTTTAATAACTTTTAATTTATTTTTTACAATAAAAAAGGCAATCAAATGAATACCACTATAAAGCATTATGACCTTTTCTTTTATTGTAATCATTATACTTAGTCTAAGTTTTAACAATCTTATTTTAAATTTTTTCAATTTTCTTAATATTCTTAATATCGCACTAATACTTGATTTTAGCAAAATTTATATTTGTTTTTTATTCTTTCTATGATATTATTATTCTATCTGATTGCTATATTTTTTGCTAAATAATTCAAAATCCTACTATTATTTATAAGAATTTATGTTATAATTTAGTTAAAGAGTATTTAAAATATACATTATTTTAAAGGAGGTACAAACATGATAAATGTTAAAGAATTTATTGACAAAAATTATACACCATATTATGGAGATGATAGCTTTTTAGCAGGTCCAACAGAAAGAACTACAGCACTTTGGAACAAGGTACTAGAGTTATTAAAGAAGGAAAATCAAACTGGTCCAATTGTTGATGATAAGACACTAGCTTCAATAACTGCTTATGGTCCAGGCTATATTGATAAAGACCTTGAATTAATAGTAGGACTTCAAACTGATGAACCACTAAAGAGAACTATGATGCCTTTCGGTGGAATAAGAATGGTAAAAAAATCAGTTGAATTATATGGCAAAAAGTTAGATAAGAACATTGAAGAATTTTTCACAAAGTATAGAAAGACTCATAATGACGGTGTTTTTGATGTTTATACTCAAGATATAAGAAACGCAAGAACTACTGGCTTAATTACTGGTCTTCCAGATGCTTATGGTAGAGGAAGAATCATTGGTGACTATAGAAGAGTTCCTCTTTATGGAGTTGATACTTTAATTGAAGAAAAAATTAAAGAAAAAGACTCTATTACAACAATTAATGAAGAAACAATTAGATTAAGAGAAGAAATATCTGAACAAATAAAGGCTTTAAAAGAATTAAAAGAACTTGGAAATATATATGGTTTCGATTTATCTAGACCTGCTGAAAATGCAAAAGAAGCAGTGCAATGGTTGTATTTAGCATACTTAGCTGTAGTAAAAGAACAGAATGGTGCTGCGATGTCTCTTGGAAGAGTTTCTACTTTCTTAGATATTTACATTGAGAATGATATTAAAAAAGGAATACTAACTGAAAGCGAAGCTCAAGAGTTAATCGATCAATTTATTATCAAATTAAGAATAGTTCGTTTCTTAAGAACAAAAGAATATGATGAATTATTTAGTGGAGATCCAGTTTGGGTTACAGAATCAATTGGTGGTATGAACAATAACGGTGAAACTCTTGTTACTAAGACTTCTTACAGATTCTTAAATACCCTTTATAATTTAGGACCTGCTCCAGAACCAAACTTAACTGTATTATGGTCAGAAAAGCTTCCTCAAAACTTTAAGAACTTCTGCGCAAAAGTTTCTATTGACACAAGTTCTATTCAATACGAAAATGATGACTTAATGAGACCTAAGTTTGGTGACGATTATGGAATTGCTTGCTGTGTTTCTGCTATGAAAATAGGAAAACAAATGCAATTCTTTGGAGCAAGAGCAAACTTAGCTAAGGCATTATTATATGCTATCAACGGCGGAGTAGATGAAAAGAAATTTACTCACGTTATTCCTAACTTAGATCCTATAACTGACGAAATTTTAGATTATGATAAGGTTATGGCAAACTATGATAAAGCCATGGATTGGTTAGTAAAAACTTACGTTGATGCATTAAATATTATCCACTATATGCACGACAAATATAACTATGAAAAGTTAGAAATGGCTTTACACGATAAAGATGTAGAAAGAATATTAGCAACAGGTATAGCAGGTCTTTCTGTAGTAGCTGACTCATTAAGTGCTATAAAATATGCAAAAGTAAGACCAATTAGAAATGAAGAAGGAATAACTGTTGATTTTGAAATTGAAGGCGAATTCCCTAAATACGGTAATGATGATGACAGGGTTGACAGCATTGCAGTAGAAGTTGTAGAAAAATTAATGAACAAAATAAGAAAACAACATCCTTATAGAAATGCTAAATTCTCTCAATCAATCTTAACAATTACTTCAAACGTTGTTTACGGTAAAAAGACTGGTGCAACTCCTGATGGAAGAAAAGCTGGAGAACCTTTTGCACCTGGTGCAAACCCAATGCATAATAGAGACACTAATGGTGCTTTAGCTTCTTGCTTATCAGTAGCTAAAATTCCATATGATCATTGTGAAGATGGAATATCTTATACTTTCTCAATAGAACCAAATTCTCTTGGTAAAGAAAGAGAAACAAAAATAAATAATTTAACTTCTCTATTAGATGGTTACTTCAAAAACGAAGGACATCACATTAATATAAATGTATTAAATAGAGACATGTTATTAGATGCAGTAGAACATCCAGAATTATATCCTCAATTAACTGTAAGAGTATCTGGATATGCAGTTAACTTTATTAAATTAACAAGAGAACAACAATTAGAAGTTATAAGCAGAACATTCCACGAAAAAATATAATAATGTAAAGGAGAAATGATTATGACAAAAGGAAGAATTCATTCAATTGAAACAATGGGCTTGGTAGATGGTCCAGGAATAAGGACAGTAATATTCTTTCAAGGCTGCCTTTTAAGATGTTCCTATTGTCATAATCCCGATACATGGAATGTTAGTGGAGGCTATGAAATAGATGCGAAGGACTTATTCAAAAAAGTCCTTCGTTATAAAGCCTTTTTTGAAAAATCTGGTGGTGGAGTTACATGTTCCGGTGGAGATCCTTTAATGCAGCCTGCTTTTTTGCTAGAGTTTTTTAAGCTTTGTAAGGAGAATAATATTCATACTACTTTAGATACATCTGGTGTAGGTTTAGGTAACTATGCAGAAATATTAAGATATACAGATTTAGTTCTATTAGATGTAAAACATCATGAAGAAGATCAGTATAAAAAAATTACTGGAAGGTCTATGGATAGTTATAAAGCCTTTGTAGAAGAACTATATAAAGCAAATACTCCTTTATGGATAAGACATGTAGTTGTTCCTGGAATAACTGATGATGAAGAACATATTAGAAATCTATCTAAATACATAAAATCTACTTTTAAAAATGTTCAAAAAATTGAACTTCTACCTTATCATACTATGGGCGAAGAAAAATATAACAAACTTGGAATTGACTATAGGTTAAAAGGATTAAAACCAATGGATAGAGATAAATGCCAAGAGTTAGAAAAAATTCTCTACAATAATAGCATTTAAAATAAAAGTAGGAGGAAGTACCATCTTATAAAATAGATGGTACAATCCTCCTACTTTTATTTTAAATCTTATTTTATATCCATAACCTATTATCAACTATTGTATTAATAGCTATTTCACCATTTTTATCTCTTAATTCAAGGATAATTAACCTTAAATCATTACCATTTAATTTATTATATACAATAACAGTATTACTTACATTTTTATAAATATAAGATAAAATTAAATTACATGCTTCCCGGGCTCCAAGTGTATATAATTGCACCTCCCTAGATTCCATAGGTTTAAGTTCCTTTATAAGACTTTATAATTACCGTTCACTTTACCATCATGACTTATACTAATATTGCTTAAACTATCATTAGTTAAATTTTTTACTATAACCCTCTGCATAAAATCATACATAAATTTCAATCCCCTTTTAAATTTATTTTTAATCCTCATAGAATACTATAAATATATTATAATACAATTTTAACCAATATGGTTAATACGTTGTATTTTTTAATATTTCTTCAAAAATACAAAGATACGGAATTAGTGTTTATATTACACTATACATTCCATATCTTTTAATATTTATTTATCTTCTAAATTTAAATTACCAAGTAAAGAAGCAAAAGGATTGTTATTAAATTCTTCTGCTTCCTTTTTTATTTTCCTTATTATCTTATTAACTTCCTTTTTATTCACTTTATCATTCTTATCAAATCTTTTTTCAAACTGCGATGCTTTTTCTCTAAAATTACAAGTAGCTCCTACACAAACATATATCTTAGCTTCCCCTTCTCCTCTAAGTTCAAGCTTTTTCTTACATTCAGGACATCTAACATTTGTAAATCTAGCCAAGTTTTCCTTATAGCCACATTCTCTATCCTGACACACAAGCATTCTGCTATTTTTCCCCTTAACTTCAAGGAGATATTTACTGCAGTTAGGGCACTTCCTTCCCGTTTGGTTATCGTGAATAAATTTGCTATTTTCTTGTTTTATTGCTTCCACTAAGGCAATGGCATAATTTCTCATTTCCTTTATAAAAGTACTTGGGTCTTCTTTTCCTTTGCTTATTTTATCTAATTTATTTTCCCATTTTGCCGTTAATAGTGGTGATTTTAACTCTGCTGGTACTAATTCTATCAACTGTTTTCCCTTTGAAGTTGGAACTATTTCCTTGCCTCTCTTCTCTATAACAAAGGAATTAAATAATTTTTCAATAATATCAGCTCTAGTTGCAACTGTTCCAAGGCCTCCAGTTTCATTTAGTGTTTTAGCTGCGTCCTTTGAAACTGCAATATATTTATTTGGATTTTCCATAGCTGATAGAAGGGTTGCTTCATCAAACCTTGCTGGAGGTGTAGTTTGCTTTTTAACTAAATTAACTTGTAAAATTTTAATCTTATCACCCTTATTTAAAGTAGGAAGCTCCTGGCTGTTTTCCACTTCATTTAAATTATCTTTTTCATATAACTTTTTCCAGCCCTTATTTTTAGTAATATTGCCTTTGGCAGTAAATGTTTCTCCATTTACTAATACCTTTAAATTAGTTTGTTCATATTCATAGGGAGGAAGCATTACACTTAAAAATCTCTTTACTACTAAATCATAAATATGTCTCTCCTCACTACTTAAGTTAGCTGTATTTCCTCTTTCTTCTGTAGGAATTATAGCATGGTGATCACTTACTTTGCTGTTATCAACAAAGTTTTTGTTTGCCTTTACCCCTTCCTTAAGTAATTTTTCAGCATAAATTCTATATTCACCTATTCCAATAGCCTTTAGCCTTTCAGGAATTGTTGGAACAATATCCGAACTAATATATCTTGAATCTGTTCTTGGGTAAGTTAATAATTTATGATTTTCATAAAGCCTTTGCATAATATTAAGAGTTTGTTTTGCAGAATATCCCCAAAATTTATTTGCATCTCTTTGAAGTTCAGTTAAATCATAAAGGGCAGGTGAATATTTCTTTTTATTTGACTTAGTTATATCAACTACTTCACCATCATGACCTTTAACTTTAGCCGCTAAGGAATCAGCAAATTCCTTATTAAATATTGAAGAGTTGCCTTTATTATTTACCCAATTTAATGTAAAATTATTTCCTTTAACATTTAAAGTATAATAGTCTTCTGGTTTAAAGTTTTTAATTTCTTCTTCCCTATCAACTATCATAGCCAGGGTTGGAGATTGAACTCTTCCAGCAGATAATTGGGCATTATATTTACAAGTTAAAGCCCTAGTTGCATTAAGTCCTACTATCCAGTCAGCTTCCGCCCTGCATACTGCCGCCTTATATAAATTATTATATTCTCTTCCATCCTTTAACTTTTTAAAACCTTCTAATATGGCTTTATTTGTTTGGGAAGAAATCCAAAGTCTTTTTATTGGTTTCTTTTTTACTCCAGCTTTTTCTATTATCCACCTTGCTACAAGTTCACCCTCACGACCTGCATCTGTTGCAATAATTATTTCATCTACATCATTTCTATTTAATAATTTTTTTACTTCATAAAACTGTTTTGAAGTCTTTTTCAAAACAGTAAGTTTCATGTTCTTTGGAAGCATTGGAAGAGTTTCCATTGACCAACTTTTATATTTATCATCATAAGCTTCAGGATCTTGAAGGCCTACTAAATGCCCAAGAGCCCAAGTAACAATATATTTATTTCCTTCTATATATGTTCTTTTATTTTGATTACATTTCAAAACCTTTGCTAAATCTCTACCAACAGAAGGCTTTTCCGCTAGTACTAGTGATTTTCCCATATTTTAATTCCTTTCTCTTTATGAGTAATTTTAATTAATATACTCTCTTTATAAATTTTTTCTAGTATTTAAACTATAACCAATTTATTTCATTATGTAAACCTAATCTTACGATACCTTGTATTTGGCAAATATTTTATTTAATGATATAATAACACATAAAATATCTTGGGGGATGATAAAATGGTAAAATTATTAAAACTAACAGCAAACTTTATAAATGATTTACATGATGCAGTATTAGATTTTATTAATGTGGGCGGATATTCTTTAAATGATAAGCAGCTGCATTTTATCTTTATGGCAATAGTTGGTATGGCAATCTTTGCTTTTACCCAAGTTTTATTTAAATGGCTTTCAAAATATAGCATAACAGCAATATCTTTCATTTATACTATAACAGTTATGGTAGTTATAGTCTTTGCTATAGAAATACAGCAAAAATTAACTAATAGAGGAAATATGGAATTTGCTGATATAGCTTATGGATTATATGGCTTTATATATGTATTCTCTATTTACATATTTATACGATTATTAATTCATTTTATTAAGAAAACATATAAAAATTTAAAAACTAAGAAATATAAAAGAGGCAAAAAAGGACAAACCATATAATATAAAAGCTTTCAATTATTTGAATTGAAAGCTTTTTATATTAACACTATTTATAAATTTTAGAACTTTTAAGTAGTTTAAAGCTTAATTATAATTTTACATTATAAATTAATAGTACTTACTACTTTTAAATCATCCCTCCATCTACTCTAATTACCTGTCCCGTCAGATATTTACACTCATCATTACATAAAAATAAAACTGCTTTTGCTATTTCTTTTGTTTCCCCAAATCTTCCTACTGGTATTTCCCTTTCTAATTCTAATTTATCTTCTTCACTTAAAAAAGAATTCATTTCAGTATTTATAGCTCCTGGTGCAATTGCATTCACTCTAACACCCATAGGAGCAACTTCTTTAGCTAAAGATTTAGTGAATAGATTTATTCCTCCCTTTGTAGTAGAATATAAAACTTCACAAGAAGCTCCGACTTCTCCCCACATTGAAGAAATATTTATTATGTTTCCATAACCTCTTTTAATCATATGAGGTAATGCATACTTGCTTAAATAAATCGCCCCCAAAAGATTAGTACTTATTATATTGCTTATCTCTTCTTCTGTGGAATCCATAAATAATCCCACAATAGATATTCCAGCATTATTAACTAAAATATCTATTTTTCCAAAGTCCTGAATAACAAAATCTATTATTTTTTTTGCTCTTTTAGCATCTCCAATATTTCCTTTTATAAGTTTCCCATATCCTCCAATAGCGATAATTTCTGCTAAAGTTGTTTCTGCTCCATTATCATCCTTTGAATAATTAATTACAACAGTTGCTCCAGACTTTGCTAATTCTAAAGCAATAGCTTTACCTATACCCCTAGAAGCCCCTGTAACTAAAGCTACTTTGCCTTGTAAGTTTACCATTTTATCACCTACTATTTTAAACACTCTTTAATCATTCTTTCTACATTTTTATAAAATATTTTATCAATTTCTGTATTCGTAAATTTTTCTTTCAATAATATATCTCTTAATATACCTATATCTCCTATATCCTTTATTTCAACTTCATTTTCTATCCCATCATAGTCAGTTCCTAAAGCAATAACATCAATTCCTCCAATATTTCTTATATGTTTCAAATGGGCCAACATAGATTCTATAGTAGAAACTTTTGCTTCACCTAAGAAAGCAGAACAAAAATTAAGACCCATTATGCCACCTTTATTCGCTAGCTTTATTATCATATCATCTGTTAAATTTCTTGGATGATTAGTTATTGCTCTTGCATTAGAATGGGTTGCTACAAATGGCTTTTTGCATATATCAATTAAATCATAAAAACCAGCATCCGATAAATGAGAACAATCTGGAATTATTCCAAGCTTCTCCATTTCAAGAACTAATTCTTTTCCTTTATCCTTTAATCCTCTATCTTTATATTTAAAATTAATATTAGGATATCCTATAGTATTTTCAAAATTCCAGGTTAAGGTAATAAATCTTATTCCTAAATCATAAACCTCTTTTAGTCTTTCAATTTTTCCTTCTAAAACTTCTCCTTCTTCTATAGACAAAAAAGCTCCTATTTTACTATTTGCTTTTGCTTTGTACATTTCATCTAAATTAGTAACAACTTCAATTTCATCAGAATTTTTCTCAATTTCCTCCATTAATTTTTTATTGATTTTCTTAAATTCTTCATAGGGATTTTCTACTAAATTTAACTCTACAAAGTGAGCAAAAACCTGAGCTAAAGCCCCTGCTTTTTTTAATTTATTTATATCTACTTTACATATACTATCTCTTAACTCTAAATTTTCATATAATAATCTAATGGCTGTATCACAATGTAAATCTATTGAATTCATTATTTTTCTCCTTTATTTTTTATTTTCATAAAATAAGTTTCTAAATTCTTAGGTCCATATATTTTCCTTCTTACCACTCTAAGAATTCCTGCTTCATCTGTTTCAATAATCCATTTTACTAAAGATATTTTTCCTTCTTCAATTTCTATAGCCGTCATTGCATAAGGTAGAACACAACAGCCATCGTTAAAATAAGCTGTTTCTGTAGTTTTAGGCATTCTGCTATTGTGAGTATGTCCACAAATTATCATTATATTATTCTCTTCTGCCAATTTTTCTAATTTTTTATCTATCTTACTCCCCTTTTTATTGTTTTTGGCAGGACTAGTAGGATCCTTAAAACCTGCAATTCCATTTAGAAATTTCCAAGGATATCTTACTAAAAATCTTGATAATTTCCAATATCTCGAATTCATTGTATCAAGTTGGTGTCCATGAAAGACAAAAATAACTTCATTTATTGGAGTGAACTTAAACTTTATTCCCTCATAGAAGGTTAAATCCTTAATAAAACTTAAGAACTCCTTTCCATAATGGCGGCCCCATTTCTTTAAAATCTTGTATTGACTTATATAAAAATTTTCTTCGCTTTTTATTATATCATGATTTCCATAAATTATATAAATTCTATTTTCTTCTTTAAATTTATTTAGAATTTTAAATATATCATTATAAGAATAAGCTATTTCAGAAAAATCCTTATTTTTCCACAGCTCATCTCCATCTCCATTTTCAACATAAGTAAAATTTCTTTTATAATAATAAGCTAAGGCAGTTTTATAAATATTTTTATTTTGTATAAAAGAATCAAAAATCGTTCCATCTCCTCTATGAACATCTGAAATAAAAACTAAATTATCTTTATAATCAAATTTTATTTCTGCTGCTTCTTTATATACTTTAGATAAATTTTTCATAAACTCCTCATCATACAATCTTTTAATATTTCAATATATGACTAACATAAAAATCTTGTTATAAATATCCTTGAAATTATTTTTAAGATTTAGATAAAAATATTATTAAATGTACAAACTAATATTAAATCTTGTGAAAGGGGGACAACTAGTGAATTTTAAAAATAAATTTATTTCATTCACTTTATTGTTTATTTTAATTTTCTCTCTGATACCAACAACCAAATCCTATGCTTATGAAGATGCTGATAAAGCTGAACTTAAGGAAGAATTTAAGATTTTATTGGAAGATTTATTTTCTAAAAGAAATGTAACAATTTTATCTGCTGATTATGATAATTTAAAGGAATTTTATGATCTTAATATTAAAGTGAGTTTATGGGCTTATGAATATGAAGTTAAAAAAACAGACTACTTAATAAATTGGTCTGAAAAGCAAGCAGTAAAATTTAATAATATATCTTCAATAATTAAAATAAGAAAGGTTAGAGAAAGAGAACCAAATCTCTTCGGAGTAACCTGTAACGTAGCAACTAAATATAATTATTCTTATATCGATAATCCTGATGTAAATAATTCTTTTAGAATTGGAACTGATCATTATATAAATTTAAAGAAAGTTGGCGATAGATATATTATTACCAAAGAATGGTATACAGACCCTTTTGCTGATTCTTTAAATAAAAAGAAAATTAAATCTGATGAAATAAGTCAATACATCTTAGCTCAAACTAAACCTAATTATACTCCTAATGAAAGGGTTCAAAAAGTTATTGAATATGCTCATAAATATTGTGGTATTTCTTATGATGAGGAATTTTTATTTAAATACAACAGCAAATATAAAAATCATAATCCTGACGGAGGAGATTGTGCAAACTTTGCATCACAAATTTTGCATGAAGGAGCAGGATTTAAAAAGAATTCAGTATGGAACTACGCAAACAATGAAGGAACTAAAGCATGGCTTAATGCACAAGGCTTTAAAAACTATCTTATAAGCAGTGGTAAAGCTTCTTATATAGCAAAAGGACCTTATTCAAAAATCTACAAAGCAGCCTTTAATCTACGTCCAGGAGATATTGTTGCCTATGAAAAAAAAGGTAGAATCACTCATGTTTCAACAGTTACTGGTTTAGATTCAAAAGGGTATCCTTTAGTAACCTGCCATAATACAGATAGACTTTTGGTTCCTTATGACTTAGGCTGGAGTAATGATAATATTACCTTTCATTTAATACATGTACACTTATAAAATATTTTAGGTTAGGGTTTTTATAGCCCTAACCTATTTCTTATTACTGATTTCTTTTTACTAATTTTGCTACAAAAAATCCTTCCATATATTCATTTGGTATTATTCTTATAGCTTTTTCGACTTCCTTATTATAAATTTTTTCTTTATATCTAGTTAAACCTCTTCTGGTATTTTTTAATTCTAAATCTATTTTATCTAATTTTAAATCCTTATATTTATCTAATGCATACTCTATAATATTTTCATTTTCAAATGGATTTAGTGTACAAGTAGAATATACAATAATTCCACCCGGTTTTAGTGCATTATAGGCGCTATCTAATAACTTTTTTTGCATTTTTGCAAAAGATAATATTTTTTTCATATTCCAAGAAAGATACTTTTTATTCTTTTTTAAAGTAATTATTCCTTCTCCACTACAAGGTACGTCTAATAATATTCTATCAAAATAATTTTTTAATCTTTTACCAATAGTTCTTCCATCAGTGCCTAAAACTATAACTGATGAGGCTCCCTGTTTTTCTATATTATATTCTAATCTTTTCCTTCGTACTTCATTTATATCATTTGCTAGAATCGTAGCCTTATTATTTATTAAATCAGCTATAAACAAACTTTTACCTCCTGGAGCTGCACACATATCAAGTATAGTTGTATTTTCTTTTAATTCTAAAAATAAAGGAGGAAGCATTGAAGATATATTTTGAACATATATTTTACCCTGCTTGTAAATCTCTAATTTTCTTAAGGTTCTTTCCTTAACTCCTTTAGCTATAAAAGCATTTTTAATAAAAGAACAATTTACAGCCTTTATTTTCTTATTATTTAGTTCATTTACAACTTCACTTACATTTCCTTTTAATCTATTAACTCTAAAACTTGTATATCTGCCATTAGTAAAACTTGAATAAATCTTGTCCAACTGCCCATTTGAATAAATCTCTTCTAATATTTCAATAAACTCCTCCGGCAAATTATTTTTAATCTCTTTAATAGACATTAAACCCCTCCTAAACCTTCATAATAATATATTACTTTTTAAAATTTCACATTATGCAGAGGGATTATATTAAAGTTCATATATAAGTTAGCTAAAATAAAAATGATATGTAAAATAAGCATATAGTGAGTATTCAAAACTACTCTTAGCTTATTAAGCATATCATTTTATTTAGCCTTAATATTCAAACTTTTTAAATAATATTTAATTAAAAATATAAAGGATGTTTATTACACAACTTATTAACTCTTTCTCTTAAATTATGAATATCGACTTCTTCATTAGATAAAGCATCATTTATTATTGAAGCTATTTCTTTCATATCTTCAGTATCAAATCCTCTTGTAGTAACTGCAGGAGTTCCTATTCTTATTCCAGAAGTTATAGAAGGTTTCCTTGTCTCATTTGGAACAGTATTTTTATTTACTGTAATTCCAATAGAATCTAATAATATTTCGGCATCTTTTCCTGTAATATTTTTATTAGTTAAATCAACTAATATTAAATGATTGTCGGTTCCATTAGATACTATTTTAAACCCATGATTTTGTAATTCTTTTGCTAAAGTTTTTGAATTTAAAACAACTTGTTTTATATATTCTTTAAAACCAGGCTCTAATGCTTCATTAAAACATACAGCTTTAGCAGCTATTATATGTAATAATGGTCCTCCTTGAATTCCTGGAAAAATTGATTTATCAATTTGCTTGGCATATTTTTCCTTGCAAAGAATTAATCCTCCCCTTGGTCCTCTCAAAGTTTTATGAGTTGTAGAGGTTACAAAATCTGCATATGGTACTGGTGAAGGATGTTCACCTGCTGCTACAAGACCAGCAATATGAGCCATATCTACCATAAAATATGCATTTATTTCATCTGCAATTTCCCTAAAAGCCTTAAAATCTATAATTCTTGAATATGCACTAGCTCCAGCTACAATTAGCTTTGGCTTATGCTTTAATGCCATTTCCCTAACTTCATTATAGTCTATAGTTTCTGTTTCCTTATTAACTCCGTAGGAAACAAAATTAAATAATTTTCCTGAAAAGTTAACTCCTGATCCATGAGTTAAATGACCACCATGACTTAAATCCATACCTAAAACTGTATCTCCTGGTTCAAGAAACGACATATAAACAGCCATATTTGCTTGAGATCCTGAATGAGGTTGAACATTGGCATGTTCTGCTCCAAAAAGTTCTTTAGCTCTTTCTCTAGCTAATTCTTCGACTTGATCAACTATATGACATCCGCCATAATATCTTTTACTTGGATATCCTTCAGCATACTTGTTAGTTAAATATGAACCCATAGCTTCCATTACTGCTTTAGAAGCAAAATTTTCAGAAGCAATAAGTTCTATTCCTGTTTGTTGTCTTTTTAATTCCATTTCAATTAATTCAAATATTTCTTTATCTCTTTTGGAAACTTCTTCAAAGTTCATCATTATCACCCTTTTCACTTTTTAGTAAAATTATATATATAAATTCAATAATAATCAAATAATATTTTATATTTTATATTTATTTTTACAAAACATTTGTATAAATTTTCATAGATAAATATAAAAAAGATGATGAAAAGTTAACTTTTCATCATCTTTTTTACCTATCATATAACAGATTTTTCAACAAAATTATTCTTCTATTGAAATAGCTGTTACTGGACACCCATCACAAGCTTCTCTTGTTGCATCTTCATATTCTGCTGGAATTATTCCTTCTATAGCTTGAGATACACCAGTTTCTAATGAGAATACTTCTGGACATATACCTTCACATAGTCCACAAGATATACATGTATTTTGATCAACGAATGCCTTCATTTATTTTCCTCCTTAAAACTTATTAAACAATAAGTTTAATGTGTATTTAATATATTTATATTATTAAATAATTATTTATTTTTGTCAATAATTTTTATTAACTAATAATCACCTTGAAAACATTTGTATCCACTATAAATATAAAGTTTCTAAGTTTTTATGAAGGGGCTGTCGCATTAGCGGGTGAAAAAAACGCTAGCGACAGCTCCTATTTTTCAATAAAAAGAGAAGATTCGAATCTTTGCTGACAAAATAAAATTATTTCTTAAAAAAGGCGCACTTTAATAAGCCTAAGAAAAAAGACTTTTTTAAAATTAATTATGCAGTTTTCTTTATTTCAAATAAATGTTGTCCAGTTCGGCCTGCTTGGATTTTTCTATGAATTTTATTTATATTATGAGCCATTGCAAGCAATGTACTTTCGGCTAAAACATTTCTTTGTCCACGACACATGAACCTTCTAAAATTCATATCTTGTTTAACTTGCGCAAAGGAACCTTCTGCTTGAATACTCCTATTCATTCTTAGCAAGCAACCTTCATCACTAATTATTCTCTCTAAGTCTTCTTTTCTTTGACGATTAAATTTTTTTGAGGTTTCAAATTTTTTAGTTCTTTCTTCTAAAGGTGTTTTGCAATTATTTCCTTTAATGCATTTGCTTTTATATTTACAATCACTACAATCTTCACATGTATAAATTGTTTTTTCACTTTCATATCCTGTTTTTGATTTTCTTAATTTTACGCCTTCCATTTTTAACTTTTTACCATTCTGACATATGAAAATATCATTTTCAGGATTATAATCCATATTTTCTATTTTACCAATATCATTTTTATATTTTCTCGTTTTTGATAATTCGTAGTTAGCAGGTTTAATAAATGCTATTTGATTATTATCTTCAATAAAAGAATAATTTTCTTCACTTTCATATCCAGCATCAGCAACAATTTTTAAGTATTTAAAATTTAAATGTTCCTCCATAGTTTTTAAAAATGGTATTAGAGTCGTTGTGTCTGTGGGCTGAGGCCCTACCGTAAGCCAAGTAATGTATTCTGAATCTACTCCATGTTGTACATTATAAGCAGGTTTAAGTTGTCCATTTTTCATAGCATCTTCCTTCATTCTCATAAATGTAGCATCAGTATCTGTTTTTGAATAGCTATTTCTATCACCGCAAGTGTACACTTTCTGATTATATTCTTTAAATTTTGAAAGATACTCTTCAAGTTTTTCTATAGACTTTTGTAGTGTAGTTTTTCTTTTACCACATCCGTGGACGAATTCTATACCTTCTGATCTCTTCAACTCATAAAGCTTTTTTCTTAGCTTCTTCACATGTTTAATTTCTACTTTATCTTTATAAATTAATTTAATTCCATAAAGTTCTTCAGATTCTTTTACAAGGTCGGCTAATTTAATTAATAACTTTGCCATGTTTTTTGTAACAGCTTTTTTCCAAACAAAAGTATATTTATTTGCACAAGCTTCTATTTTAGTACCATCAATAAATATGTTGTTACCTGATACTTCTCCTATTTTATAAAGAAAATTAGTCATTTCAGCTAAAATCTTTTCAGAACATGGGGCGAAATGTAAACTTCTAAACCTTGCAAATGTTGAGTGATCCGGAGCGGAAGCCCCTTCTAGTAAAAACATAAAATTTATATCTCTACGGCAAGCTAGCTCAATATCACGTGAAGAATAAATTCCATTCATATAAGCGTATAGCATAATTTTCAGCATTTTCATGGGCGATACTTGATTTTCTCTTATTCTAAAATAAGTAGAATATAGCTCAGTCAAATCCATCTCCTCTACAAACTGGCTTAGTAATCGCACAGAATCATTACTTGGAATTATGCAATCAATATCAAAAGGAAGTTTTAGTTGATAAACCTTTTGATTTAAAGTATAATTTTTTCGTAAGATTTTTTTTATAGGCATGAAAAATATTTTACCATAAATCCTAGACTTTTAAAGTCTGGGATTTATTTTTTTCATCAAAAAGGAGCTTCACACTAATTATTTAGTGCGACAGCCCCTTATTAATTATTTTTTTAATATTTAAATTATTTATAGCAGCTCAATACCATGTTCTTTACATATACTTAAATTCTTTTCGTCCCAAACACTAGCTTGAACTTCACCTATATGAGCTTTGTTTAAGAAGTACATACATATTCTTGATTGACCAATACCACCACCTATTGTATAAGGAAGTTCTCCATTTAAAAGCATTCTATGGAACTTTAATTGTCTTCTATCTTCACTATTTGATACTCTAAGTTGATAATCTAAAGCTTCCTCATCAACTCTTATTCCCATAGAAGATAATTCAAAAGCTCTATCTAATAGTGGATACCATAATAATATATCTCCATTTAGTTTCCAATCATCATAATCAGGACTTCTTCCATCATGTTTTTCTCCTGATTTTAACTTATCTCCTATTTGCATTACAAATACTGCTTTATGCTCTTTACAAATTGCATCTTCTCTTTCTTTTGGTGTTAAATCCGGATATAAATCCTCTAATTCTTGAGTAGTTATGAAAAATATATCTTCAGGAAGTTTACTTTCAGCTTTAATTAATTCAGTATTTACAAATTTTTCTGTTGCTAAAAGTACTTTATATATTGATCTAACAATCTCTTTAAGAGTATCTATGGTTCTATCTTCTTTTCTTATTATTTTTTCCCAATCCCATTGATCAACATATATTGAATGTAAATTGTCTAATTCCTCATCTCTTCTTATTGCATTCATATCTGTGTATAAACCTTCGTTTACTTTAAAACCATATCTATAAAGACTATATCTTTTCCATTTTGCTAAGGAATGAACAACTTCAACTTCCTTTCCAGTTGCAAGCAAATCAAATTTAACTGGTCTTTCTACCCCATTTAGGTTATCATTTATTCCACTTTCTCCTTCTACAAACAAAGGTGCTGATACTCTAACAAGGTTAAGAGTTTCAGATAACTTCCTTTCAAAGAAGTCCTTGATTTTTTTAATGTTCTTTTCTGTTTCAATTAATGTTGTGTCACTTTTGTAGTCCTTTGGTATTATTATTCCTTCGATTTTCATTTGAATTCCTCCTTTATAATTTACTAAATTTTTTTATAAAAAAACTTCCATCCTTATATAAAAATATATAAGGATGGAAGTATATTCCATGGTGCCACCTTAATTTACTATCATTTCACAATAATAGTCTCTTCGAGTACGGATTTTAATAATCTTATACTCTATCACTATAACGGGTGAACCCGGTACTGCCTACTGGTTGTTATCTTTGGGAGTACAGCTCCGAGATGTTATTCAAACTAACTACCTTATTCTACTCTCAGCTATAATAGAACTCTCTGTAAAGGATCATTAATTTTACTTCTTCTCTTCATTGCATTTTAATAATAGCTTATTAAATTCTCATTAAATTTCTTGTTCATTATATTATCATCTAATTTTTAAGTTGTAAATAGTTTTTTTATATTTTCTTTATTTTTTTATTTTACAAAGGTGTTTATTGTTTTAATTAATTCTTTTAATGTTTCTTGTTCTTTTGAATCTTTCTCTATTCCTAAACAATTATTAGCATAATACTCAATGGTTAAACCACCAACTTTGTTTATTGCTGATCTTATAGCAGATATTTGAACAAGTACATCTGGACAACAAACATTTTTCTCCATCATTCCTTGAATTCCTTTTACTTGTCCTTCAATTCTTTTTAATCTAAGAATAATATCTTTTTTTAATTTATCATTTTCTAATTCCATTATTAACCTCCCTATATTATTATACCAATACGGGGTATATACTTTATTATATCTAATTTATTTACAAAATACTACTCTATTTATTGATTATCATTTCTTAAAAATAAGGTATAATATTTTTATATAATTTTAGAAGAATAAAATGAATACTATAACAGATCTGCAGGTAATTGCATAATGATAAAGCCCTCTGAGCATACTGTTAATGTTTCGTTATTATTAGAAAAATTAATTAATAATACTTTTGACAGCAAATATATTAGAGTAATAAATCCCTTAGGTGGCAAAGAAACTATAGAAGAACTTCTAAAAATAAAGTTTGACTATATATTCTTTACTGGTAGTCCTAGAGTTGGAAAAATAATTATAAAAAAAGCAGCTGATAATTTAATTCCAATAACCTTAGAACTTGGTGGAAAAAGTCCATGCATAATAGATAAAGATGCTAAAATAGATTTAGCTTGCAGAAGAATTGTCTGAGGAAAATTTTTAAATGCAGGTCAAACATGTATAGCCCCAGATTATATTCTAGTTGAAAAATCAATAAAAGATAAGGTTTTAGAAGCTTTAAAGAATAAAGTAATCAGGCAGTATGGAAATGTTCCTAAAAATAGTCCTGATTTACCTAGAATAATTAATATAACTTCTTTAGATAGAGTTAAATCCTATTTAGAGTATGGAGCTATATATTGGGGTGGAAAAATTGATGAAAAGGATTTATATATAGAACCAACTATATTAATCAACATTAAAGAAAATAGTCCAATTTTAGAAGAGGAAATTTTTGGCCCAATTCTTCCTATTATTGAATTTACTTCTATAGATGAAATATCGAAAAAGCCATAGTTAAAAGAATTACCCTCTTTGAACTACCTCTAAGATTTGCACCTTACAAAAATAAAATTAACTTAATAAAAAAGATAATCAAATAATAAAAACTTTTTGAAAAATTGGAGGTTTAAAATGAAAAATTTTACTTATCAAAATGGAACTAAAATAATATTTGGAAAAGATACTGAATTACAAGTCGGTTCTTTATTAAAAGAATATACAAATAAAGTATTGTTTCACTATGGTGGGGGAAGTATAAAAAAAACAGGACTTTATGATAAAGTTGTTAGATCATTAAGAGAGGCTGGAATTGACTTTGTGGAACTTCCTGGCGTAAAACCAAATCCAAGAGTCTCTCTTGTACGTAAAGGTATTGAAATATGCAGAAAGAATAATATTGATTTTATATTAGCTGTTGGTGGTGGAAGTGTTATTGATTCTTCAAAAGCTATTGCTGCTGGTGTCAATTATAATGGAGATGTTTGGGATTTATTCTTAGGTACACCAATAAAACATAACTGTTTAAAAGTTGCTACTATTCTAACAATACCAGCTGCAGGAAGCGAAACAAGTTCAGGAACTGTTATTACTAACGAAGAAGGTTTATATAAAAGAAGCACTGGCCATCCAAAGTTAAGACCTATATTTTCAATAATGAATCCAGAACTTACCTTTACTTTACCAAAATATCAAACTTCTTGTGGTATTGCTGATATGTTTGCTCATATAATGGAGCGATATTTTACAAATGAAGCAAATGTTGATTTAACAGATAGACTTTGTGAAGGAACGATGAAAGCAATAATAGAAAATGCATTAAGATTAAATAATAATCCTAAGGACTACAATGCTAGGGCAGAAATTATGTTAGCTGGAATGGTTGCTCATAATGGTTCCTTAGGTATGGGAAGAATTGAAGATTGGGCATCTCATGATATTGAACACGAATTAAGCGGTATATATGATATTGCTCATGGTGCAGGTTTATCAATAGTATTTCCTGCATGGATGAAATTTGTTTATAAAAGAAATATAAATAGATTTGCTCAATTTGCTAATAGAGTTTTTAACATTGATATTAATATAAATAATCTTGAAGAAACTGCATTAGCAGGAATAACAGCCTTAGAAAATTTCTTTACAGAAATAGGGCTTCCTACACGCTTAAGTCATGTAAATATTGATGATTCACATATAGAGGAAATGGCTAATAAACTAGTAGCACACAGAGAGCATGCTGGCAACTTTATTGAAATAAGAGCTAATGAAGCAAGTCAGATATTAAAACTTGCACTTTAATATTAATTGATACTATATATATTTATTATAATTACCATATAGCTTGGTTAAATTATTAAAAAGGTGATACAAAAATTTGTATCACCTTTAACATATTTTCAACTAACCTTGTACATAATACTCTTCTAAAATAACGCTTCTAATTACTTTGCATTTTATTTCTTTATTACTGCTTTTTATTAAGTTTTATTTAGTTATAGACCTTTTTTTGCTTTTGTAGTACAAAACTTTATATACTATTATGAAAATTATTAATAAAACAACAATTATTATTGCATATAACTTAAATACTTCTTCGGGCAATACTTTTATTATTGGATCAGTCTTTTCATCAAAAATCCAATAATCATTATTGAAAAATATTTTATGAAATATAACAAAAGCCTTTGAAAAATCTGTATAAATTGCAATTAATAATATTGTAAAAATCGTAATTAATATATTAGCACCCTTATTAAATAGCTTTAACATATCATTTTTTTCTTTATTATATTTTTTTATTAATGAATATATAAAAAATATTATTATAGATAAAATAACTATTAAATATATGCCTAAAAATATTTTTTTAACTTCATAAAAATGAAATTCCCCTTCTTTACTCATTATAAAATTATTAAATTTAAGTTTTTCTACAAATGGATTTTGCAAATAATAAATTAATCCTTTGTAATCTTCTAAAAGCATATCTTTTGTTATGTTTACTTTATTCAAAAGGTCATATTTATCTATGGCATAAATGTAAATAGTTTTTATATTTAATGCACTAATAACACATAAACCAACTGTTAATAGTACCGAAATAAAAGATAAGAATATTTCAATTATAAATTTTAATACTTTATTCATGCTCTTCTCCATTAATTCATTAATAACACAACTAAATATCATTAACTATATTCTTATGATAAATAAAAGCTGTTATTAAAACAGTAAAACTTATTAAAAAATATAAAATTAATAATGGGTTACTAAAGCTTCCTACTAATGTAATAATTGAACCTAAAGTAGCTAAAATAGGATTTATCCTGCCTCTCCATATTCCTTTAATCTCACCAGAAATCCCCATTTTAAAAACTTTAAAATATAACAATATGTATAATAAATAATTTACAACAATAGATATTTCAGATACATCTCCATTAGGCATTAGATTATATTTCTGTGTTATATAATGAACTAATAACCAAATAAAAGAAACTATATATGATAATAAAGCTGATTTAATTGATACTGAAAGTTTTTCATTTATAATACTAATAGATTTAGAATTAGGTATCATATTTCTTATTGCCAAAGAATAAGGCATCCTTATATAACCCAAAATCAATCCATTTAATGTGCCAATTATAGAAATTACAACAAAAGTAATGATAATTTTTCCACCTAAAGGCCCGAAAATTCCATTAGCAGCCACATCAACATGTGCATCTCCCAAAGCCATTATTTGTTCAGGTCCAACATAGATACTTATACCAACAAAATATAATACATAAATTAAAACTATAAAAATCGGAGCTATAATTAAGGCTCTTGGTAAATTCTTTTTGGAATCTTTTATTTCATGAGCTATTGAAGTAGATATTATCCATCCATCTAATGAAAAAGCTATTGGTGCTATTGCAGCAAGCCAAGAAATAGATCCCCCAGCTGTCAGATTATTTATAGTAATTTCTTGAGTATTACCAAATATTATTCCTGAAACTGCAATTAATAATAAAGGAATTATCTTTATTATAGTTGCTGCATTTTGAAAGAAACCTCCAAGAATTTTAGATAAAATATTTACTACATATAAAATTGTAGCAACGGCAATCCCTATTAAACATTGTAATAATAAACTTCCCTTTATTCCAAACAAAATACAAATGTATATACCCGAAACCCAAGATATAACTGCAATTAATGAAGGATAATATACAAAAGTATGAAACCATCCAAAAGAACAAGCAACTGACTCATTATATGAATTCTCGGCATAAGTTATTATTCCTCCAGCTCTAGAATCTCTTGATGCAAGTTCTCCAATAGTTAAACCACCAAAGATAATTCCTAAAGCAGCAATAAAGAAAACCAATACTCCCAATGATATACTTCCTTTTGTAGCAATCAAAATATTATCACTTTTAAAAAATATCCCTGATCCAATAACAATTCCAATAATCATTGCAATCGAAGTTAATAATCCGTATTCTTTCTTTTTCATTTACCTTTTCCTTCCTATTCATATTATCAATTAAAATACACTTTAATAATTTTATCATTTTCTTTTTAAAAAAACACGTTTCTAAAACGATTACATTGCAAAATTGATAATTAATCAATATACAGAAATATTTATATTGTATTTTTTCACTCAATATGTTAATATATTTTTAAATTATTTGAACTAATAATATTATTTTATTAACAAATCCAATCAATATTTAAATTATTAATATTTTAATGTAAGGGGGATATTTATGAACAAAAAATTATTATGTGGTGTACTGTCGCTAACACTTGGATTAGCATTACTTACAGGATGTTCTTCATCCGGAAAAGGAAATGATGATGTAATCAAAATAGGAGGATTAGGACCATTAACTGGTGATGCAGCAACTTATGGACAATCAGTTAAAAATGGTGCTCAATTATATGTAGATGAAATTAATAATGCTGGCGGAATCAACGGAAAGAAAGTAGAGTTAATATTTGAAGACGATCAAGCTGATCCAAACTCTTCAACGCAAGCATTCAATAAGTTAGTAAATAACGATAAAGTTCTTGGTTTAGTTGGACCTACTACTTCAGGTGCTGCTTTAGCTGTTGCTCCTAATGCAACTAGTCAAAAGGTTCCAATGATAACACCATCAGGTACAGAACCTACAATTACTGTAAAAGGTGGAGAATATGTATTTAGAGGCTGCTTTATAGATTCTTTCCAAGGAGAAATGTTAGCTAAATACGCTAAAGAAAGCTTAGGAAAAACAAAGGCTGCAGTTTTATATAACTCAGGTTCAGATTATTCAAAAGGAATAGCTGATGCCTTCAAAGCTAAATTTGAAGCTTTAGGTGGTACAATAACTGATTACTCAAGCTACAATGACGGAGATACTGACTTTAACGCTCAACTTACTAGTATAAAATCAAATAATCCAGATGTACTAGTACTTCCAGATTACTATAATGTTGTAAGTCTTATTGCAAAACAAGCTAGAGACAATGGTATATCTGCTCAATTCCTAGGTGGAGATGGTTGGGAATCTGAAGAACTTGCTACAATTGGTGGAGATGCTGTAAACGGTGCTTTATATTTAAATCACTACTATTCAGAAGACGAAGCTGAACAAGTTCAATCTTTCGTTAAAGCTTATAAAGAAAAATATAATGCAGCACCAGATGCATTTGCAGCTTTAGCTTATGACAGTACTAAAATCTTACTTGATGCTATTGCAGCAAGCGGTGATTATAGTCCTGAAAAAATAATTGAAGCTATGAAGTCTACTGATCTTGACAATGTAACAGGAAAAATTACTTTTGATGAAAATAGATCAGCAGTTAAGAGTGCAACAATAATCAAAGTTGATGGAGATAAAAAAGTTTTAGTTGACAAAGTTAACCCTTAATAACTCTTATTTAAAACAATAAACAGGAGGAGTAGCAATGGAATTTTTACAACAACTTATAAATGGACTGGCTTTAGGTAGTGTTTATGCTCTCCTAGCACTTGGCTATACAATGGTTTATGGAATTATTAACCTTATAAATTTTGCTCACGGTGAAATTTACATGATTGGAGCATTTATTGGATATTTTGCATCCACTACCTTTAATTTATCGTTAATACCAACTTTAATAATTTCTATGATTGGTTCAGCTATTCTTGGGATGATTATAGAAAAAGTGGCTTATAAGCCCCTTCGTAATTCTCCAAGAATAACTCTACTAATCACTGCAATTGGAATGTCATTATTATTGCAAAATGGTATGAGGTTTTTAGTAGGACCTAACCCTAAACCATATAAAGAGCTTATTCCTAATAGCTTTATAAATCTAGGAAACGTACAAATAAATTCTAAAACATTACTAATGCTTGGAGTTTCAGCATTGCTTGTTTTACTCCTTCAATTTATTGTATATAAGACTAAAGTTGGATTAGCAATGAGAGCAGCTTCTTATGATATAGAAGCTGCATCATTAATGGGAATAAACGTAAATAACACTATTTCTACTACATTTGCTATAGGTTCTGCCCTAGCTGGGATTGCGGGCGTATTAGTTGCAATAGCTTATCCTAGTATAAACCCATATATGGGAACAATGCCTGGTCTTAGAGCCTTTGTTGCTGCAGTTTTAGGCGGAATAGGAAGCATTCCTGGAGCATTAGTAGGTGGTGTGCTTATTGGATTAATAGAAACTTTAACTAAAGCATATATTTCAACAAGTTTCTCAGATGCAATAGTTTTTTCAGTATTAATAATAATACTTTTAATAAAGCCTTCTGGTCTATTAGGTAAGAAGACTAATGAGAAAGTGTAGGTGACATATATGAAAGACATATTAAAAAAGAGTTCGTTTAAAGCTTTAATGGCTATAATAGCTGTTTTTGCTTTATTAAATACTCTAATTCAAACAGGAGTAATAAACTATTATTACAGCGGAATTATTAATTTAATATTAATTAATGTTATTCTTGCTGTTTCTTTAAACCTAATTGTTGGGTTTACCGGGCAACTCTGTCTAGGACATGCTGGTTTTATGGCAGTTGGAGCTTATATTTCAGCAATATTAACATTAAAGACTAATATGCCGCTTATTTTAGGAATAATAATAGGAGGCATTATAGCTTCCCTATTTGCTCTATTAATCGGAATACCTACATTAAAACTAACAGGAGATTATTTTGCTATTACTACTTTAGCTTTTGGTGAAATAATTAAAGTTATTATAATGAATATGGATTATTTGGGTGGTGCCAGCGGATTATCAGGAATACCAATAAAAACAAAATTCCCTTTAGCTTTTATATTTACTGTTTTAACAATAGTAATAATTTATAATATAATTGAATCTTCTCATGGACGTGCTATAATTTCTATCCGCGAAAATGAAATAGCTGCTCAAGCAATGGGGGTTAATACTTTTAAATATAAAATATATTCATTTGTAATAGCAGCATTTTTTGCCGGCGTTGCAGGAGCATTATACTCTCACTATATCGGCTTCTTACAACCGGTATCTTTTGATTATTTACAATCAATTAATATTTTAGTTTTTGTAGTGTTCGGTGGTATGGGATCTTTATCTGGTTCCATAATTTCAGCTTCAATATTAACATTCTTACCTGAAGCTTTAAGAAGTATAAATGAATTAAGAATGATAATATATCCACTAGCTTTAATCATATTGATGATATTTAGACCACAAGGATTACTTGGAAATAAAGAATTATCTCTGAAAATTTTTAAAAATTTAGCTAATAGGAAGGAGGATAAAGTATGCTAGCAGTTCAAAATTTATCAATAGAATTTGGAGGATTAAAAGCAGTTTCAAATCTTAATTTAAGTATTAACAGTAAAGAAGTTGTTGGACTTATAGGTCCTAACGGTGCTGGAAAGACTACTGTTTTTAATATGTTAACAGGAGTTTACACTCCTACAACGGGAAAAATCTCTTATTTTGGTGAAGATATCAACGGATTAAAACCTTATGCAATTACTGAAAAGAAAATTGCAAGGACTTTTCAAAATATAAGATTATTTTCTGAACTTTCAGTAATTGATAATGTAAAAATAAGCTATAATTATAGAGTAAAATACAATCTTTTTGATTCTATATTTAGAACTAAAAAATTTAGAGATGAAGAAAATAAGATACAAGAAGAGTCTCTTGAACTATTGAAGGCTTTTTCATTAGATAGTAAAAAAGATGAACTTGCCAAAAACTTATCTTACGGTGAACAAAGAAGACTTGAAATTGTTAGAGCTTTAGCTACTAAACCTTCCCTTCTTTTATTAGATGAACCTGCTGCTGGAATGAATCCGCAGGAAACTAAAGATCTTATGGAAATGATAAATTGGATTAAAGATAAATTTAATATTTCTGTATTACTAATAGAACATGATATGAAGCTTGTAATGGGAATTTGCGAAAAAATTGTAGTTTTAGACTACGGTAAAAAAATTGCTGAAGGTACACCAGAAGAAATAAAAAACAATCCAAAGGTTATTGAAGCCTATCTTGGGGAGGGGGCATAAAATTGCTACAATTAAAAAATATTGACTTATATTATGACGGAATACATGCTTTAAAAGATTTATCTATAGAAGTTAAAAAAGGTGAGATAGTAACTTTAATTGGTGCAAATGGAGCTGGAAAGACTTCTACATTAAGAGCAATTTCAGGTCTTCACCCAATAAAAAATGGTACTATTACTTATAATGGAAAAGATTTAAAGAAAATTCCTGCTAATAAAATCGTTAGTCTTGGGTTATCCCATGTTCCAGAAGGAAGAAAAATATTTGCTAATTTAACAGTTTATGAAAATCTTTTATTAGGAGCATATTTAAGAAAAGACAAAAAGGAAATTCAAGAAGACTTAATAAAAGTTTATGAAAAATTTCCTAGACTAAAAGAAAGATTAAAACAGCAGGCTGGAACTCTATCAGGCGGTGAACAGCAAATGCTTGCTATTGGTCGTGCTCTTATGAATAGACCTGATATGCTAATTCTAGATGAGCCATCTATGGGACTTGCTCCCCTTGTAGTTAAGGAAATCTTTGATATTATTAAAGAAATAAATAAATCTGGCACTACTATTCTTCTAGTTGAGCAAAACGCAAATATGGCTTTATCTATAGCTGATACAGCTTATGTTTTAGAAACTGGAAAAATAGTATTAAGTGGCACTGCTAAGGAAATAGCAAATAATGACTCTGTCAGAAGTGCTTACCTTGGAGAATAATATAATAAAGAATAATATTAAAGTGATTTTAAGTTTACCCTTGAAATCACTTAATTTTTTTCCTAGATTTATTTTATCTTTCTATTATAATTTTCTTTGTAAGTAGGTTATAATTATCTATATAACTTTTATCAAGGAGAACTAATGTGAAGGATATTTTTTTAATATATATTATTTTAATTAATCTTATAAGCTATAATGCTATGTTTATAGATAAGCGTAGATCAATCTCTGGTAAATGGAGAATTAAAGAGACGACCCTTCTTTTTCTAGCTGCAATAGGAGGCAGTATTGGAGAATATATAGGTATGTATACTTTTAGGCATAAAACTAAACATTATAAATTTTCAATTGGATTACCATTAATAATTTTTGCACAAATTTTATTAATTAAAAAGCTTATTTAAACATTTTTCATAGTTAATACATAAAAGTCTGATTAATAACCTGCCTATTAATCAGACTTACTATTTTTATAAATTACATTTCTTTCTTATCATATAAATTTGAAGTTATAAAATAAGAAATTAATATTAGTGTTATTAAGCAAAGTAAAATTAGTATTTTTATTATAATAGAATTTAAATCAATTAAAGGCATTTGTTCTATTAGAAGATTTCCAAAGATCATAGGCGATAAAGATAGAAAAATAATTACAAACCTCCCCTTTTCAAATCCTAATAATAATTCTACAGGAGTTACAATACACATCATAAAAACTCCTATAAAAACCATTGTCATTCCTAATACTCCTAAGGACACCATATCATTATTATTTATTTTTTCAAAATAAATTAATATCTTATATACTCCTATTGTTAATGTTATCGATATTAATGTATTTATTGCAACATATAAGTAACGCGAAAATATATAATCCCTTGCTTTTATTGGTAGAGAACGGAATAGATAACCATTTTTACTTTTTTCTTCATAAGCGGCAGTAGTATAGCAGCTTGCCATCAAATATAACAAGCCTGTAGTCGTTATTAAACTTGGATTTATAAAGGAATAAATTGATGCTAGCAAAAAAATTATTAAAATCATCTTTTTCAATGAAAATATAGTTTCAAATTGTAATCTTAATAAATTTATTATTTTATTCATTTTAATTCCTCCTAGTATAATAAAGCATAATATCTTCTAGTGTAGGTTTTTCATATATTACCTCTTCTCCAAAAACTTCATAGGCTTCGCTTTTATTTGATGTTAGTGCTGTGAAACCAAAACTATTAACTTTTGGTGATAAAACATATTTGCCTGTTTCCTCATCTAATAATTCTTTCTTTCCTTTAATTATTGAATGATTTTCTAATATATTATCTTTTTCTCCACGAAGAATTATTTTTCCTTTATATATAAAAATTATATAATCAGCACATTTATCTAAATCACTTGTTACATGAGTTGAATAAAAAATCGTTAAGTCATTCTTCTCCATTTGTTCCTGTAGTATTTCTAAAAACTCATTTCTTACTACTGGATCTAAATTTGCTGTTGGTTCATCCATTATTAAAAGCTTAGGTCTTATAGACAAGGCTATTGCTAAATCAAATTGCTTTTTTTGACCCTTTGATAATTTCCCATAAATAGAAGTTTCATTTAAACTAAAACTATTAATTAATTTATTATACAAATTATCATCCCAATTACTATAAAACCTTGAAATATTCTTTTTAATATTTTTAAGTTTACTTTCTTCTAAAAATCCAGATATGTCTCCAATAAATCCCACTCTTTCTTTTATAGATAGATCTTCGTCGATATTTTTCCCAAATACTAAAATTTCTCCATCATCGGGACTTATCATATTCATTATTGATTTAATGGTTGTAGTTTTTCCTGAGCCATTTGGTCCTATAAAACCTGTTATATATCCCTTAGGTACTTTCATTTCATCAATATTTAAAATAAAATTTTTATATTGCTTTTTTAAATTTTTAATTTTAATAGCCTCCATATTTATACCTCCTCGTATAAACTTTTAAATATTTCTATTCCTTCTTCTAAGGTTATTCCAATAGCTTTAGCAGCAATTATTGCCTCTTCTAATTTATTTTCAATTTCTGACATAACTACTTCTCTTAACCTTTCACTATTTGCTTCAGTTACATAAGTTCCCTTTCCCACAACTGTTTTTAAAAACCCCTCTTTTTCAAGTTCTTCATAGGCTCTTTTTGTTGTTATAATACTTACCTTTAATTCTTTAGCCAAAGTCCTTATTGATGGCAACATTTCTCCTGGCTTTAAGCTTAAATTTAATATTTGCGTTTTTATTTGATTTACAATTTGCTCATATAAAGGTACTTGTGAAGAGTTATTAATAATTATATTCAAATCATCACCCCTAAGTATATATAAGTTATTATGTGTATATATTCACTATATACACATAATAACTTATACATTTTTCTTTGTCAATATCTTCTAAATAAATTAACTAAAATAATTTATAATAAAAAAAGCCCAACATTTTAATTGTTGGACTTTTCAATTAATTTTCTTTTTTTGCTATTTCTATTCCAAGTTCATCTAATTGCTTTTTATCAACTATATTTGGCGCCTCACTTAAATAGTCAAAAGCATTTTGATTCTTAGGGAAGGCAATTACATCTTTAATATTTTCTGTTCCCGCCAAGAACATTATCATTCTATCTAATCCAAAGGCTAAACCTCCGTGTGGTGGTGGTCCAAATTTAAAAGCATCTATTAAGAAACCAAATCTCTCTTGAGCAGATTCTTCCGTAAATCCTAAAGCTTTAAACATTCTCTTTTGAAGGGCCGAATCATGAATTCTTATTGATCCTCCACCTAATTCCTCACCATTTAATACTAAATCATAAGCTTTAGCTCTAACAGCTCCTGGATTAGTCTCTAATAAATCTATATCTTCATCCATTGGTGATGTAAATGGATGATGAGCAGCTGAATATCTTCCTTCTTCTTCATCATATTCAAGAAGTGGGAATTCTGTAATCCAAGTAAAGTTAAATTCATTTTTATCTTTAATTAAATCAAATTCTTTAGCTAAATGTAATCTTAAAGCTCCTAAACTTTGTAATACTACAGAATCTTTATCAGCTACAATAAGTATTGCATCTCCAGCTTCTGCCTTTGTAGTTTTAACTATTGAATTTGTAACTTCTTCAGTTAAGAATTTAGCTATTGAAGATTTAACACCATCTTCTTTAATTTGAAGCCAAGCTAATCCCTTTGCTTTATAAGTTTTAACAAATTCAGCTAATTTATCAATTTGTTTTCTTCCAAGATTTGCTCCGCCTTTCAAGCACAATGCTCTAACAGAACCGCCATTTTCTATTGCAGATTTAAATACAACAAAATCTAAATCTTTTACATCTTCTGTAATATTCATTATTTCCATTCCAAATCTTAAATCCGGTTTGTCTGATCCATATTTTTCCATAGCTTCTTTATACTTCATTCTCTTAATTGGAAGCTTAACATCAACTCCAGCAACTTCTTTAAATACATGAGCTATTAATCCTTCATTTAAAGCCATTACATCATCTTGATCAACAAAACTCATTTCTAAATCCACTTGTGTAAATTCAGGCTGTCTATTGGCTCTTAAATCCTCATCTCTAAAACATTTTACTATTTGATAGTATTTATCAAATCCTGAAACCATTAATAATTGCTTAAATATTTGAGGAGATTGAGGAAGTGCATAAAACATTCCTGGATAATTTCTTGAAGGTACAAGATAGTCCCTTGCTCCTTCTGGAGTACTCTTAGTCAACATTGGAGTTTCAATATCTAAAAATCCATTATTATCTAAATAATCACGTACTGCCTTTGTTGCTTTATTTCTTATCATAAATATTCTTTGCATATCCGGTCTTCTAAGATCTAAATATCTATATTTAAGTCTTATTCTTTCATCTGCATCCAAGCCTTCTTTAATATATATTGGAGGCGTTTCTGATTCTGAAAGTACCTTTAAACTTTCACATTTCAATTCAACAAGTCCAGTAGGCAAATTTTCATTTGGTGCTTCTCTTAATACAACTTCTCCAGTTACTGCAATGCAATATTCTGGTCTTACACCTTTAGCTTTTTCAAAAGCCTCAGCATTTATTTCTTCACCAAAAACTATTTGCATAATTCCAGTTCTATCTCTTAAATCAATAAATTGCAATCCACCTAATTTTCTATTTCTTTGAACCCATCCCATTAATGTAATTTTTTGAGATACATTTGTTTCTCTAACTTCTCCACACATCATGGATCTTTTTAAGCCATTTAAAGCCTCACCCATATTGTCTTCCTCCTTAACTACTTTAGAACGTTTTTAATACTTTCTATATTATTTAAACTTGCTTCAAATTGTTCTCCATCACTCATTCTCTTAAGTTTTAGAGTATTATTTTCAAGTTCATCATCACCTAATATTGTAGTGTACAAGGCACCTATTTTATTTGCATACTTCATTTCTGCCTTAACACTTCTGCCCATATGATTTATTTCTGTTTTTATTCCAAGTTCTCTAAGCTTTTTGGCTAAAATAAAGGCTTCCATTTTAGCCTTATCTCCTCTAGAACCTATATAAAGGTCTATATATCCTTCGTTAGGTATTTCTATACCTTCTTGCTCTAAAGTCATTATAAGCCTTTCTAACCCCATTCCAAAGCCTACAGCCGGCATTTCAGGACCGCCTATTTCTTCAATAAGTTTATCGTATCTTCCACCGCCGCAAACTGTAAAGTCTTCGTTTAAAATTTCAAAAATAGTTTTAGTATAATAGTCTAATCCTCTAACAATACCCGGATCTATTTTATATTTAATATTTAGCGCATCTAAATATTTTTTTACTTCTGTAAAATGATCGTTACACTCATCACAAATATAATCTAAAATTATTGGAGCATTTTTAGTTATTTTATTACAACTTTTCTCCTTACAGTCAAGAATTCTCATTGGATTTTTTTCAAATCTTGTTTTGCAAACATCACATAAATCATCATAATTTTCTTGTAAATAACTTTTTAATGCTTCATTATACTTTGGTCTACATTTTGGGCATCCTAAATTATTAATATTTAAACTTAAACTTTTAAGCCCCAATCTCTTTAAAGCTTCCATTGCTAAGGAAATTACTTCAGCATCCATGGATGGTTCTTTTGAACCAAACATTTCAATTCCATATTGATGGAATTGTCTAAGCCTTCCCTTTTGCACATTTTCATATCTAAAGCATGGAATAATATAATAAAGCTTTGTTGGCTGTGCTTCGTTAAAAAGTCTATTTTCAATAAAAGCCCTTACAGAAGGTGCTGTTCCTTCTGGTTTTAAAGTAATACTTCTATCGCCTTTATCTTTAAAAGTATACATTTCCTTTTGGACAATATCAGTTGTTTCCCCAACTCCTCTTAAAAATAACTCAGTATGCTCAAATATTGGGGTTCTAATTTCTCTTACCCCAAAAGCTTTTGAAACTTCTCTTAATATTCCCTCTACATATTGCCACTTATAAGCATCTTGTGGAAGTATATCCTTGGTCCCTTTTGGTGCTTGGATTTCCATTAATATCTCCTCCTATTTTAAATAAAGTGTATCTAACAACTTCTTTTTTTCCTCAACCAATTCTCTTATTCTATTTACATACTCTTTAACATCCTTAACATTGGCGCATCTCTCAATTCTATTAGTATCTAAGAATACCACTTTTGAAACAGCATCTGCTCCTAATGCAATTATTGTTTGTTTATCTTCGATCATTTCAATATTATATAAATTTTCTTTACCCCTTTTACAGTATCCGATATTCTCCATATTTCCTACCATATTTTTTTGTCTGTACATATAATACGGTTCTAAGCCTAAATCTTTTGCTAGATTTCTGCTTGCTTCATACATTTCTGAAAGTTCATTCTGCTTTTTTATTTGAATCCCTTTCTTTAATATAAAATTCTCATGTAAAATTGATGCTCTTTTTAAAGACAAACCATGGACTGTTAAACTGTCTGGTTTTAACTTAAGTACTTCTTTTACTGTATGATTAACTTCACTTATTCCTTCTCCAGGTAATCCAATAATTATATCCATATTAATATCATCAAATCCAAGCCTTCTTGCAATTTTAAATACTTCAATAACTTCCTTTGATGTATGACCTCTTCCTATCATTTTTAAGGTTTTGTCATTCATTGTTTGAGGATTAATGCTTATTCTTGTTGTATTATATTTCTTCATTATTTCCAGTTTTTCAACAGTTATGCTATCAGGCCTACCACATTCTACAGTAAATTCCTTAACATTTCTATTTAATATAAAGTTATTATATATTTTTTCCATTATAAATTCAAAATCTTTGTTATTTACTGATGTTGGTGTGCCTCCCCCAAAATATACACTTTCAATATTTAAATTTCTTTCGTTAATATACTTTTCCATTTCAGAGATTTCATAACTTAAAGCATTTAAATATGGATTTATGTTTTTCTTATTACTTCCTATTGGGTTAGCCGTAAAGGAACAATATAAGCATCTTGTAGGACAAAAAGCCATGCCTACATATATAGCTATATTTCTTTTATCTCTATTTACAAAAATCTTTTCTTTTTTAGCAATTTCTATACATAGTTTTGCTTTTTCTTCTGAAGCTAAATATTTTTCTTGAAAAATATCAATAATTTTTTCTTCACTATATCCCTCTTCTAAATTCTTTAATGCAATTTTAGAAGGCCTTATTCCTACTAAAGTTCCCCAGGGATAGTAATCTCCAGTTATATCTTTTAATGAAGAGAAAACTAGTTTCTTAACGTCATCTTTAATATTTTCGCTTATAATAATTTCTTTATAATAATTCTCATATTTAAAATCTGCTTTCCCTTCAAAAATATTTACAATATACTCTCCCTCTTCTTCAAATTTTATTTCATTCAAAGGATAATATATATTAAACATTTGATAAACATCATATCTATATTTCAAATCATTTAATTTAATAGTTACTTTCATTTGCTCTCCTTTTAAGCTAGAAAAGGATTATTGTTCCTTTCCTCCAATATTGTTGATTTATCTCCATGGCCTGGATATACATCAACATTGTTATCTAAAATCATTAACTTATTTTTAATATTATTTATAAGATCATGAAAGCTTCCACCTGGAAAATCTGTTCTTCCTATTGAACCTTTAAATAAAGTATCACCGCTAAATAATTTATCTTCTACTAAATAGCAGGTTCCTCCTACAGTATGCCCTGGAGTAAAAATAGGTTTAAAGTTTAATGTTCCTACAGTAACATTTTCACCTTCAGTTACATATTTATACTTACATTCTAATTTAGTAAAAAGTCCTGAAGTATCCATATTCATATATTCAGCTTCAGCCTCATTTAAATATACTTCTGCATCAAATTTAGCCTTTAGAGCATCAACAGCTCCATTATGATCGAAATGGCAATGCGTTAATAATATTGCTTCTAAGTCTACACCATAATCTTCTATTTTTTCTGCTATATAATCTGCTCCAGCACCTGGATCTATAAGTGCAGCCTTATTTGTATTTTCATCTATTATTAGATAACAATTTTCCTCCATTCTACCTACTGTTAAAGTTTCAACCTTCATGTTTAACCTCCTTAGAAAATACGCTTACTATCAATCATCAATGTAACAGGTCCATCATTTTGAATATCTACTTTCATATAAGCTCCAAATTCTCCTGTTTCTACTTTTAGTGAAGATTCTTTAAGCATTTCTACAAAAGCATCATATAAAGCTTTTGCTTTTTCCCCACCTTCTGCCTCCATAAAATTTGGTCTTCTACCTTTTCTACAATCACCGTATAAAGTAAATTGAGAAATAACTAATATTTCACCTTTTACATCTAATAAGGATAGATTCATTTTACCCTTTTCATCTTCAAAAATTCTAAGATTTAATATTTTATCTTTCATATATATTAAATCATCTATTGTATCTTCTTTTGATATTCCTATCAATACATTTAGTCCTGTATTTATTGAACCTATCACTTTATTATTTACTATTACCCTTGAATATGTTACTTTTTGTACAACTGCTCTCATAAGCTCACCTAACTATTCATTCTATAGACGTCTATTACGCCTTTTACTCTTCTTATTTTTTTCATAATTTCTTTTAGTTGCTCTACAGAATAAATTCTAATTTTAATATTTACTTTAGCTATATTGCCTTTAGCTGTTTGAGCATTTATTGAACTTATTGGTAATTTACTTTCAGAAATTATATTAATAATATCTGCTAAAATACCTTCTCTGTCATCTGATTCAACCTGAATTTCCGCAATATAATCAGCTCCCTTAGCTTTTCCCCAAGAAACTTGAATTACCTTGTTCTTATCATGCTCTATTAATGATTTTAAATTACTACAATCTGTTCTGTGGACAGAAACTCCTCTTCCTTTAGTTATATACCCCTTTATATCATCACCAGGGACCGGATTACAACATTTAGCAAACCTTACCATTAAATTGCTTTCACCTTTAACTGTAATACCATAATCCTTAGCACCCTTATTCTTATTTAATGATTTATCAGATTTAGCCAACTGTTCTTCAATTGATTTATTAATACTCTCTGCATTTTGCTTTTCATTAATATTTTCTTCTTTTAATTTTGAAATGAAAGAAGAGGCAGATAATTGTCCAACTCCAATGGAAGCATATAAATCTTCCATACTATTAATATTATATCTTTTAGTCAGCCTTTCGTAAGTTTCACCTTTTGCAATGTCTGAATAGTTAACTCCTTGTTTCTTTAATTCCTTTTCAAATAATTCCTTACCTTTTATTATATTTTCATCTTTTTTGATCTTTTTAAACCATTGTCTTATTTTACTTTTTGCTTGATTACTTTTTACTAAATTAAGCCAATCCATATTAGGCCCTTTTGCATTTTTAGAAGTTAAAATCTCAACTATTTCACCCGTTTTTAATTTATAATCAAGAGGAACAATTTTCCCATTTACCTTAGCACCAACACATCTATTTCCAACGTCAGTGTGGATTCTATAAGCAAAATCAATAGGTGTTGCTCCACTAGGTAAATTTATTACAACTCCTTTTGGTGTAAATACAAAAACTTCATCTGCAAATAAATCTATTTTAAATCCTTCTATAAATTCTTCTGCATCAGCGGTCTCCTTTTGCCATTCAAGCATATCTCTAAGCCAGGCAAGTTTACTTTCAAAGCTTTGCTCCCTATCTTCCTTTCCGCTATCCCCTTCTTTATATTTCCAATGAGCTGCTATACCATATTCAGCTGTTTTATGCATTTCGAAAGTTCTTATTTGTATTTCAAAAGGCTTTCCTTGAGGACCTATAACTGTTGTATGCAAAGATTGATACATATTAGGTTTTGGCATTGCTATATAATCTTTAAATCTTCCTGGAATAGGTTTATAAATTGTATGTACAATTCCAAGGACACCATAACAATCTTTAACTGTATTTACTAATATTCTAATAGCTGTTAAATCAAATATTTCTTCAATACTTTTATTTTTATTCACCATCTTTTTGTAAATACTATAAAAATGTTTTGGCCTACCTTCGATATCCGAATCAATTTCTGCTTCTTCAAGCTTATTATGTAAATCCTTTATAATGCTAGCAATATAAACTTCTCTTTCTGCCCTTTTTTGTGCTATCTGCTTTACTAAATCATAATATACCTCTTCATGAAGATATCTAAAAGATAGATCTTCTAATTCCCATTTAATTTTTGATATACCAAGTCTATGAGCAAGAGGAGCATAAATATCTAAAGTTTCTTTGGCCTTTTGTTTTTGTTTTTCCTTTGGCATAAATTTTAAAGTTCTTAAATTATGTAATCTATCTGCTAGCTTAATTATTATAACTCTTATATCCTTTGCCATCGCAAGAAGCATTTTTCTAACATTATCTGCTTGCTGCTCTTCTTTAGATTTGTACTCGATTTTTCCCAATTTAGTTACTCCTTGAACTAAATTAGCAACTTCCTCATTAAATAAATCTTTTAAATCATCATAAGTATACTCTGTATCCTCAATAACGTCATGAAGGAGCCCTGCCGCAATAGTACTTGTATCCATACCCATTTCAGCTAAAATTATAGCAACATCTATTGGATGAGTAATATAAGGCTCACCAGATTCTCTTTTTTGATTTTTATGAGCATCATTTGCAATTTCAAAAGCCTTTTTAATTATCTCTTTATCAACATTATGCGAATTTTCGTATATCTTTTTTAACAGCCCTTCGTACATGGGATATTCTCCTTTATTGATTTAGTCTAAAATAATTGGCTGGTTAAATAACCAGCCATTTTCTTCTATTATATAATATATCTTTGAATATTTCAATAATATTAAAACTCATAATCTACCAATGACATAATATCATATTTAGATAACTTTTCTCTTCCTTTTAATCCTGTAAGTTCAATAGCAAAATCTATAGATACAACTTCTCCACCAGCTAATTCAACAAGTTTTGCAACAGCCCCAATTGTTCCTCCTGTTGCCAATAAATCATCTACTATCGCAACTCTTTGTCCCTTTTTAATAGCATCTTTGTGTATCTCTAATGTGTCAGTACCATACTCTAAATCATATGTTATTGATACTGTTTCCCCTGGCAATTTACCTGGCTTTCTAACAGGAACAAAGCCAACTCCTAATGCATAGGCAACTGGTACTCCATAAATGAACCCTCTTGCTTCTGGTCCTACTATTAAATCTATATTTTTGTCTTTTAAATATTCCACAATTTTATCAATAGAATATTTTAGTGCTTCTCCATCACCAATTACAGTTGTTATGTCCTTAAAGCTAATTCCTTCTTTCGGGAAATTTTCAATTACTCTTATTTTTTCTTTTAGGTCCATGATAATCCTCCATTACTAAAAATTATAAACTATATAATTATTTTATACATGAGTTTAATACAATATAATTTTACTATTGTAATTAAAATAATCATATAGTTTTCTTTGATTTATTTAAATATTTAGTTATTTGATCTGCCCTATCCTTTTCGTTTGTAGTAAGTAATTCGATTATTATTCTTGCATTATCACTAATTTTTACTGCATTTATAGTTGGAGTAATTACATCAATTATATGTAGCATAAAATCTAAATTCATATTTTTTATATTATGATAATCCATTATGGCTCTTAAGCCATGATTATTTGTGTTAAATAAAAACTTTTTGCCTTCTTTAATAAAGATACCACTTTCTCCTCTTGCAGGTACTTGAGCCCAATGTTCACCAATAACAATTAAATCTAAATATTTATTAATGCATTTAATATTATAATAAATTGCTATTGCCTGCATTAATTTAAAAGTTAATCCACTAATAGAAAGACTTTTATATCTATATTGGCAGCTCTTCTGATGCGGATTTATATATATGTACTTCTTCTCTGTATTAACTTCTTTATTTTCCAAAACTATCAAATTTATACCTAAATCTGTACAAAGCTCTTCTTCTTTCTGTGATCTTAAATCAATTCCTAGTGCAATTAATACTTCTCCCCCTAGAAAATTAACTTCATTGTTAATATCTTCTAAAGTTATTCCATTAGCAAAATTCTCATCATGGATTACATATTCTACATCTGCATTTAGATACTTTAAAACTAGAATTAATGAGGATAGAGCGCATAATCCATCAACATTAGGAATTCCATACACAATTATTTTCTTTCTGTTATTTATAGCTTCTACCATTTGCTCAAGAGCTTTATTCATATTTTTAAGTATAAAGGGATTATATCCATTAATATAATTTGGACTATAAATACTCTCCCAAAACTTACGCATTATAAACTCCTCCAAAAAAACTAGAAAACACATATATTATAATTGAAAATATACAATATTACAATGTTTTATAGATAAAAAGTAATAAACCTCCATAATATTTGGAGGCATTACTTATCTATTTATTTCTTTATTAAAAAATTCTATGAAGTCTTAGTATTTTTCTTTATCCTAAATTGCTTATTACTTTTTAATATACTATTTACAGCTAATTTCAATAATAACGGTGTTATAACCAAAGAAGATATAATGTTTGCAATAGAACCCATTAAAATAATCACTGCTGGACTTTTAAATGATAAAGGAATTGAATAATATAATATAACTGCAATAATAAAAATTATTATATTTATCCTAAACACAGTAGACTTTGCTTTTTCAATACCATCTGCAACTGCACTTTTTAAATTTTTAGATAAAGGTAATTGTCTACTAACTTTTTCTAATATTAAGATATTTGATAAAACTGAAAGAACAATAACAAATACTAATGCAGCTAAACTATATACTGTAAATGCTAAATCAATTTCTGTATATGCAATTAAAATTAGTGTAATACTTAATAATATAGATATACTTCCAAATACCCCTGGGGCTTTATAATAAGCTATTATAACTAAAAATATCAGCATAACTGTTATAAACATAGCTTTAACAATATTTGAATATGCATTTTCTCCTAAAGAAGGTCCCAGTATTTCTGTATCTTCAGCAGTTATTTTACCGGAAATAGTTCCTGAATTTATAAGGTCTACAAATTTTTCTGCCTCTGATAAATTATATACACCTGTGATCTCTATTTTTCCATCACTTATAGCTTCATCAATAGTTTCAGTTGAAATTAAATCACCATCTAAATATATTTTTATTGATTTATCTATATTATTTTTTGAAAATTCTGCAAAAGTTGATTTACCTTCCTCTGTAAGCGTTAAAGTTATTTCTATTAAATATTCACTTGTACTATAACCTGCTTTTATAACATTACTTTCAGTTAAAATAATGTTTTCTTCTTCATCTTTAATTTCAAGTTTTCCATTATGGCTCAATCTTTCTATTATTGCATCTGTATTAACATTATTTCTTATATTAACCCTAATACCCTTTTCTTCCTCAATAATAACATTACTGTTGTCAATATTCATTTTTTCTAATCTTTTTTCTATCACTTTTATGTTTTCTTGTAATCTTTCCTGTGAAATCTCTTCTGTATCACTTTCAATTTTTAATAGCGTTGAAGAGCCTCCTTCTAAATCAAGCCCCTTTGTTATTACTTTATTAAAAGATTTTATCTCATATGCACCTATTATTGCTCCACGAAAAACTAAATAAGATAGTAATAATACGCCTATAATAATTATTGTAAGTAAAATCGAACTTTTCTGATTACTTTTTCCCTTCATGTTATTCCTCCTCTGCTTGTTTAATATAAATTATATTACTTATGTAAATTTACAGCAATTACTTAACTAGATTGAATACCATTATTATACATTTTAAAGTTAATTATTAAAAGATTATTTTATTTATTTTTGACGAAAAATTTAATATGTGAAGAAGTATAATGATAACGGACAATGAGAATGTAGAATAAAGGATAAAAAATCCTTAGAAGATTTTTTATCCTAGCTACTAGGCAGCAGATATACTATAAATTTTGCATAACAATAGATTTTTTTATCATACATTGTCCATTCTAAATTGTACATAAAAAAGTGCTATATACTTTTTACTATAAGTTTACTCCGAGCATTCCTGAAAAAGCACCAATTAAAAGACATAAAGCAAATTTAATAAAATCATATACAGTTAAACTTGCTTCTGCTCCAAATAATATACCTATAAAATATAATGATATGTAAAAGATGCACCCTACTGAAAGCCCAATAATCCATCCTTTACTACCATAATTTTTTACAGCTGCTACAGTACCTATCAACAGTGCCAAAGAGGAAATAACAACATAAATGATGTTAAACAATCCATCAGGCAAAGTAATGCTATTCATAATAAAAGATAAGATAGCTGTAACTAGAAATGTTGCCATTAAAGCAAAAATTAATCCCTTAAAAATACTTTTAAAATAATTTTCCCATTCCATAAAACTCACCTCCAATATTAAATATATTAAATATTGAAGGCTATTATTCTAATTATTTCCTTTATTTACCTTTGATGCTACACCATTTTTTGTTATTTTGAGTCTAGTTTTTTCAGCGCTAGTCTCAATTACGAAATTATTTTCATCAACTTTTATTATTCTACCTATTATTCCACCCTTTGTGATAATTTCATCATTTTTTTGCAATGAAGCTATCATTTCATTATATTGTTTCTTTCTCTTCTTTTCCGGCAAAATCATCATAAAATACATTACTGCAAACAATCCAACAAAGGGTAAAAATACTCCTATTATTTCCATATAGTTTTTCCTTCCCAATTTATTCTCTATAAAAATTTTCATTATCACTTTTTATCTTTTACTTTTTACTTCTTGCAATTAACTTGTTACTTACAATCTCCGCTCTTCCATTCTCTAAGCCTTTGCTCTTTAAACTCACTAAAGTTACCATTTTCAATGGCAGTTCTTATATCTTCCATAAGTTTATTATAGAAATAAAGATTGTGAAGAACACATAATCTCATCGCTAACATTTCCTTTGCTTTAAATAAATGTCTAATATAAGCTCTTGTATAACTTCTACAAGTCGGACATTGACACCCCTCATCAATTGGTCTTGTATCTAATTCAAACTTTGCATTCATAAGATTGATTTTACCATTTTTGGTAAAAACATGACCATGTCTTCCATTTCTTGCAGGTAAAACACAATCGAAGAAATCAACGCCTCTATCTACTGCTTCCAATATATTTTCTGGTGTTCCAACCCCCATTAAGTAAATTGGTTTATCTTCAGGTAAATGAGGTACTACAGCATCAATAATTCTGTACATCTCCTCATGAGTTTCACCAACAGCTAACCCCCCAATAGCATAACCATCTAAATCCATCTTAGCTATTATTTTAGCATGTTCTATTCTTATATCCTCATAACATCCTCCCTGGTTTATACCAAATAACATTTGTTCTTTATTAATTGTTTCATCCAAGGAATTCAATCTATCTAATTCTGCTTTACATCTTTCAAGCCATCTTGTAGTTCTAGCAACAGATTTTTCAACATACTCCCTAGTCGAGGGATTAGGTATACATTCGTCAAAGGCCATTGCAATCGTAGAAGCTAAGTTACTTTGTATTTGCATAGATTCTTCTGGTCCCATAAATACTTTTCTACCATCAATATGTGAATTAAAATATACCCCTTCTTCCTTTATTTTTCTAATATTAGAAAGGGAAAACACTTGAAATCCGCCTGAATCTGTTAATATTGGCCTATCCCAATTCATAAATTTATGTAATCCACCTAATTTATAAACTACCTTGTCAGATGGTCTTAAATGTAAATGATATGTATTTGATAACTCAACTTGACAGCCAATTTCCTTTAAATCCATAGTAGAAACCGCACCTTTAATAACAGCTAAAGTTCCAACATTCATAAATACTGGCGTTTCTATTGTTCCATGAGGAGTTTCAAATCTTCCTCTTCTTGCTTTGCCGTCTTTTTTTAATAAAGTATATCTTTTTTTACTCAATATTCCTTCCTCCAAACTTTATTCCTTAATAAACATTGCATCTCCAAAGGAGAAGAATCTATATCTTTCTTTAACAGCCTCATTATAGGCTCTCAAAATATTTTCTTTACCAGCTAAAGCTGAAACAAGCATTATAAGGGTTGATTCTGGCAAATGAAAATTTGTTATAAGCTGATCAACTACTTTAAACTTATATCCAGGATAGATGAATATATCAGTCCATCCATTTTGTGCCCTTACAAAGCCATTTTCATCTCCTATTGTTTCCAAAGTTCTTGTGGAAGTGGTTCCAACTGAAATTATTTTATTTCCTCTCTTTTTAGTTTCGTTGATTATCTTTGCATTTTCCTCATCTAATTGATAAAATTCAGAATGCATAATATGATCATCAGTATCTTCAACCTTTACTGGTCTAAAGGTTCCAAGACCTACATGTAAAGTTAAATAAGCTATGTTAATTCCCTTGTTTTTTATATCATTTAATAATTTTTCTGTAAAATGTAAACCAGCTGTAGGGGCTGCCGCTGAACCTTCCTCTTTTGAATAGACAGTTTGATATCTTTCTTTGTCTTCAAGTCTTTCTGTTATATATGGAGGCAATGGCATTTCTCCAAGTTCATCTAAAACTTCTTCAAAAATTCCATCATAACTAAATTCTATAATTCTATTTCCTTCTTCAGCTATATCTACAACTTCACATTTTAATCTACCATTTCCAAAAGTAAAAATAGTACCTATTTTAGCTCTTTTACCTGGTTTAGCTAAACATTCCCACTTATCTCCTTCAATTCTCTTCAATAATAGGAATTCTATCTTTCCTCCTGTTGATTCTTTTTCTCCAATAAGTCTAGCTGGTAATACTCTTGTATTATTTAAAACAAGAGTATCTCCAGGGTTTAAATAATCTATAATATCATGAAATTTTTTATGTTCTATTTTCCCATTTTTTTTATCTAAAACCATTAGTCTAGATGCATCTCTTTCTTTTAATGGATGCTGAGCTATTAGCTCTTCTGGTAAATAAAAATTAAACTCACTTACTTTCATAAACTTCTCCTACTGATTAAAATAATTTTTGTTGTTCCCCAATTTTTTCTTGATTACTATTTTTTATTCTTCCTAAATGTTTATATGCCTTGTCAGTTGCTACTCTTCCTCTGGCAGTTCTAACTATAAAGCCTGTTTGAAGTAAATAAGGTTCATATACATCTTCTACAGTTCCTAATTCTTCCCCAATAAAATATGATAATGTTTCTATTCCAACTGGACCTCCATTAAAATTATCTATTATTGCTTCTAATATTTTATTATCCACTCTATCAAAGCCCATATTATCGACTTCTAAAAGGTTTAATGCCTCATTAGCTTCCTTAGTAGTAATTAAAGAATCTGAATATACCTGAGCATAATCTCTTACTCTTTTTAATAATCTATTTGCTATTCTTGGTGTACCTCTAGACCTTTTAGCTATTTCATATGCTCCTTCTTCTGTAATATTGCAATTTAAAACAAAAGAAGATCTTATAATAATTTCTTTTAATTCTTCAACAGTATAGTACTGCATGTCACATAATACCCCAAATCTGTCTCTAAGAGGCGATGTAAGCATACCAATTCTCGTTGTTGCTCCTATAAGTGTAAACTTAGGTAAATCAAGCCTTATTGATTTTGCTGCTGCACCTTTTCCAATTACTATATCTAAAACATAATCTTCCATAGCAGGATAGAGTATTTCCTCTACACTTCTATTTAATCTATGTATTTCATCAATAAATAAAACATCATTATTATTTAAGGTTGTTAATATTGCTGCTAAATCACCAGCCCTTTCAATAGCTGGTCCAGAAGTAACTTTAAGTTCACCTTTCATTTCTGTAGCTATGATATTTGCTAATGTGGTTTTTCCTAAGCCAGGCGGTCCATATAAAAGAACATGATCTAAAGCTTCATTTCTACTTTTAGCTGCTTTTATAAAAATATCTAATCTTTTTTTTACTTTTTCTTGACCAATATATTCTTTTAAACTTGTGGGTCTTAAACTTAAGCTATTGCTATCTTCCCACAATTCTATCGGTGTTATTATTCTCTCCATAATCCCACCTCTATCCCATAAGAACTTTTAGACAACTCTTAATAATATTTTCTAAAGTGTCTTCCTTATTAACTTTCTTTATAGCTGCTTCAGCTTCTTTTTCAGAATATCCTAAAGCTAATAATGCTCCTAAAGCTTCTGCAATAATATTTGTATCAATATCCCTTTCATTTTGATTATTATCTAACTTAGAAATCCCTTCTGTAAGGTCTTCCTTTTTAATTTTATCCTTTAATTCTAATATAATTCTTGCAGCTGTCTTTTTTCCTATTCCTGGAGCTTTGCAAAGATGTTTTTCGTCACCCATCATAATTGCATATTTTAAATTATTGATTCTACTTATCGATAGTAATGATAAGGCCGCTTTTGCTCCAACTCCATTGATTGTCAGAAGTAACTTAAACATATCAAGTTCTTCTCTCGTATCAAATCCATAAAGTCCTATAAAATCTTCCCTTACTATTTGCTCTAGATAAAGCATAATATCTTCATCAATTTTAGGCATTGATGACATAGTTGCTCCTGAAGTGTATATTTTATAACCTATTCCATTATTTTCAACAATAATATAGTCTTTATTGATACCTTTATATTTCCCACATATGTATTCATACATACAACTACTCCCTCCAATGCCAAGCTTTATTTTAACCTACCTTATACTTTATCATTTTACAAAAAAGAATTCAACAAAACCAATTCACAATTCATATTTCGTAATGCTAAATTAAGAATGAAATAAGAAAATCGAGGTATTCCTCGATTTTCTTACTTTTAAGAATAATTCTTATAATTCAGCTACGCTGAATTATTTCCTTAACTGTACATTATAAATTATATTATCTTTCCTTACCAAGGAAAAATAATGCTATCGTTCCAGGTCCAGAATGAGTTCCTATTGTTGGTCCTACATTGTTAATGATTACATCTTTAACCTTAACTTCATCTGTTATTAATCTCCTTAAATATTCCGCTTCTTCTAAGCAATCACCATGACTAATAAAAATCACTTGTTCTTCTGGATTTACTATTCTTTCTTTAATTGTCTCTTGTAATACTTTAATTGATTTTTTTCTTCCTTTAACCTTTGATACAGGAACTAGTCTTCCTTCATTATCAACATGTAATACAGGCTTAATTCCTAATAAGGTACCGACTGCAGCTACAGTTCCAGATACTCTTCCACCTCTTTTTAAATGATTTAAATCATCAACTGTAAACCAATGATTAAGCTTTAATTTATTATCTTCTACCCAACTAACTATTTCATCTTTAGAAGCTCCTTGTTTAAGCATTTCTACAGCCTTATACACCAATAAACCTAAGCCCAAAGAAGCGCTTTTACTATCTATAATTGTAATATCAGCCTTATCATATTCATCCTTAACATTCTCCATTGCTATTCTTGCACTATTTACGCTGCCACTTAAAGCAGAAGAGAAGCCTATATATATTACTGCCTTTCCTTCTTCAACATGCTTTTTAAATCTTTCCTCATAGGAAAAGGCATTTGCCTGAGATGTTGTAGGCATAATTCCACTTCTTAGTTTATCATAAAACTCCTTAATATTAATACTTTGACCTAAATCATCACTATAATATTTTGAATCTATATTAATTCCTAATGATATAACGTCTATATTATTTTCTTTTACAAAACTTAAAGGTAAATCGCAGCATGAATCTGTCATAATAACTGTCTTCATAACAATCACTCCAATTCCAAAATATAAAAATATCTAATTAATATTTATACTCTATCATTTTATATAAAATAATTCAACTTTATTAAAAGCTTTTATTTATTTTGCATTTTTACTTTGCCTTGAAATATTCAGCAATATTCCCAAAGCCAATAAATTAATTACTAGGGAAGTTCCTCCATAACTAATAAGAGGCAGCGGAACACCTGTAACAGGCATTGAACCAGATACAACAGCTATATTTATTACAGCTTGTATTGATATTATAGAAACTATTCCTGTTGCTAATAAAAATCCATAATTATCTTTAGCCTTAACCGCTACATATACTCCTTTATAAATCAAATACATAAACAATAAAATTACTAAAATACAACCTATAAAACCAAATTCCTCACCAAGGATGGCAAAGATAAAATCATTATGGGGTTCTGGCATAAACAATGCTTTTTGTCTTGAGTTGCCTAAACCAACTCCAAATAATCCTCCCGATCCTAAGGCATATATAGATTGAATTAATTGATAACTATCCCCTGAAGGATCTGCCCAAGGATTCATAAAGGATGTCAATCTTTTTAATCTATATGGTGCAACAAAAATTAATGCTACACCGGCTAAAAGACCTGCCGGAAATATAGGAAGAAGATGAGAAACTTTTGCTCCACCAACAAATACCATTATAACCGCTACTATCATTATTATAGCCGTAATACTTAAATTTTTTTCTAACAATACTAAACCAGCAAAAACGGCAGAAATACCCAAATATAAGACTACACCTTTAAAGAATTTATTAATATTACTATTTTTTCTATCTAACTGTTTCGCTAAGTAAATCACAAGTACATATTTTGCTAATTCTGATGGCTGGAAGGATAAAGGTCCAAGCCTAATCCATCTTCTTGCTCCGTTAACTTCTGCACCAATAAACAATACTAAAACTAGAAAAATAAGTGTAATAATAAACATTTGTCCAGTAATTTTTTTATAATAATGATAATCAATAGCCATTGTAAATAACATGGCACAGATTCCTACACCAGTCCAAAGAATTTCTTTAAAAAAGAAATATTCTGGACTATTTTTTTCATAAAGAGCATAGTAAGAGCTTGAAGAGTAAACCATTATTATTCCTACAAATAATAGTAGAAAAATAACGCAAAGTAATCCATAATCTATGTTTTTCATATTATTTTTCTTTTTTTTCGAATTTATCTTTCTTTTTTTATCCATATTATCTCCTACTATCTAACTTTTCAAATCTAATTTAACAGTGGTTTTCTTGTCAATTAATTTACCAGCAATTACACTTTGACTGGAAACTATTCCTTCTCCATTTATCTTATACTCTTTAATACCTATTTTATTTAATATTTGAGTTGCTTCCTCTAAAGTTTTGCCCACTAAATTTGGCATAATTATTTTACTTATATCTTTTGTTATATCTTCTACATTTACACTTACTAATGATCCAGCTTCTACTAATGCTCCTGGATATGGCGCCATATTTACTACCTTTGAATTATTACTCTCTATTTCTATTTTTAAATTATTTTCTTTTAAAATTGCTTCTGCTTCTTTAATAGACTTTCCTCTAACTTCAGGTACAACCACCTTATCTTTTTCTGTATATCTTTCTTTATAAACTTGTGAATCCATATAAACAAATAATTCAGATAAAAGTTCCTTTGCTAGTGGTGTCGCAACTTGTCCACCATAATAAATACCTGTGCTTGGATCTTCTACTTTAATAAATATTGTCATTTCTGGTTTTTCCACCGGATATAAAGCTACTATTGAAGCAATATATTTATCTGGAGAATATCCTCCATTTATAAGATCTGGTTTTTGAGCTGTTCCCGTTTTACCTCCAACCCTTCTCTCTTCACCCATAAAAGCACCAAGTGTTGGCCCTTGATTTATAGTTCTTTCTAAAAATAATCTTACTGTATTTGCTGTTTCTTCTGATATAACATTTTCTTTTATAGCTGGTTTAAATTCTTCATCTATTACCTTAGTGCCATTTATTTCATCATGAGTAATTTCTCTAACAATATGAGGCTGAATCAATTTCCCTCCATTTGCAATAGCATTAAAAGCTTGAATAATTTGAATATTGCTAGCTGTATTTGTTTGTCCAAAAGCAATTGTTGCCAAATCCATTTCACTCATATCACTTACTGATTTAACAATTCCTTCAGTTTCTCCAGGAAGATCTATTCCTGTTGCCATTCCAAATCCAAACTTATCTATATATTCCTTCATTTTGGCATTACCTAACTTCGCACCTAACTCCATAAAACCAACATTACAAGAATTTTGCAGAATTTCCGCTAAAGTTTGTGTCCCATGGCCAGTTAAATTCCAACATTTTATTTTAGTTGATCCAAATTGTAAATATCCTCCACAGTAAAAAGTATCATTTTCAGTTACAAGACCTTCCTCAAGGGCTGCTGCAATAGTAATGTTCTTAAAAGTTGATCCAGGTTCAAAAGAATCGCTTATAGCATTATTTCTAAACATATTTTCCAATTTTTCAGATTCTGTTTCTCCCTTAAAATTTTCATAATCCTCATAAGGTGTATTAGGATTAAAGTCTGGTTTATTTACCATTGCCAATATTTCACCATTGTTAGGATTGGTCACAATTATCCCAACTCCTGTAGCTTTATGTTCTTCAAGTCCCTTTTCTGCAACTTTTTCAGCAATAAGCTGTATATTCTCATCAATTGTTAGATTAATATCTTTTCCATCAATAGGACTAGAATATTGTATTGTTTGATAGGGAAGCTCACTAAAACTACCATCAACTTCAGCTATTTTATAACCATCTGTACCGGTTAACTCACTGTCATATTCCAGCTCAACGCCATTTAATCCAACATTATCTGAATTAACACTTCCTAAGACATGAGCAAGGAAATTGTTGTTAGGATAGTATCTTTTAGGACTAATTGAAATAACAACTCCATAAATTCCTAACTCTCTAATTTTATCCGCTACATCTTTTTCTATTCCAGTAATTAGGGTACTAGTTCTATTCTCTTTATCCTCTGGATTAAGCTTTTTCATCACCTCATCATAAGGAACTCCTGACGCTTCTGATAACTGCCCTGCTAACTCTTCAATTGTTACCTCCTCATCTTCTAAATGAATATCTATAGCATCTAAATCTAAATCCACTCTATATACATCTATTGAAGTTGCTAATATAGTTCCATTTCTATCTTTAATATCTCCTCTTCTCGCCTCAACGTTTACTTGAGATTTCCATTGCCCTTTAGCCATTTCCTTATATTCCTCACCTTTATAAATCATAACATAGATTAATCTTACTATAAGGAATAGTAATAAAGAAGATATTATCAAACTGCTAATTAAGGCTCTTTGTCTTTTAATATTGCTGCTTTTATTATTTTTAATATTTACATTACTTTTTCTTCCGATATTTCTTTTTTTCATAACCTATCCCCCATAATTATAAATTGCCATAAGAGGTTGTCCAAAAAAATAAAATAATATATATTCTGTAAAATACTATTTAATTAATAGACAATTTTCATCCATAATTGTCCTCCTTTATTATTATAATGGTATTTCTTGAAAATATCTATTTATTCTTAGTAATAAATATTCTCTTTGCTACAGTTTCTGGTGGATATATTTGGGTCACTTTTTCATCTACCCTCATGGATACTATGTCCCCTAACTCTATAATAATATCTTCTTTTTTATCAAAAGAAGAATTCATAATTTTAGTATTTTCATTTAATAAAGTAACAAGCTTAGTCTTCATTACTTCCTTTCCTTTTAAATATCCATCTACTGTTAACGAAATAATTTCCCCTTTCTCATTTTTAGTTATCTCTATAATTTCTCCCATAAAAACCAAGCCCTTTCCTCTAGAAGATTTATCATCATATGCACCGATTATAATTATACTAATAAAAAGTAAAGAAAAAACTACTAGTAAAATTCTTTTTATTTTCATAAAAATTACCTCCATTCTACTAATAGTTTTTTCTTAAATTTGATAAATATTCAATCAAAATTTAAAAATTATTTTTTTGAAACAAATGGATTATCTTTTATATAATATCTCCACAGAAAGTCTTTCGCTTCTTCAGCATAATCTATTCCTACCCTTTTAGTTTCAACTATTTCAAAGTTTCTTTCTTTATTGTATTCTAAATATATTTCTTTTCCTATATATAATGGTTTATAGTTATCTTTTCTTGTAATATCTAATGCAAGGCATAGCTTAGAAGGTCCATTTGTTAAATTCTTAATTTGATTTTTAGTTAATTCATTGTATTTTCTCTTATATCTTAAATGTGAAATATAATCTAAATTATCTAAAGGTTCAACTGCCCTTATTAATACAGCTTCTGGCTCTCCTTTAATTGAGGTTACAATATTAAAGCAGTTATATAATCCATAGATAAAATATACATAAGATATTCCTCCATCTTCAAATAAAGGTTTGGTTCTTTCCGTTTTTTTGTAATTATAACCATGACAAGCCTTATCTAAAGAGCCAATATACGCTTCGGTTTCTACTATTATTGATTTTATCTTTATTCCATTAATTTCTCTTATCAAATATTGTCCCAAAAGATTTCTTGCTACTTCTAAAGTACTCTTTCTATAGAATTCTTGCTCAATAATCATTTGTTCCTCTCCAATATTTATTATTACCACTCTATTGTAAGAATATCAGCTTCTTCTCTTTTTAAAGATACTTTATAGCCTTCCATAATAAGCCAAGATAGAACTTCCATTTTTGTATTTTCTTGTTGAAATATCATTATTGCAGATACTTTTTTTAAATTATTTTCTTTCGCATAATTTATATTTTCTTGTATTTTTCTTTTAATACTCTCTAATGTTTCACCATTCATTACAACCCCTCCTTATATACAATATTATATATTCAAGGGATTGTCATATTATGTTAACTATTTTAATTTTATTGCTTATTTTTTATTATTCCAATAGCAACACCTAAAATAGTAAGATCTCTACCTACTATAGGAATGGAAGGATAAGCATTATTAGCTGGCATTAATATAGGATATTCTCCATTTAATTTTAATGTTTTTAAAGTAGCTTCATGATCTAAACTCGCTGCTACTATATCATTATGATTTGCATAACTCTGTCTTTTTATAACTACAAAATCACCATTTAGAATATTTTTTTCTACCATGGAATCTCCTTTTACTTTTAAAATAAAAATTTCCTTTCCTCTTTCAAGCCAGCTTTCTGGTAGATGAAAATCACCTTCTATATTTTCAGTCATTTCAATAGGACTACCTGCTGCAATATTTGAATACATAGGTATATCCTTTATTTCTTCTTCGTTATATGTAATATTATCTTCTAAAAATATCTCTTTTTCATTTGATGCAGAATCTATTTTAAAATCTATAATGCTGTTATTTTTTAAATTAATATACTGATATTTTTCTATAGTATCAATTATTTTTTTCTTATTTCCCCCTAAATTTAATTTATAATTAAAGGTCCTTCCTTTTGTGTCTATTCCTAAAGAAGATAGACTTTTTCCTTTAACAATCCATGAATTTTCTTTCCCTTCTAATTCGCTGTTTAAAGAAAATATAAAAGATGAATAATTCTTCTCATTATATAAAGCCCTTATTAAATCTATTTCTGCCTTAGTATATTGCTCAATATCATCTAATATAATATGACTATACATACCATTTTTGCTCTTAACATATGAAAGCGCAAATAATACAGCGTCAAACTTGTCCATCAATTTTTGATCTAAAAGCTTATCATTATATATTTCTTTAATTTTATATATGGCTTCTCTTAATTTTGAATTTCTTTTAATACTTATTGCTCTTCCTTTTCTATCTACATTTAAATATTCTTCTTTAGAAAAGTTAGATGATTTTATCCATAACACTTCATTATATATATAGGACATAGTAGTTTTCTTGTAAAACTTGTAGCCATTTAATAAATTTTCGATTTTTTCTTTCAAACTATTAAATATATCATTTTCTTCTTCATTACTAATAAATTTCAATGACAGTCCTTTTTCTCTTTTATAAGCCTCGGAATATGTGGAAATTATGTCTTTTATTGATAAAATATCCGTTCTCTCTTTATTTAAGGAAAATAAGGAGTAAAAATGCTCCTTATTTTTTTCGTTATTATATAATAATTTACTAATATTGTTTTTATTATAATCTGAATTAACAAATAATATTTTATCTTCATTATACAAACAATAATTATTTTCTAAATTTAATGCTTTATATACTAAAGAGGTGCTTTTTCCTGTGCCTTCTTTACCTTTTAAAAGTTGATATCCAGAAATCCTATAATTAACAAATCTTTTTTGAACTTTTGATAGTTCCATTTAATCACCCCTTATCCTTTGTTTATTTATACTCATTCAAAACTCTCTCTTTTATTTTTATTTTATCCAAGTAATGAGCTATAAGTAGAAAAATTAATCCGCTGCTAATCGGTTGAAGGGCTTCAATAGGAAGGGTTGCTAAGGGAGCAACAAAGTTTCCTGCTATAATTGAACCAGCAATATAATAGCCTAACCAACCAGTAATTCCAGCAATAATAACTGCTTTTTTATTTCTTTTACTTAATATTATAGCTTCTTTGGATGTAAAAAAGGTAACCATGCTTGCTTTTATTATTACAGTCGGAACTGCCCAAACTGCAGCCCCTGCCATGATATCTGATAAACCTGCTCCAATAGCTGCTGCTGCCATTCCATATGGAAGAGGTAAAAAGACAGCAGATAAATAAATTATTATATCTCCTAAATGAATATATCCTCCATTAAATCCTGTCGGTATTCTTGGCAAAAACACTATCGATATACAAATAAAGGCAGCAAATACTGCGGTTAAAACTAAATATCTTGTTTTATTTTTTATATTATTTTTCATTTATTAATATCAACTCCTTTAAAAGTATTTCAAATAATATTCCTTCTCTAGGATCAGTATTAAGATCGTGGGTATGTTTTATTGCTTTATATAAAAATTCTGCTGCTTTTTCAATTGAATACTTCAAATTATGATTATTTAAGAGTAAACCTATTAAAATTGATGCAAAGGTATCTCCTGTACCACTGAAGGATTTATTTATAAATTCCTTTCCTGTTAAGAAATACTTATCACTTTCTATATCATATACAAAATTATACATTTTATCATTTCTAACTATGCCTGTAATAATAATAATCTTAGGACCTAATTTAGCTATTTCCTTCGCCATATATAAAAGTTCTTCATCAGAAGTATTGTATTTATTATATTTACGGCCAGTTAATAAACAAGCTTCTGTTAAGTTTGGAGTAACAATATCAGCAACTTTTATTAACTCTTTCATTCTATTCCCCATATTTTCGGTAAAAGTATCATAAATACAACCATCATCCCCCATTACTGGATCAATTACTATTAAAGCTTCCTTATGTTCTTTTGCAAATTCATAGACTATATTTATTTGATCTTCTGAACCTAAAAAACCGCTATATATACAGTCGAATTTTACCTTTAATTTATCCCAAGCCTTTTTATATTTATACATTTCTTCTGTTATATCTAAAAATGTAAAATCATTATATCCTGTTTGGCAGGATAATACTGCCGTAGGAAAAGGGCAACACTGCACCCCTAATGCTGATAATATTGGAATTGCTGCTGTTAAAGAACATCTTCCTATTCCAGACAAATCATTTATTACTGCTACTTTTTTAACTGCATTCATAATAATAAAACACCTACTATAATTTTTTTAATAATATAATAACCCCTTTAAGAAAAATTGTCTATCAAAAAAGTTTTCAATTTTCAGTCTTCAGTTTTCAGTTAAGGAGTTTATCCCTCAACTGAAACTTGAAAACTGAAATCTGAAAACTAACACATTAATATTTCTTTAATTTTGGAAAATATTTTGTATGAATTAATTCATGTGCTTTTGCACTTAATGGATAATCTAGATATTTTTCATAAATTTTTAAAACCGATTCATTTTCATGAGATCTTCTTATTTTTAGATTACTATCAATATTATTTAATCCTTCTCCTCTTTTAATAATGGTTTCTTTTCTCTTTTTAGGTTTTGGCTGTCCACCACCACCTATACAACCACCATTACAAGCCATAATTTCTATGGCATGATAGAATTCTTCACCATTTCTTATCTTATCAAGCATCTTTCCTGCTTCTTTTAAACCATGGGCTACACCTATTTTTAAATTGATATCTTCTACATTTAACTCACAGCTTCTAAAGCCTTCCCATCCTCTTAAGGAAGTAAACTCTATATTTTCTATTCTTTTACCTGTCATTTTTTCAAGGGCTGTTCTTGTTGCTGCTTCAATAACTCCACCAGTCCTTCCAAAGATTACACCAGCACCACTATATTCTGATAATGGGTTATCCAATTCCTCATCTTCTAATTCTTTTAAATCAATGTTGGATTGCTTTAATATTTTTATTAGTTCCCTTGTAGTTATAACATAATCTGTATCATAGTTATCTCCTCTAGAAAACTCTGGTCTAGAGGCTTCATATTTCTTTGCAACACAAGGCATTATTGCTACAGAAGTAACTATATCTCTTTTATAGCCTTTCTCCTTTGCCCAAATATCTTTTGCAATAGTGGCAAACATTTGCATAGGAGATTTAGCTGTAGATGGAACATCTAACATATCAGGATAATTTTGTTCAATGAACTTTACCCAAGATGGACAGCAAGAAGTTAGTAACGGAAGCTTTACAGAATCATCTCCATTGAAATATCTTTCAAGTCTATTTTGAAGTTCTGCAGCTTCCTCCATAATTGTTAAATCTGCAGCCCAAGAAGTGTCAAAAACATAATCAACTCCTAGCCTTTTAAGAGCTGCTACTAATTTCTTTTCTAAATTTTCTCCTGGTTCGTAGCCAAAAGCTTCTCCAATAGTTACCCTTACTGCTGGTGCTATTTGTGCAATTACTATTTTTCCAGGTGTCGATAAATCTCTTAAAAATTTAAATGTATTATCACCTTCTGTAATAGCAGAAACAGGGCAAACTACCGTACATTGGCCACAATGAGTGCATCTATCAGTATCTATAAAATGTTTTTCTTTTATTTTACCTGAAATACAATCCACAGGACAAACTCTTGTGCAGGCATGACAGCCTATACATTTGTCTGTTATTCTAAGTTTTGTAAGCTGAGGACATTCCCCTGCATAACACTTATGTTCCTCAATATGTTCTTCAATTTCTTCATAAAAATTCTCAATTATTTCTAGAGTAATATTTTTATCTTGTTTTATTCGCTCTTTTAAAGTACTTCCTAGCTGTCTTAATAAATATATATCCCTTAAATTAGCTTTTCCTTTACTTATTCTGTCAAATATTCTCCAAATTCTCTCTATTTCATATCTAGAGTCCTCATAATCAGGACATAGTCCTTCTGCCATATTACCTAGAAGGTATTCAATATAGTATTTACCAAACTGAATAATACAATCATCATCAGATAATACTATAATATTTTTATACATACTTTTAGTAAATACTTCTAAATCTAATGGTGCATCTAATTTATATTTGCTTACAAAGGTACTAAAAGGAAAACCTAATTGAGCACATTTAAAAGGCTTCTTATTAATCATTCCTCCTGCTTCATTTATTACATCTCTTAAAGTCATACCTTCCTTTAGTTCAACTATACTTGGATTATTAACTCTACCAGAAACAGCTACTAAATTTTTATTATTACCAATAGTTTTTTCTAACTCCTTCTGCCCAATTACTGTAAATATTGAACCAAAAGTACTTTGTAATATAGTTTGTTTTGAACTTGCCATATTTTCCTCCCAAATTGCATATTTTAAATAATATATTAATTATCTTTAATAACTTTAATTTTATTATTTTCTATACCTAACACTGTCAAATTATTTTTAATATAATTCCTAACTATATTAATAGCTTCTTCACTAATTATTTCTCCTCTGCATACTATTGGTATGCCTGGAGGATATGGTATTATTTCTTCTTTCGCTACTTTACCTACAGAGGCATTTAGTTCTAAATGTTCAGCTTTAAAATTAAATACTTCATAAGGTTCTAAGACTTTTGTATTTACAATCCTTGTATAATTAAGTTTTTTTTCATTAGTTTTTATATCATTTAAATTCAAATTCTTTAAAGCAAGGTAAAGTTTTTCAAAATCTTCTTCAGAATTTGAAGGAGAAAAAATTAATACTACTCCTTTTGAAAAGCTCATTTCACTTTGAATATTATTTTTTCTTAAATATTCAAACAATTTATGTCCACAATACCCATCTTTTGTAATTAATAAATATCTAGTTTTATCTATTTCGTATTTTGGTATTAAATCCTCTTTATCTAAAACAATAACCTTTCCTAACTTATTTATTTTAACTTTATATTTTTCAGCTAAATTTATAAGTATATTATAATCTTCATCTCCATACTTATCTAAATAATATCTTGAATAATCTAATGAAGCCATTATTAAATAAGAGGGAGATGTAGTCATAAAGGCTCTTAAATAAAATTCTAAATTTTCTTCTTTATCATTTACCAAAAGAAAAGAGCCTTGGGTTAAACTTGGCAAGGTTTTATGAGCACTCATCACAACATAATCACCCAAGCTGGCTAAGGATTTAGGAAGCTTTTTATTTATGCCAAAATGAGCACCATGGGCACTATCAATTATTATTTTTAATCCTTTTTTCTTAAGATTTATTAGATAATCATCAATATTATACTTGATACCAAAATAATTCGGACTAGTTAATATTATTCCCTTAGGATTATTAGAAGAATTTAATGCTTTTTCAATTTCTTTTTCTGTTGGTGGAAGGAAAATTTCATTTTCATTATCAATTACCACATCAATATAAATTACCTTTAATTTTCTTAATATTAAAGCATTGTATATTGATTTATGGCAATTTCTTTCTACTAAAACTTCATCCCCTTCATTAAAAGCTGAAAAAATTGCAGCCAAATTTCCTGCTGTACTTCCATTTACAACAAAAAAAGCTTTATTAACCTTATAAGTTTTAGCTAATAATTCCTGAGCCTCTTTAATAACACCTTCTGGTTGATGTAGATTATCTAAAGGATCAACTTCTGTAATATCTAAGTAACCAAGTTTTTTGAGAAAGTCCCTTCCTATTTCATCTCTTAAAAAAGCCTTACCACATTTATTTCCAGGCATAGATAAAATCAAATTATTTTCTTTATGATAGTTTATTAGAGTTTCTAATAATGGCGCTTTAATCATAATAGTCTCCTTGTCATTATTTTAGCTAATTTGTTATTATTTGTATAGACCTTCTTTTAAAAACTTTCTTTACCGTATGATATATAAACTCCATATCTATATTTTCTATATTATTAAATTCCTCACTATATATTTTATAATCCTTAAACATAGTACTATAGGTTGATAATTCTTTAGCTAAAATAATATTTTGTTCCTCTCTAAACCATCTCTTTAATTTTAATAGTTTGATAAAGTCCTTTATATCTTTTTCATTGATATTTATAAAAAGATCATCTATATTGGTAATACATTTGTCTACTAACTCTATTGCCTGATTAATATTTTCCTTTGATATATTAAAGAAGATTTTATATAACTTAATGTACTTTTCATTAGCAATATTGGTTAAAACATCATAAACAAGGCCATTTTGGGTCCTTAGATTTTCAAATAATACAGAATTTACTCCTTCCCCAAAATACACATTAAAAATTCTTAAAGCCTTAATTTCTTCAAAAGTTAGCTCCTCAATAGGAAAACATATCTGTACTCTACTGGTATTGCCCCCTATCTTAAAGTCTTTATATATATTCTCTTTTATTTCTCCATAAATTAATTCCATTTCTTCTTGAAAACTATCTCTATCCCAGAAGCCAAAGTACTTTTCAATAGTTGATTTTACTTCTTGAAATTCTAAAGAAGAAATAACTGCTATTGAAGTATTCTTAGGCAAATAATTATTACAATAAAATTCTTTAATATCATTTAAATTCATTTTATCCAAACTAGATCTTATTCCAATAATAGGATATTTTATTCTTCTATTTTCAAAGCTGTTTAAAAATTGCCTGTCCTCACAGTATTGTTCTAGTTCTTCATCCCATTCCCTTAACTCTTCTTTAATAACTTCCATTTCCTCTTTAAATCCTTCTTCTTTAAAAAGAGGATTTATTATTATATCTGAAAACAACTCAACTGCCTTTTCAAAATCTTCTGCCAAAGATGTGCCATAAAATATAACATAAGGATAATTAGTCATTGCATTTTGAAAGCCAAAAATTTTACTTAAATCCCTATTTATTTCACTTTCACTTCTTTTAGTAGTTCCTTTATAAACCATATGCTCTGTTGCATGAGCTACTCCAAGTAAGTCCTTCTCTTTACCTGCTCCAGCATCTAAAGAAATAGATATAGAAGTAAGATTTGAAGTTGTTTTTTTATATATCAACTTAACATTATTTTTTAATACATACTCCTTAATCATATAAGATACACTCCTAATTTTAATAATTATTCAACCTTAATAAATTGTAAAAATGAGCAAACTCTTTCGAGTTTACTCATTTTCTAAATAATCATTAACTGTAAAATACACTAAAAATACTACTCCGCTTTTAATGCTATAGCACACTCAATCCTCTTCTTTTGCATTTTACAACCAATTTCATAAGGAATATTCATATCTCCATTAAAGGCATGATTATTTGCCTGGCATCCACCACTACAATAGAATTTTGCCCAACATTCCCTACATTTTGGTTTATTATATATGTGAGCTCTTTTAAATTTCTTGCCTAATTCAGCATTATAAGTATCATCATATATGCTTCCAAGTTTAAATTCTTCTTTTCCTACAAACTGATGACATGGATAAACTTCCCCCTGTGGGGTAATTGCAACATATTCAAAGCCGGCACCACAACCTGAAATTCTTTTATAAACGCAAGGGCCTCCATTTAGATCAATATTAAAATGGTAGAAAGTATATTCATCCTTATTTTCCCTTTTTCTTTTAGCCATATCTTCGTATAATTTATCATAGTTTTCCATTATAGTTTCTAAATCTTCTTCCCTTAAAGAAAGAGGATGTTCATCTGGCAGTACAACAGGTTCTATAGATATTTCCCTAAAACCTTCATTTACCATCGCCATTACATCTTCATAAAAGTCTGTGTTAGCTCTTGTAAAAGTACCTCTAACATAATAAGTCTTACCAGGTGTTCTCTTGCTTATCATCTTTTTAATGTTAGGTAATATATCATCATAAGAGCCGCTGCCATCAACTTTTATTCTAACCTTATCATTTACAGACTTTCTTCCATCTAATGATAAAATTATATTTCCCATTTCCTTATCCATAAATTCCATCATTTCTTCATTTAATATGGTTGAGTTTGTAGTCATTGTAAATCTAATGTTTTTATCCCACTTCTTTTCGTTTTCCCTAGCATACTTAATAATTTCCTTTATAGTATCCATTATTAAAGTTGGTTCTCCACCAAATAAATCTATTTCTATATTTTTTCTAGGACCACTTCTTTTAACTACATAATCTATTGCTTTTTTGGCAGTTTCTAAAGACATAACCCCCTTATGCCCATTATACTCCCCTTCATCTGCAAAACAGTATTTGCATCTTAAATTACATCCATGAATTATATTTAGGCAAACAGCCTTTATATAATCTCTGTCATCCATAGAACTATGGGCAATTTCTTCATACCTATCTTCAGTATAAAGAAGTCCTTCTTTAATAAGTTCATTAATTTCATCATAAGCTTCTGATATAGCTTCTTTTTCATACTTTTCTGATAGAACTTCTAATAGTTCTTCCTTACTTCTCATTCCCTCATCAGAAAGTATGTCATAAACAAGCTCGTCTACTATGTGAACAGATCCAGTATTTACATCTAAAACAAAATAATTTTCACCTTGCTTAAATTTGTGTATTAATGCCATTTATATTACCTCCAGACATAAAAATAAAGAAAGCAGCAACTAATTAGCTGCTGCCTGCTTACTAATTTTCACATGCTACATTTGCAACTGTACATGAAGTTTTGCAAGCTGATTGACATGAATTAGCACATTCTTTACATCCTGGTTTAACTAAACTATTTTTTATATTAGTTTTGTTTATTGTTCTTATATGCTTCATATTAATACTCCCCCATTGTTAATTTTCAAAATAATTTTATCACAAATACTTTGAATATTAAAGTTAATTTTTCCTAAATAACTTATTAAGTTGATGGTCTGACAATATAATCAGGATAAGGTATCCTTAATGCCACTCCAGTAGAGTCAAATTCAAAATCCGTTCCAGCCAAAGGTCTTTTGCCCTCAGCAAAGTTCATACTTGTTATATACATAGCCTCTGCCATAGATTTTGCATCTTGTAATACTGTACCTTCCATAATTCCTGTGTTTATTAAATCAATAGCTTCTGGAATAGCATCAATTCCAAAAACAGGTATGTAATTTCTTCCTCCAGGCAAATTATAACCATATTGCTGAAGAACCTCTATTGCTCCAATTGCCATTTGATCATTATTTGAAATTATAACATCTAAATCTGTTACAATTCTTGATAATATAGGTGTTAATCTCTCCTTTGTAATTTCCCTGTCCCAATTCATAAATTCAGAATAAAGCTCTTTTGTTCTTATACCGCTATTATTAATTTGCTCTATTACACAACGACTTCTTTCTATAGCTTCTTTATTATTTCTCGGTCCCTTTAATAATACATAATCTAATTGGTTATTTTGATTTCTATCTTGAACTAAATTTTTCTGTAATTGATTTACTATCATCTCCCCTTGCATATTGCCTGATTGACAGCCACTTGTTCCGATAAAAATTGATTTTCCATAAGATTTAATACTGTCTAAAGTGCTAGGTTCTCTATTAAAGAAAATTATAGGAATATTATTTTCCTTTGCCCTATTAACTATGGGTTCTGAACTATTATAATCAACTATATTAACCAATATTCCATCTATATTATTTCTAAGAACTTCTTCTAATTGCTGATTTTGAATTCCTTGATTATTGGCAGCATCATAATATATAAATTCTACCTTATCAGGGTTAAGTTGTTGAATTTCCTGTAAAGCTTCTTTTACTAAAGAAATATAAGCATCACTTTCATCATAAAAAAGAACAGCAAATCTCTTTATTTCATTTGGCTGACTCTCTGCTATTAAAATACTAGAATTAAATACTAAAATTAATAATAAAGAGAAGCTTATAATAATTTTTCTTTTCATTTGTATCCTCCATTTATTAAATAGTATTCTTAAAAAGTAATCAGATTTGAATACTATATTAATTTTCTGTTCTTAAAACATATCCTCCGTTTGGTATTCTTATGGCAACCCCGCTTTCATCAAAAGTATAATCTGTATCCTCTAAAGGATTCTTTTCCTGATACATATTAAGTCCAATTATACGAATTGCATCCGCCATTATTTTAGAATCTTGAATTACTGTTCCCTCCATTATTCCCTTTTGCATTAGTTCTCTAGCTTCAGGAATTCCATCTATCCCAAATACAGGTATATACTTTTTTTCATCACCTAAGTTATAGCCAAATTCCTGAAGGGCATCAATTGCTCCAAGTGCCATTTCATCATTATTTGAAATTATTATGTCTATATCTTGAAGTCTTAGCAAAAGTAATGGAGATAAATAATCTTTTACTATTTTCCTATCCCAATTAAAATTGCCAGAATAAAGCTCATTAATTTCAAGGTTACTTTTCATTTTTTCCAAGGTGCAGCGGCTTCTTAAACTTGATTCTATACTTTCCTTATTTCCTCTAAGCAAAATATAATCTAGCTTACCATTGTGATTTCTATCTATTAATTTTTTATTCTTAATCTGATTTAATATCATATCTGCCTCAACAAAACCTAATTCACAATCATCAGTACCAATAAAGATGGATTTTCCATAGGATTTAATTGCGTCAAAGGATTTAGGCTCTCTAGCAAAAAATATAAGCGGAATATTATATCCTTTAACCTTATCAACAATATTATCCGTTTTATTTGTATCAACTATATTCATAAATATTATATCTACATCATTTTTTAAAGCCTCATTCAATTGATTATTTTGAAGCTCTTGATTTTCTTTACCATCATAAAAAAGCAATTCTATATCCTTATAACTGTTATTCACAAGATTAATTAAATTTTCTTTTAGAGCAATATTATAAGCATTATCTTCATCATAAAAGAATACCGCTGCTTTTACTATTTCCCCATTTGGTTGTGCATTAACTTTTATATTTCTTACACATAAGAATAAAAATAATGAAATACAAAAATTAATTATTAATATTCTTTTCACCATTTTACCTCCAATTCATTAATTATAAATATTATGCCTTTTTCCTTTAATAAATATAAATTGAAATTAAAGTACAATTATAACCTTATTTTTATTATTTATTATTTTCAATTTTATATTTATTTTTTTTATATTTAATTGCAATTTACTAATTTTATCAAATGATTCATACTCTTATAGTTTTTCTAATATAATAATGTATAATTTTATGATATTTTTAGGAGAACCTATGATACAGACAAATTGCAGTTTATTTTTTGATCCATCCGTTGGAAACTATTTAATTGAATATAGAGGCCCTTTTCTTGAAGAAATGGCAAAAATTGATTATGCTTGTGGTATACCAATTACTGAAGCATTTGCTGTTATTGCTGTAAATGAAAATGATATAAATCGATTATTAATAGATGTACCTTCAATAGTATATATAGATATTCGTACAATGCTGGTACTTCAAGAAATTTCTCCTTCTTATGTAGATAATATTAATAATATTAAGTTAAATCCTTATTTAGATGTTAGTGGAAGAGGTGTAGTTGTAGGTATTATAGATACTGGAATAAACTATTTAAACCCTGAATTTATGCGGGAAGATGGTACATCTAGAATAATTACACTCTGGGATCAAACTATAAGCTCTAATGATTTCCAAGATAATTATAATATGTATATGGGTAAAGTATTTACAAATGATCAAATTAATTTAGCAATTCAAGCTAGCAGAAATAATGAGGATCCTTATGCAATTGTTCCTTCAATCGATGATGTTGGACATGGGACTAAAGTTGCAAGTATTATAGGGGCTAGAGGTGAAGATCCAGATTTGCAAGGAGTTGCTAATGGATGTGACTTTGTAATAGTTAAGCTATTTCAGTCTACTAACTTTCGACAGAAAATTCTTGAAAATAATATGACTCCTCCTCCTGTATATAACATGTCAGAACTATTCACTGCTATTGAGTTTCTTAAAAATGAGTTTCTTAGACTTAATAGACCTATGGTTATCTATATTGGCGTCGGTACGACCTTTGGTAGTCACGATGGAGCTAATTTAATATCTAGATATATACTAAATTTAATGAATTATGGCCACTTATGCATAGTAATTGGTACTGGAAATGAAGGTAATGCTCAAGGACATGTTTCAGGATTTATACCAGGAGTAAATGAAATATCTACTCAAGAATTTAGAATTTCTAGGGAATTAAGAAATTTTTCCTTTAGTATATGGCTTCAAAGTCCTAACAGAGCCTCAATAAATATTACATCTCCTACTGGAGAATCTAGTGGAATTATAATTTCACAAACTGGTAAAGTACTAACATATAACTATGTATTCACTAATACTTCAGTTAGAATAAGTTATTTTACCCCTGAACACTTTACAGGTAATGAACTTATTAATGTAGAGTTCACAAGAATTAAACCAGGTATTTGGAGAGTTGATCTTATTGGTTACTATATAGTAAGCGGAAGATATGATATTTGGATGCCACCAAGCAACACTCTGCCTCCTGGTGTAGAATTTTTGACTCCTAACCCAGAAAACACTTTACTTGTTCCTTCTACCACAATGAATATGTTAAGTGTAGCCTATTTAGGTGTCAATAATTCAATTACCCCTACTTCTGGTAAAGGCTTTAATGTTAATGGATTTATTAATCCAGCTATTGCTACTACTGGTGTAGACATATTAGCTTCCGATGTTAACGGTAATGAAAGTACTTTATCTGGCGCTTCCGCTGCCTCTGCTATTATTGCTGGTGCTTGTGCCCTTCTTTTTGAATGGGGGATTATAAAGGGTAATGATAGGTCTATGTCTACTATAAAAATTAGAAGCTACTTAATTTATGGTTCTACTAGAAATCCTAATTTTACATATCCAAATGTAGATATTGGATATGGAGAATTTAATTTACTAGGAACCTTTAACTTTATTGCTAGGATTTTTACTAATCTTTTTAGAGAATCTAATGAATTTAACAATTCAAAAATTGATAAGCTTAAAGAATTTTATAAACTCCCCAAAAAGGATGGTGATAAAATTGAATAGACAATTTAATCCTGATGAAAACATTTTTAACAATCCTGATATTTACCATTATATTGTCCATTATATAGGTGATGTTGCAGCAGAAATAGCAAATTATCCCGACCTTAAAATCACAATATTGACTGATAAATATGCAATATTATCAACATTCGACACCATCGAAAAATGGCTTGTAAGTTCACCCTTTGAAACAATTATATATATAAAACCTTATACAGTTTATAGCCTTCAACAAATTTCTCCTTTAGCGGCCTCACAGGCAGAATTTCTTCAACTAAATCTGCCTTTAAATCTTTTAGGTACTGGTGTTAAGGTAACTATAATTGATACAGGAATAGATTATTTGAACGAAGAATTTATGGATGAAGAAGGAAATACTCGTATAGAATTTATTTGGGACCAAAGTGCTAATAATCAACCATCTCAAACCGAAGGCTTTGAAACTTTTTTTGGGGCGCTTTACAATAGTGAGCAAATTCAAGAAGCCATAAATACTTACAGGCAAGGTGGGGATCCTTATTCTATTGTTCCCGTAAGAGATGAAATTGGACATGGTACTAATATGGCTGGTCTAATAGGTGGGAGAGGTAAAAATCCTAATTTAAGAGGTGTTGTCCCTGATTGTAGATTTATTATTATAAAACTAGTAGAAGATAGAGCTTTTAAAGCTCTTTATCAGGTGGATACACAAGAACCTGTTTATAATACAGTTACTATATTTTCAGCCTTAAGAGTTATTTCTAACTATGCTTTAACTATTCTAGATCCTATTGTTGTATATCTTCCGTTAGGTTCAAGTCTAGGCAGCCATAAAGGTTCAACTCTTCTTGAAAGATATATTAACAGCTTAGCTTTATACAATGGTTTTACTATAGTAACTGTTACAGGTAATGAAAGAAATACTAGAAGACATGCTTCTGCTACTCTTAGACCTGAAGAACCTATTAAAACCTTTGATTTAGATGTTGCCCCAGGTCAAGGTTCATTAATTGTAGATGTTTGGGTAGATCTTCCTAATGTTGTATCTGTTGATATAGTATCTCCCTCTGGGGATAATACTGGAATTATAAATTATACCACAAACAATTACACCCATAATTTTGTATTTGAAAATACACGAGTAGATATATTCTATTTCATACCTGACGAAAATACTGGAGACCAAAATATTAGAATTGTTTTTACAAACTTACAGCCTGGAATTTGGAGATTAAGATTTCTCGGTAATCTAATAATAGGTGGATCAATAAACGCCTGGCTGCCTCAAGGAGATTTAACCCTTCCAGGTACTCAATTTAATCCTGCTGATCCTTATGGTACTATAACAAGTCCAGGTAATTCACCTTTTATTATAACTGCAGCTGCTTATAATCAAAACAATAACAATTTAGTTGATTATTCTGGAAATGCTTTTACATCAGGATATATAAACCCAATTGATGTAGCTGCTGGTGGTGAAACTGCAATGACTACTGCCCCCAACAATGAAATTGCAGTTATAAGCGGAACTTGTGTTGCTGGAGCTATAGTTGCAGGAGCATGCGCTATGATTTTTGAATGGGGAATAATTAAAGGTAATGATACAAATCTCTATACCCAAACTTTAAAAACTTATCTGGCTAGGGGAGTAAATGAAAGATCTGGAGATATATATCCTAATCCTCAGTGGGGCTTTGGAATGCTAAATATCTTAAGATTATTTGACAATATAACTTAAAACAAGTTTTTTAAATATAACATATAATCTAACTAATAAAAAAATCCCTAAGTGGATTTTTTTATTTTATGAATAAAATTTAATAATATATAAAAAATAATAATATATAAAAACTATTAAAAATTTTAAAACAATTATTTCAACTATTTATGAAAAATACAAGTATGGAGGAATACATATGAAAACAAAAAAATTATTAGCAGCATTAATCTTTACATTGACAGCAGTTGCTTTTGTAGCTTGTGGACAAAATAATGATACTGATACAAGTGACAAAGGAACTACTGAACAAAATCAAGATAAAACTGATAATGAAAACGCTGATGCTATTACAACAGCTTCAATTGTCAAAGAAAATGAAGCCTTTGAAAAAGCAATTAGTAAAGATGGAACTTGGATAATAGCAATCTTAAATGATTTAACTTTTGACAAAGAATTATTAGTGGACGGAGATTTCAAAAATGGTAAAAAAGACGAATCTACTGGTGAAGAAGCTTTTCAGCGTAAAATAGCTTTATATACTCAAGATGAAGATCGTAATATAACAAATAAATTTACTTTAACAGCTCCAAAACTAACCTTTAATAGTATAAACGGAAGTATTGAACACGGTACCTTTAAGGGAGACCTTTATATTTCAGGCAAGAACTTCAAATTAGTAAATCAAGTAATTGAAGGGAACATCTACTTCTTAAATCAGGAAGCTATGGATACCTTCAAAATTGAAGATAAGGACGGAGATACACCTTCTAAAGTAACTGGTGTTCAAGAATTAAAAACAGAGTAAACTAAGTTCTATAGCAATAAAAAAAGGAGCCATATCAGAATTATTCTGATATAGCCCCTTTTTTGTTTTTATATCTATTATTTCATAAAAGCTTTAATTCAATATCCTTTTCATTTGGATGATTTTCTGCTTCTATAAGTTTATCCTTAATAGCTTCATACTTTTCAAGCATTCCATTCTTTACCTTGTCTTTTACAGCCTCTGATACTCTTCCTTGACACATATATGAGCCTATAACAGTATTAGATGCTGAAAACAATGATTTTACCGAAGCTAAAATTCCATCAAAATATTCTTTAGTATTATTATATCCAGCTGTTCCAAATATAAAAACTCCCTTATTATATTTTTATAATAAAGGAGTTTTAATAAATTATTCTCTATATAAAACTATCCTTCCCATCCATCAGGAAATTCTGCATTATGATACACGTTTTGAACGTCGTCATCATCTTCAAGTAAATCTAACATTTTTTGAAACTTTTTAGCATCTTCTTCATTTAATTCCGTATAAGTATCTGGTATCATTTTAACTGAAGCTTCTAAAAACTCTAGCCCTTCAGCTTCCAATGCTTCTCTAACTTTTCCAAAATCTTCTGGAACTGTTGTTATAATAAATACCTCTTCTTCGGCTAAAAAGTCTTCTGCTCCTGCATCTAAAGCAAGCATCATAATTTCATCTTCGTCTTTATCTTCTCTTTCAATAACTATTTCGCCCTTTTCTTGGAACATAAAACTAACACAGCCTGTTGTTCCCATGTTTCCACCACCTTTAGTGAAAGCACTTCTTACATTCCCAGCTGATCTATTTTTATTATCAGTTAAAGTTTCTACTATAACTGCTACTCCTGAAGGACCATAACCTTCATATACAATTCTTTCATACTCTATTGCTGAAAGTTCTCCTGAAGCTTTTTTAATTGCCCTTTGTATATTTTCATTTGGCATATTAACCGCCTTTGCTTTTGCAATAACATCTCTCAATCTTGGATTATTGTCTGGCACAGGACCACCATTTTTAACTGCAATAGCTAATTCTCTTCCTAGCTTAGTAAAAATCTTTCCTCTTTGAGCATCCACTTTTCCTTTTCTATTTTGGATATTATGCCATTTTGAATGTCCTGCCATTTTTATTCCTCCCGATATATAAATTAAACATATTTTAAACACAAAAATTATAACATAATAAAATTATTATGACAAATATTATTAAATAGGCTAAATAATTTTAAAAAGTCTATTTTCTTCCTTAAAATATATATCCTCTTCTATCCTGCTGCAAATTATCTTTCCATTAGATGCTTCAGCCATTTCCTTTTCAATCTTATCGGCTATTTCTATTTCTGATAAAATATGAACAACTACCTTATCGGTATATTCTGTATCTTCTATATGCCAATTATTCTTCCCACATATATATTGAACTTTACCTAACATATCATATTCCATTTTAAAAAGCAATCTAACTCCTTTAACTTTTTCGACAACTCCAGCAGCTTTTATTGCAATAGAAGCTCCTTTGGTATAGGCCCTTGTTAATCCCCCAGCCCCTAAAAGAATTCCTCCAAAATATCTTGTAACTACTACTGCACAATCAGTTATATTGCTTTTTTTTATTACTTCTAAAATTGGTATTCCTGCTGTTCCTTGAGGTTCCCCATCGTCGCTATATCTTTGAATAGACATATTTTCTCCTATTACATATGCATAGCAATTATGGGTAGCTTGTTTATGCATATTTTTTATCCCTTGAATAAATTCTTTAGCCTCTTCTTCATTTTCACATCTTTTTGCATAGCCAATAAATTCTGACTTTTTCTCAAAAAATCTATCTTCTCCAAAATTTTTAATCGTAGTATAATTCATTAGAATTCTCCTCTTTATAGCTTATTTTCCATAATAAATATTTTCCTTAGCAACAATATTCCCTTCTGAATCCTTAAACTCTTTTTGTGTTTTTTCTATTAAATTATATTGAGCTAATTTTTTTAAAACATCTTCCATCCTTATATTAAAGCTTTTAAAATTAATATGATGTTTTATATCATAGGAACTATATTTTTCCTTATTATTAGCTAAAAAATCAATTACTTCTTTTCCCAATATATCTAAATTAGAAACTATATATTTTTCAATTGTTTCAATTAATTTTAATATATATTCTTCTTTATTTTCTGAATATAAAAGACCTCGCACCTTTTCATCAAATTCATCATTTAATTTAGATACCATATTAATAGCATCTTTACTTACTCTATAATTATTTAAACTTAAGTAAATGTTACAAAAACTATTTAGAGCCCTAAATAAAACTTCATAGGCAGTATATATTCCTCCATTGCTTAGATATTTTTTACATATACCTATTTCTTTTAATAAGTTTCCTAGATATACTAGATACCATTTTTCTTTATTATTATCTGCTAAATATACTTTTTTTTGATAAATATCTGATATCTCAAAATCATTTGAATAAACCAACTTAGAAGACATAAGAGTATTATCAATAGCTTCTTTATTAGTATTTTGAAAATAATATTTTATTAATGAAGCTTTACTTAATATTTTAATATGTACGGGAACTTTATTTACTTCTGAATATATATCCCTTATATTATCAAAATCTTTTTTATAAACTACAAGTAAATCTATATCTGAACCATCCCAAATATCACCATTAACCATACTACCATAAACAAAAATAGCTAATGTATTCTTATTTCCTCTAATTGTCTTAATTATTTTATTATAAGCATTTTGATATTGGATAATTATATTCTCCATTACTTCCCTCCATACATTTTTATAAATAAATTATATAAAAAAACTGTAATAAAGTCTAATCTTCATTACAGTCCTTTTTCCAAATTGAGTTGTTTGTACATCTATTTATTTCTTCTTCAATAATGCATCTATAAATAGAATTTCTCTTTTTCAAGACTTCCAACATACAGTAAGTTTCTCTTAAAAGTTCATATGTTAAATTTAATGAAAATTTTAGCTGGCGTTTTTTTACAAAAGCATTTGATTGTATGTTTAAAGAAGCTATAGAAGTCCCTTGAGCTGCAATAGCCAAAAAATGTATTTCTTCTACTAACGGCTTTACTTTTCTTTCGTAAAAAATCCTTTCTTCTTCACTTCCCACAAGCAATGAACTAAATTCTATTTGAATATTATTTAATGAATTAACTATTTCATCAACTTTGGAAATCCCATCTTTTATTTGATCATCAAAAGGTGTATTTTCTTCTATATCTTCATTAATATTTTCTTCGTCGATAATTTTTTTAGTCAGATCTTCCTTTTCGTCCTCTATATTTATATTTTTCTTTTTCTTTCTTCCCCTAACCAACACATCATCTCCGAAATATTATTAATAAAATTATATTACTAACTTAATTCCTTTATTATAAATTCTATTGATTTATTATATACCTCTTCATCAGTTTCTGCTATTATAAAAGTACCATTTTCTCTATATTCTTCTTCTAGTATTCTTGCATTTCTATGAAGGAAAGATACTATATTGCTCTTATTATATGGAATTAAGTATTCACATTTTTTCATTTTATAAGGAAGCTTTTCTTCTATTAAATTTAATAATTCTTCTAAACCTATTCCTTCTTTAGCACTTATTTCTATAGTTTTATATTCTTTAAAGCATTCTCTTATTTCATTAATTTTTTCTTTTTCAGAAATATCAATTTTATTTAATACTAAAATAGTTTCTTTATCTTTAGCTCCTAGCTCCTCTAAAACATTAAATACTGCTTTAACCTGTTGAATTGCATTATCTGAAGAAGCATCTACAACATGACATAATAAATCGGAATAAATCACCTCTTCTAGTGTAGATTTAAAAGCTTCTACTAAATCATGAGGAAGCTTACTTACAAATCCTACTGTATCTGTTATGGTTACAATTCCTTTATTATTTAAGACTATTGATCTTGTTGTTGTATCTAAAGTTGCAAAAAGCATATTTGCTTCAAAAACTTTTTCTTTTCCTTGCGTATCTTTTTTTGCTGCTATATCACAAAGTTTATTTCTTAAAGTTGATTTTCCTGCATTTGTATAACCAACTAAAGATACTTTTGGAATACTTTCCTTATTTCTCTTTTCCCTTTGAACTTCCCTTGTTTTTTTTATTTTTTTCAATTCCGAATTCAAATCATATATTGTTTCCCTAATATGTCTTTTATCAGTTTCAAGCTTTTTCTCACCAGGACCTTTAGTACCAATACCTCCACCTGTTCTAGACAAAATTGTACCAAGACCTTGAAGCCTGCTTAATCTATATTTAAGCTGTGCTAACTCTACCTGAATTTTTGCTTCTTTACTTCTTGCCCTTCTTGCAAATATTTCAAGGATTAAAGTGGTTCTATCTATAACTTTAGCACCAATTGCTTCTTCTAAATTTCTAACTTGAGAACCAGACAATTCATCATCAAAAATTATTAAATTAGCATGCAGATTTTGTCTTAATGAAGCTATTTCAGAAACCTTTCCCTTTCCTATAAAATAGGCTGGATCTATTTTGCTTCTAGATTGATAAACCATATCTAATACTGGTATATCGCAGGCTTTTGTTAATTCTTTTAACTCTTTAAGGCTTTCCATAGTATCTGATCCAACTAAAATTGCCTTTTCTATCTCATCTTCAACGATATCATTAGATTTTATTGCATCTTCAATATAACTTATTTTATCTAGTATATTTACTGATAGCAGTTCATCTAAAGAGATATTAAATATTTCTTCATAGTCCAATGTATCATTAGTTATTGCTAAAATACCATATGAACAATCGATAAGCTTTCCATTTTGCACTCCTATTGCTACTATAGCATCTAATTTAAGTTTTATTAATGCTGATAAATCTAAAGCCGATAAATTAGAGTATCCATTTGGATGAGTATGAATAACCCTAACTCCTGATAATCTTTTTTCCTTAATATCTATCATAGAAATTTCTACTAAAGTAGAATCCCCAATAGTTACAGAAATAACCTTTCCTTTTCTATCAACTGCTACACTTATTTCTCTTTCTATTAATGATGATATTCTTGAAATTGTTTCAATAATTTCTCTACTACAAACTTCATCTCTTAAAACTCTATGTTTATATATCTCCTCAAGCTCATCTATAAAAACTTTTTTAATTCCATCAATATTGCCATATATCATATATAACACCTCACTTGTATACTATTGACAACTGTCATATAATTTTATACTATAATTACATTGTTGTAAATATGCTAGAAGGCTTATGAAACATACATTTTGGGAGGAAATACTAATGGATGATAAGAAAAGAAATATCCTTTTTACTGAAGAACAAATAAAAGAAAGAGTAGCAGAACTTGGTAAGGTTATAACTGAAGATTATAAAGATAAAAATCTTTATGTATTGCCACTTCTTAGAGGCAGCTTCGTATTTGGTGCCGATTTATTTAAAGCTATTGATTGCAAAGCTCAAGTTGGCTTTATGACAACTTCAAGCTATGGTAATGCAGAAGTAAGCAGTGGTATTGTAAAAGTTGTTAATGATATACCAGATAATATTGAGGGACTTGATGTACTAATAGTTGATGATATAATTGATACAGGATATACAATGAAATTTGTTATAGATTATGTTATGAAAAAGGGAGCTAAGTCAGTAAAGACTTGTGTACTGCTAGATAAACCTTCTAGAAGAAAGGTTGATTTAAAACCTGACTACTGCTGTTTTGAAATTGAAGATCTATTCGTAGTAGGATATGGATTAGATTACGAAAATTATTACAGAAACGTACCGTATGTATTTAATTGGGAAGCTAATTAAATACAATAATTTAAAATGTAAAATACATAATTCAAAATAAAAAACTGCAGATATTTACTGAAGCTGCAGTTTTTTATTTTTTATAATTTAGAAATCTGTATTATTTCTTTAATTGTGTATTAATTAGTTATTTACTAAATTCTATCGCAGTATTTGGAATTTTACCTACAACTATGGTTTCTGATATTGGTATCTGACAGCTTATTTCAACTTCTTTACTATTTAAAGGAATAACCACTCTCATCTTCATACTTACATTTAAATAAATTTTATGCCTTGTTTGATTTATCCCTGCACTTTCAAAAATCGATTCATATTTAGTATTTATATTACCTATCTGTTCTAAATCTATATTTACCTTAGGTCCTAATTTATGAATAGCTAAGTTTTTTGTCATATAACCTAAAGGAACTTCTATTCCTAAATTTTCAAGTTCAGTTATTCTATTGTTTATTGTTAAAATTAATTTTGAAGATAAATAATTTAATTTAACTGTATCTGCTCTTAACAAAGTAATATTGCCTTCGCTATCTTTTTCAATTGACATAATATCAGAATAATCAAATTCCTTTGAATATATATCTAGTGCATTCTCATATACTATATTAGTGGCTTCATTCTTCAACTTATCTTCAGCTATTTTAATTACAGCTGGAGAAATATTATTATGAAAAAAGGAAATTATGGAATTAATTATTATACATAAGGAAATAATAATTATTATAAATTTAATATTTTTGACTTTAAAAGGAATTCTATGCGGTTTTCTATAATACTTCATAAACACCTTCAGAGTTATTATTTTATTCTTTATATAATTATGCTATAATATGCTATATTATTTATTTTACACCAATAAATAAATTAAATTAATAAGGGAGGAAAAAATGGCTAACAAAGAAACTTCAAATAATGAAAAAAGCCAAGCTAAAGATATAAAAAATAATAAAAAGAATAAATCATCTAAACCTAGATATAAAAAGATAATAAAAAGTACTTTTTTAGGAATATTAATATTCACACTATTATGTGTAGTAGTTCTTTCCGGATATATATTTGCAGTTATTAAAAGCACTCCTGAATTAGATGTTAATTCTGTATTAAGTTTAAGCGAACCATCAGCCTTATATGATGATGAAGGAAATTTTATAGATAAAATACCTACTGAACAAATAAGAGAAATCATAGATATTGATGAAATGCCTCAGCATTTAAAGGATGCTTATGTTGCAATTGAGGATGAACGTTTCTATCAGCATAATGGAGTAGATTTTAAAAGAACTATTGTGTCTGCTATAAGATCTGCCTTAACTGTAGTAACAGGGGATGGATATATTCAAGGTGGATCTACAATGACCCAACAATTAATAAAAAATACTCTTTTAACAAACGAAGTTAAAATAGAAAGAAAAGTACGAGAAATTTATCTTGCCTTAACTCTTGAAAGTAAACTTTCAAAGAACGATATTTTGAAGGCTTATCTAAACACAATTCCTCTTGGTGGGAAAATTTATGGTGTTGAAGCTGCTGCTGAATATTACTTTGATAAAAACGCTATTGACTTAACTTTACCTGAGGCTGCATTTATTGCTGGATTAACACAAGCTCCTAGTGCTTATAGTCCCTATGACCCAGAAAATATTGAAGATCCAACTATTTACTTAGATAGAACAAAAACCGTTCTAATGAAAATGAGAGATTTAGGATATATAACTACAGATCAATATAATGAAGCATATGATTTTGTAGATAAAAACTCCTTTGCCTTTTCTCAAAAAAGTGTAAATTATAAAATTAATTACGAATGGTTTGTTTATCCAGCATTAGACCAAGTAAAAAAAGATTTAATGGAAACATATAAATATACTGAAGAGCAAGTTGATAATCTTTTCTCAAATGGTGGTCTAAGAATTTATACCACTATGAATAGAAAAATGCAGGATAGTACACAAGCAGTATTAGATAATAGGGATAACTTTAATTATATAGATGCTTACGCAAATCCTGAGGTTTATGATGACAATGGAACTCCAAAACTTCAAGCCTCAGCAACAATATTTGATTATAGAACTGGACAAGTAAAAGCAATGGTAGGCGGAAGAGGTGAACAACCTGCAAGATCTACCAATAGAGCTTATGATGTTCTAAGATCAATCGGTTCTGTTACAAAACCACTTACTGTTTATGGTCCAGCTATTGACACAAAAACAATCACTGCTGCAACACCATTAGATGATGCTGGCCTACCTTCATCAATACAAAGTAAATATCCAGGTTGGAATCCAAATAACTGGAATTTTAAATCTGATGGAATAATTACGGCAAGAGAATCAATTGCTTTATCAAAAAATATTACAACAATCATTGTTGAAGATAAATTAGGTGTAGAGACTGGTATATCTTATGGCGAAAAACTTGGACTTATTTATTCCGAGGCATCTAAAACATTATCAGTTGCTGCTTTAGGTGAATTTACATCAGATCCAGCAGATCCAGATGGTGGTAATACTTATATTTTAGCTTCTGCCTTTGGAACTTTTGGTAATAATGGATTATATACAGAGCCTATGTTGTATACAAAAGTTGAAGATGCTACAGGAAAAGTAATACTAAATAAAGAACCTAAGGTAACTCAAGTATTTACACCACAAACAGCATTTATTATGCGTGATTTATTAAAAGGACCTTTAACTTTCGATGCTGGTTCAGCAAAATTATATAATATGCCAGTTATCGGTAAAACTGGTACAACTAATTTTAGCACTGATTTCTTATTTGCAGGGCTAACACCTTATTATTCTGCATCGGTATGGATTGGTTATGACAATCATGACATAGTAGGAGGTAGCAGTTATAGTTCTTCTGCTGCTAATCTTTGGGGTAAGATAATGGCACCTATTCATGAAGGCTTAGAATATAAAGAATTTGATGGAAATCCTGGTGGAGTAACAAGTGTATCAGTTTGTTTAGACTCTGGTAAAAGAGCAACTGATCTTTGTGCCCGTGATCAAAGAGGTTCAAGAGTTCGTACAGAATTATTTGTTTCAGGTACAGAGCCTTCTGGAAGCTGTGATGCCCATGTAGAAGTTGAAGTTAATAAAAATAATAATAAACTGGCAACTGATAAAACTCCTAAGAATTTAATTGAAAAGCGAGTATTTATTAAAAAAGAATTTTCATCAAGATTATCTGACGATGACAAATATATTGTTCCAACTGAAAAAGATGACACAAAATCAGTAATAGGTGAAATTATAGATCAAATAAAAGGAGAATTCAAATTATCTGATTTAGGAATCTCTGTTGGCGGAAATGTAGATGATGCCATAGCAAAGCTTAATGAAAAAGAGGTTCAGGTTAAAATATCAAATCCTGATGCTAAAACAAGAATAATAAAATCTTTATCTAGTAATACTGCCAAAAAAGGAGATACTATTACTATTGAATTAGAAGATAAAGAAGAGTTACCTACAAACTCAGATTTAGATCCTAATAATAACAACAATAATAACAATAATAACTCAGAAAATAATAACTAATATGATTTAAAAAAGGCTGTTATATTTATACAATACAACAGCCTTTTTTAATATAATCTCCTTTTTATGTTTCTAAATTTAAATTTATTATTTCACCCGTGTCTGCTCTCACAAATACTGTAAATGATTTTTCTAACTTTTCTCCATTATCTTGAGTATTGCTATTAACTATATCATTTTTATTGCCAGTTACGTTAAAAACATAAGATAATACAAGTTCATTATTATCATTTTCTATATAAGATAGAAATATATTATTTATTTTGTGAACATCTATATTTAGTTTTCTAAAATGATTAACTGCTATTTCTTTTGCTTTCTCTTCCTTAATATCAATTTTGTTTATGATTTCTTTATTAGCAATTGAATAATTTGAATATCCCTCGAGTTTTCCTGATACTTTATCAATCAATGCAATTATTTCTTGATTGAATATTGGATAACTATCTTTACATTCATAAAACACTACTGTATAGTAGGGAGACTTTTCTTCAGTATTCCTAACTTCTTTAAAAATAAAATTGTCCTTTGTTATTTCACTAACATAACCATTGGCAAGTTTTTTGGCATCTTCCTCTGAAATAATATCCTCACTACCAAGCACTCTTATATTTTTATTAGAAAATCCTAAAACTTCATAATTCTCATCTATATCTACACCAAAGTTCCCCACGATTACTGAATATTTAATTTGTGAATTCTCACTTGCAAGTTTATTTAAAGAAATATCTTGAGAAGTATCTTTTTTATTTTTATAACTACTAATAATATCTTTATCATATAATTCTTCAATAAAATCCTCTGCAACAGTTATTTCCTTATTTTCTTTATTTAATATATTTCTAATTAAAATTCCTATAGCTACTAATAAAAATACAATAACTATAATAGAAATTACTTTCCCACTTTTATATTTCATTGTATCCTCCTCAACCTAAATAAGTTGTTATAAACTCTTAAAAGCAAACAATATATACATATATATTACATCATTTTTATAATATTATAAAGTTTCAAATTATTTTTTATACATTATACATATTTAATTTCTATAAAAATAAAGGGGCTTGCTTTTATGCCCCTAATAATTTTAATTTTTATACAACATATCCCCATTTCTCATTTTTTATTCTATCTGTAATTGGCATATATCTACGAACACCAGTAATTGCGCTTATCCAACTTATCCAAACATACTTATCAGTTATTACTACATAATCATAATATACCTGCTCGCCTCTATAATATTGACCTTGTATTGGATTATCGCTACCTACATATGGTTTATTTCTAAAATTTATTGCATCTACAGTACAAGTAAATAATCCCTTTTCTGAATATTCTTTTATTATCTTTTCCTTTGAGTTACTACTATTTGGAATAGTTTCATTTTTAGGATTTTCAGCCTTTGCAATAGGATATACCTTAACACCATTCTTATCAAATACTGAATAGCCACTCCTGCTATCACATTCTTTTTTAGCATTTTCTAATATTCTATAAGCCCCTATTTGTGATTTTACATCGCTCCAGCTCTTTCTAACTCTATATAGATTGTCTGTTGTTTCTACTTTAGGTATCTTTACACTGTAGTCTTCTCCAGTTAACCCTTCACAAATAGCAATAGCAACTTTATCTGTATCTAACTTAGCAAAATCACTCTTTGAATCACAAAAACAAACTTCTACCAGAACAGCTATAGCTTTTGTATGATATATTACATAGAAGTCTTCATGTTTTACTCCTCTATTAACAAATCCACAACTGGCAGCTACTTTATCATTAATACTTTTTGCAATAGCATAATTCTTTTTATAATATTCCTGATTTATAAAAGCACTTGGGTTTGCTAAATAAGTCTCAGTTCCTTCTCCACCCCCTGCATTGAAATGAATGGAACAAAATATATCTACATTATTCTCATTAGCAATTTTTACTCTTCTAGCTAAAGAATCATACATACTGCTAACCCCACCATCAATTGTGCAATTAATCACTGTATGTCCCTTTTCCTTTAATTTTTGTATAACCTTTTTGCCAACTATTCTATTATATTCGCTCTCTACAAAAACTCCTCTAGCAGAAGTATCATACCCAGTTAAACAGTGCCCCATATCTATTCCAATCTTCATTTACTTTTCCTCCTTTGTATACTATATGTATACATAATATTCACCAACTATAGTAAAAGTTATTGTTTAAATTAAAAATTCTTTTCCTTTATAATATTAATATATATAAAAATAACTCCTAGATATCTAGGAGTTATTACACATATTTTAATTCCAATTATTCATTAAATCATCCCACATCATTTTTCCACATTTAGCTAAAGTTACTGTACCATAAACGCTATTTGGAATTCCCATTGATAGTACAGTAAAAGAAAAGGTTCCTTTTGACAAAGTTACAAGTTCAGTATCATTTTCAACACCTTTTTTATCTCCAGTTTTGCTTGAAATTTCATATTTTAAATCATCTGGTATATAAAGTGCCAACTTATTTTTTATTTGCTGTCTGTTTAAAATATCAATTAACATCTGACTATTTTCCTTTGACAAATAAGTTTTCTTATACAAATGTCTCCAAAGAATAGCAAGATCTAAAGCTGATGTTATATTTTCAGAAGCATCGTCTTCATTATTTATATCACCAGTTTTTCTCTTTAAAACTGTATTTTCCATTCCCATTTCCTTGATATTTTTATTAATTTCATCCATACCAATAATATCTATTATCTTATTTGCTGCAGTATTATCACTTTGAATTAACATTGCAACTAATAATTCAAAAATGGTATATTCTCTCTCATTAAATTCATGAATAATACCTGTTCCATAAACTTTATCTTTTCTTTCTATTTTAATTTTATCTAAAAAATCTACTTTCTTATCTTCTACAGCTTTTATAAGGGAAACTGCAATTGGTAGTTTAATACATCCAGCGGCAACCATTTTAACGTTTTCATTATACCCATAAACAAATCCGCTTCTTAAATCCTCAAAGAAAAATCCATATGTGCCAATTCTTGATTCTAAATATTTCTTTATCTCTTTCATAATACCCTCCAGCTTTTTTACCATATTATCGTCTAAAAGAATTATATCATATTTTCAGAAAATTTTGAAGCATTCAATTATTTTTCTTGTTATTTTATTATCATAAAAATAGTGATAGAGAAATCTCTATCACTACATTATACTCTAATCTGCAAATGAAATTCCTATCTTTCTAGCAACCTTAACTAAATCTCCATTTGGATCAACAAGTTTTGACTTTTGTCCTATTACATTTTCTAATGTGTCACTCGACATTTCTCCGCCTTTTAAGCATACCATATGTCCGAATTTTTCTTCATTTATTAGTTCAACTGCTGCAACACCATATCTTGTAGAAAGAATTCTATCAAAAGTAGAAGTATTTCCACCTCTTTGAATATGACCTAAAACAGTACATCTAATTTCTTTATCAGGCATTAATTTTTCTAGGTCATCAGCTAATTTATTACCAATACCTCCAAGTCTAATTGGATCTGGACTGTCTTTAACTATTTTTGCAATTACAACTTCTCCATCTTTTGATTTTGCTCCTTCAGCTACAACAATTATACTAAACTTTCTTCCTGCCTTTTCTCTTTCTCTAACTTTTTCTACTATCTTATTTATATCATAAGGTATTTCAGGAAGTAATATAACGTCTGCTGAACCAGCTATTCCTGATTCTAAAGCAATCCAACCTGCACCTCTACCCATAACTTCACAAATCATAATTCTATGATGAGACTCAGCTGTTGTATGAAGTCTATCTAATGCTTCTGTTGCTACATCTATTGCTGTATTAAAACCAAAGGTAACATCTGTTGATGCTAAGTCATTATCAATAGTTTTTGGTACTCCTATAACCTTTACACCTTTTCTAGCAAAATCTCTTGCAGAAGTTAAAGTACCATCTCCTCCTATTACTACTAAAACATCTACACCTTCTTTTTTTAGGTTTTCAACAGCTACATCAGACACATCTTTTTTAACCATTTTACCATTTTCTTCTACCAAATAATCAAAAAGGTTATCCTTATTAGAGCTATATAATATAGTTCCTCCTCTATGAAGTATTCCTGCAACGCTGTCAAGAGTTAAAGGGACAAAATCATTATTGTATAACCCTCTGTAACCAAATTTATAACCTATTACTTCCCAGCCATGATTTAATATCGCTGCTCTTGTTACGGCTCTAATAACTGCGTTTAATCCAGGACAATCTCCTCCGCCTGTTAGTAATGCTATTTTTTTAATTTTTTCTCCCATTTAAATTCCCCCTACTCACTTTTATGATTTCGGAATATACTATACATTCCAAATTTTCTGTCAATTAATTTCAAAAAAAATTTATTACTCAGTTTAATTTAATAATACCATAAAATGTTTAGTATTTAAAGAATATTTCTTCTAGATTTTTAAATAATAATTGTTATATTATTCCTAATATCAATTAAATAGTATAGAGTAAATAAAAATGATAAATTTTAAAGAAAAATTTATTAAATTATCTCATTAGTTTCCTTTTAGATTAATATAACAAAAAACTATCTTATTTAATCCAGCCTTTAGTAAATATAGACGAACATATTAATAATCTAAATTTAGAATTAGAAAATTTATTTATTATGAATTTATAAAAAGGACTGTTTTACAGTCCTTTTTATTTATAATTCAACTCTATTTTACTAATTGTATTTTCTCCATCTAAAGAAAGTTCAATAGTATTTAATCCTTTTTCTAAAGTTATATCATTATACTCTCTAATTTTATTAAATTCTCCATTATTTAGTTTAACATAATAATTTTTTAATATTTTGCTATTTTGAAAAGCCCCTAAAATATATTCATTTTCACTACCCTTATAACTACTATCTTCCTTTTTCATTAATACTAAATAAGCTTTTTCATCATTATCTATTGTTTTATCTAGTGGATTTTTATTTATTAACTCCTTATTTTGTGTATAAATTGTAGGTTTTATATCCTTTCCTTTAAATTGCATTACTATATCTTTTACATCTTTTATATAAGTTATATATGTATTACTTTGTTTCATATCAGTAGTATTATCTATTGCAATTGTATAAGTATAGAGAACATCTGAAATATTAATATTTTTATCTCTCCAATTAAATTTTTTAATATCTTTTTTTCCTGTATAATTTAATGCATTAATATTTCCTTCTAGAACTTCTATTGCACTGCAAGGAAATCCTTGATTATCAAAATAGCCATCATTGATAAAGTCTATCATTATCCATTTACTATATTTTTCACTCCAGAATTCTACTACAAAATATGATTTTTGCTTAATTTTTGAAGCATTTGTTCTTCTAAACTCACCTACTCTAGCTTTTAAACCTACACTTTGCAAAAAATCTCTATATATAATTGCTACATCTCGTGCAGAAGCTGTTGAATAACCTATTTTATCTCTTAAAATATCAAAACCATTAATACCTTTTGCATCCTCAGCAACATCATAACTAATAATAGATTTAAGTAATTTTGAAACTTCTATAGCTCTCTCTAACTTATCATCTATCTTTTTTGCTTCTTCACTAATAGAATATAAGTTACTTAAAGCTTTAATTTTTTCATTGTTTTCTTCTGAATAATAGAATTTAATATTATTTTCGTTATAAATATTCTCCCAACTCTCAACTGTTATTTTTCCAAAGGTTCTAGTTTTAGTTATTAAAACAATTCCAACAGCTAATATTGCTAAGGTTATACCTAGTTTAAATAACTTATTTATTTTATTCACCAAAATACCCTCCATAATTTTATAATATTTTCGAATTCTTTTCTTATTAATATAATAGCAACTTATTGGATATTTTTCCATAAAAAAAGTGCTCATAAAAGCACTTTTAATAAAATAAGGTTATATCCATAAATATGTCATTATCTAATGTTTCTGAATTTTCTTTATATAATTTTTCTATCCTTGTGTAATTTTCTGCAATTAACTTTTTAGTATTTTCATCAATACTTATTGGAATTTCCTCATAAGCAGCTTTTATATTTTCATAAGCTCTGCTTATATTCTTTTCTACATTAATATAATACCACGCAGCATTATTAAGAGCTAAAATATCCTTATCGTTCATTTCAAAAGCCTTACGAGTATATATAATAGCTTCTTCATAATTTTCATTCTTAAGATATAAAGCACCTAATGCCCTATAATAATTACTATTATTATCAAATTCAATTGACTTTTTAATACTATTTATTGCCTCTTGCCATTGCTCTTCTGCTATAAACAATTTAGCAAGTTCATAATATAAGCTGCTGTTGTCTTTTCTTAAAATTATAGCCATTTCATACATATTTTTTGCTTTTACATTATTTACTTCTATATTTTTATAATACTCAGCCATTTTTAAAATTATTTTATAACTATAAGGAGATTTTTCCATTGCAGTTCTTAAATATGGTTCAACAAATTTTCCACCTTCACCTGAATAGCAAATATCTGATAGAAGTAAATAAGAATAACTATAGTTAGGATTATCTAAAATACTCTTTTTAACCAGATTTGATGCTTTTTCATAATCCTTATTATAATATGATAATAAAGCTCCTATATAATATTCATAAAAGGAAGCTTCTTTTTCATCTTTTACTCCCTTATAAGCCTTTTCTAAATACTCCATTGCTTCTTTATTATTATCATTTTTAAGAGTTTCAAATTTAATTAGATTTATTATATATCCTTCTACATTATCATTTTCTAATTCTTCTATTAGCTTTTCAGCTTTTACTATATTTTCCGCATCATAAGCATAAGCTTTTAAAAGCATCATTTTATAAGAACTCTTACTATTATTTTTATTTACTAATCTTTCTAAATTTTTTATTAATTCCTCTTTATTAAATAAATACATTTCTTCAATTGTATCATATATTTTTAATTCATTTTTATCAATTTCCCAAGCCTTATCTAATAATTCTAAAGCCTTGTCCCAATTATTTATTAAAGTATACATATTAGCAATTTCTGATAGTTCATAAGCAGAATTTTCATTAAGCTCAAATCTAGTTATTGTGTCCTCAGCTTTAAACTCATGATTTTTAATAATATAAGCAATAAATAAATTTTTTAATATATTATTATCTATTCCTATTTCAGAAATATAATCTTCTCCAAATGTAATAGTTTCTTCATATTTGCCATTCATATTAAAAATAAACAGAATTTTATTAATTAAATTTTTATCTTTATCTAAATAATTCTCGATTCCCTCTTCTTTAATTATCCTATCTCTTACAATTATACTTTCCTTTAATAATGCTTCTGACTTTTCTACTTCAGATTTTAACGAATAAATATCAGCCATATTTACGGACCATATTGGCCAAGGATCATTTAACTGCATTTCATTATATTCATTAATTGCTTTATCATATTCATGTTGATAATAAAATTTTTCTGCCGAATTAGTAATTATATTTACATTTTCTACTGTAAAATTTGTCTTAATTACTAATACAAGAATTAATATAAATAAACAGGAGCTTCCAATTACCGCAATTGGTTCAGTATAAGGTGTCCTTTTATTGGCTTTATCATATATATTTTTTACTTTTTTAAAAAAATTATATATTGGATTAAATATTTTTTTCACTTTCTCGCGAAACGTTTTCATTTTGTTATAATCTAATTTTATTTTAGAAAAAAATCCTTCCATTTTTTTCATAGTTCCTCCATTGTTTTATTAATCTAAATTTTATTGTAACAGATTATAATACTATTTACAATTATTTTATATATCTATTGTTATGTCGTCTTGTTAAAATCAATAAATAAAGGAGCCAAATTTTAAGCTCCCTAATTCATACTCTTCTTAAAAAAAGCTTCTGCTTTTGAAACTCCTATATACATTAGATATGCAATTAATGATAATATTACTATACTCATCATAACCATATCTAATTGAGATATTTGTCCTCCGTATATTATTAAAAATCCTAATCCTTCTCTTGCTACTAAAAATTCCCCCATTATTACTCCTACCCAAGACAATCCTACATTTATTTTCAAAGCAGATACTAATACTTGAATATTAGCCGGAAAAACCAAATACCTTAGTGTTTGAAATTTATTAGCTCTTAATGTTTCCATAAGTTTTAGTTTACCTTTATCTACTTCATTGAAACCTGTTAATACTGTAATAATAGTTGTAACAACTGATATTAATAGAGTTATTACAACAATTGCTCCTATTCCATTTCCAACCCAAAATATTATTATTGGCGCTAATGCAACCTTAGGCAGGGCATTTAATACAACTAAATAAGGATCTAATACCTTTGCTGTAAAAGGCGAATACCACAATATTATTGCTATTATAGTTCCGAGTACTGTTCCTAAAGTAAAGCCTATTATTGTTTCATAGCAGGTTACAAAAATATGCTTAAATATAGTTCCATTCTCTATAAAACCTAAAAGTGACTTTATCATTCTGCTTGGACTTGAAGTTAAAAATGGATCTATCACTTTATATTTGGTTAAAAACTCCCAAAGAATAATAAATATAGCTAAAATAGCTATTCTAAAAATTGTCACTTTTAACTTATTTCGTTTTATTTTTTTTATATATTCCTCATGTTCCTTACTCATTTACTTTATCTAACTCCTTCCATAATAAATTAAAGTATTCCTTAAATTCTGGCTCACTTCTTCTTTCAAAAGGAGTAGCATCCTTATTATTAAATTCTATTTTAAGATCTAGTTTTATTTTTGCTGGTCTTTTAGTTAGCATAATTACTCTATCAGATATTGATACAGCCTCTGATATATCATGAGTTACCATTATGGCTGTTTTACATTCATTCTTTATTATTCCCTTTACATCATCGCATACCCAAAGTCTGGTCTGATAATCTAAAGCAGAAAAAGGTTCATCCAATAATAGTATTTCAGGATTTAAGGCAAGAGTTCTAATTAAAGCCACTCTTTGTCTCATACCTCCTGACAATTCATAAGGTTTATGATTTTTAAACTTTTCTAAATCATAACTATCTAATAGTTTATCAACTCTTTCTATATTTTCTTTGTTTAGCTGATTTTTTATTTTCAATCCTAAAGTCACATTTTTCCAAACAGAAATCCATTCAAACAAATTATCTTTTTGAAACATATAACCTATTTTATCTAATCTATTTTCTACATTTTTATCATTATATATAACTTCACCATAGGTAGGCTCTAATAATCCACTTATTATATTTAGTAAAGTTGACTTACCACAACCTGACGGCCCAATAATAGTAATAAATTCTCCCTTGTCTACCGAAAAACTAACATCCTTTATTGCTATAGTCTCATTTTCTAAAGTATGATATATTAAACCTACATTTGAAACAGTTATTAAAGCCAATAGAAATACCTCCTTTCCCCCTTAAATATATTTTTCTAGCTTCAATTTTTTGAAGCTAGAAAATTAATTATTTTGCTGCTTCTATAGCTTTTTCAGCAAATTCATTATTTACTATTTTTTCATAAGGTGGCCTTTCCTTTATTAGCTCACCATCATATTCTTGAATAATATCCATAAGCCTATTTAAATCTTCTTCCTCAATAGTTGGTACTTTAGCTAAAGCGTCTATTTCTTTATAGTTTTTAACAACTGATATAATAATATCTCTATCAGTTCCAGGGAAAAATGAAATTATTGAATCAGCAATTTCTTCTGCTGAATGACTTTCAAACCACAATTGACCTTTATAAATTGCATTTGTAAACCTTTGTACTAGTTCTGGATTTTCTTCCATATATGATTTAGTTGTATAAAAAGCAGTATATGGTATATCTCCAGCAGCTTTTCCTATAGATGCTAATATTTTTCCGCTTCCTTCTTTTTCAAGCATTGATGCAGTTGGTTCAAATAAATTTACATATTCTCCGGTTCCAGATTTAAATGCTCCAGAAGTAGCTGTAAAATCTATATTAGTAACCAGTGATACATCTGTTCTTGGATCTAAGCCATGATTTCTTAAAACATATTCAAAAACCATTTGAGGCATTCCTCCTGGTCTTGCTCCTATTATTTCAGCTCCTCTTAAGTCTTCCCATTCAAAATCTGGATTTTCCTCTCTTCCAACTATAAAGGATCCATCAGTTTGGGTTAATTGAGCAAATACTACAGGATAATCTTCTCGTCCCTGATTATATATATATATTACTTGTTCTGGACCTGAGAAGCCAATATCTGCATTTCCACTTAATAGTTGCTGCATCGTTTTATCTGCTCCTTGGCCAGTTGATAATTCTATCTCAATACCTTCTTCTAAAAATAAACCTTCATTAATAGCAATATACATTGGTGCGTAAAAAACTGATCTAACAACTTCATTCAATCTAATTTTTACTGTTTCGTTTTCAGTATTTTCTTTTTTACCAGAACACCCTGAAAGAAGCCCTATCGAAAAAATAGTTAATACAGATGCTATAAGCCTTTTAATTATTTTATTTTTCATTTCAACCTCCTTGGTAAAATTACCTAATATTAAATACTTTTATTATTTATAGTATGAATTTATTTTAATTATTGTTATAATTTAAGATTTTTTATTGAAAAATATCATATTATTACCAATAATTAATTTTTGAAGAAATTTTATGTATAAAAAAGGAGCTGTCGCATTAGTGGATTAAAATCCGTTAGCGATAGCTCCTTTTTCTATTCTATAAATTAACTTTTTAGGTGTTATTTTTATTTGCATGTAAATCAACTAAAAATAGGCGCACTTCAATAAGCCTCAGAAAAAAAGCTTTTTTAAAATTTAACTTATGAGGCTTTCTTCAATTCAAATAAGTGCTTACCAGTGCGGCCCGCTTGTATTTTACTATGTAATTTATTTATATTGTGTGCCATTGCAAGAAGTATACTTTCTGCTAATACATTCTTTTGCCCACGACACATAAATCTTCTGAAATTCATGTCTTGTTTTATTTGTGCAAAAGAACCTTCTGCTTGAATACTTCTGTTCATTCTAAGCAAGCAACCTTCTTCGCTTAGAATTCTTTCTAAATCAGACTTTCTTTGGCGATTAAACTTTTTTGATGTTTCAAATCTTTTTACTCTTTCTTCCAAAGGAGTTTTACAATTATTCCCTTTGATGCAACTACTCTTGTAAGTGCAATCATTGCAATCTTCACAAACATAAATTGTCTTTTCACTTTCATATCCTGTTTTAGATTTTCTAATTTTTATATTTTCAGCCTTTAACTGCTTACCATTTCGGCATATGTAGAAATCTTTTTCTTCATTGTAATCCATGTTTTCTATTTTACCGATATCATTTTTATATTTTCTTGTTTTTGATATTTCATAATTAGATGGCTTAATAAATGCTATTTGATTATTTTCTTCAATAAATGAATAGTTCTCCTCACTTTCATATCCAGCATCTGCAACTATTTTTAAGTATTTAAATTTTAAGTTTTCTTCCATGCTTTTCAAGAAAGGTATTAGCGTAGTTGTATCCGTTGGTTGTGGTCCAACTGTAAGCCATGTAATATATTCTGAATCTACACCATGCTGCACATTATAAGCTGGCTTAAGTTGACCGTTTTTCATAGCATCTTCTTTCATCCTCATAAATGTAGCATCAACATCAGTTTTTGAGTAACTGTTTCTATCTCCGCAAGTGTACACTTTTTGAGTATATTCTTTAAACTTTGAAAGATATTCTTCAAGTTTTTCTATTGATCGTTGCAATGCAGTTTTTCTTTTCCCACATCCGTGAACGAATTCTATTCCTTCTGATTTCTTTAGTGCATAAAGCTTTTTTCTAAGCTTTTTTACATGTTTCATTTGAACTTCATTTTTATAGATTAACTTAATATCATAAAGTTCTTCGCACTCTTTAACAAGGTCGGCCACTTTAATTAGCAATTTTGCCATGTTTTTTGTAACTGCCTTTTTCCAGACAAAAGTATATTTATTTGCATAAGCTTCTATTTTTGTGCCATCAATAAAGATAGCATCTCCTGATATCTCACCAATTTTATAAAGAAATTTAGCTGTTTCAGCTAAGATCCTTTCAGAACATGGAGCAAAATGAAGACTTCTAAATCTTGCAAATGTTGCATGATCCGGAGCGGATGCTCCCTCAAGCAAAAACATAAAATTAATGTCTCTACGGCATGCCTTTTCAATATCTCGAGACGAATAAATCTTATTCATATATCCATAAGTCATGATTTTCAGCATTTTTCTTGGCGATACTTGATTTTCCTTTATCTTGGAATAAGTCGAATATAAATCTGTTAAATCCATCTCCTCTACAAATTGACTTAGTAATCGCACTGAATCATTAACCGGTATCATGTAATCAATATTTAATGGAAGTTTTAATTGATAAAACTTTTGGTTTAATGTATAATTCTTTTGTAAAATATTTTCTTTGTGCATAAAAATATTTTATCATAAATCCTAAACTCATGGAGTCTAGGATTTATTTTTTTGCACAAAAAGGGACTGTGCACTAATTATTAGTGCGACAGCCCCTTAATTAATAAATTCCATTTTCCACTTAAAATATCCCGTTTCGTCATCTTTAATATATCTAAAATATGCAGAATATTTTGTTCCTTTTTTGCTTTTTATATTTCTAAAGCCTACTTTTCCATTCTTTAACAACAATTTTACCATCTCTTTAGTTACTTTTTTACCTAAAGAAGTTATGAATTTATCATCTTTCCATATTGAAAACTTACACCCATTCTTCCAATTAATACAGCCATAAGCTTTTATACCTTCTATAACTGAATTACCACATATAGGACATTTTCCTAATTCTTCTGCTCCCTCAGGCATTTCAACTTTAAATTTATTAAGCATTGAATCATCACTTTTAATCTTATTTACAGAAGCCTTAGTAAATTCAATTATGAAGTTTAAAAAATCCTCCTTTTTAAATTTACCCTTTTCTATATCCGCTAATGTTTTTTCTAGTTTACCTGTATATTGTAAATCTAAAAGTTCTTTAACTGGAAAAATCTCAACAATAGTTCTACCTAATTCTGTAGCTATCAGACTTTTTCCTTTTGCTTTAATATAACCTACATCCTTAAGTTTTTTTATAATTTCTGCTCTTGTTGCAGGTGTTCCTATGCTAAATCCACTTAGAATTTCCTGCATCATCTCATCAGTATTGGTTTCATCCTCTTCCTTATCTTCCTTATAATTTTTCCCGCAAGTTTCCATTAATCTTAATAAGGTTTTTTCTGTATGATGTTTGGGAGGTTTCTTTGTTACCTTATTAACCTTATAATCTGTAATATCTAAAATATCTCCCTTTTCCATTAACGGTAGTAAAGTATCTTTAGTTTCGATTTTCTCTACAACTCTCCAACCTTTAACAATCTCCACTTTACCTTTTGCAACAAACTCACCTAGTATATTTTCATCATTAATCTTAATCGTAATTTTAGTTTCTTCAAATTCTGCAACAGGCATAAACTGCATTATAAATCTATTTTTAATTGCAGTATATACCTTTTCTTCATCAGTAGTGAGATTATTGGGCGTTATATATGTCGGAATAATTGCACTATGGCTTTCCACCTTTGAATTATCAAAAATCCTTTTGCTTTTTACAAACTTAATTTCTTTTTCATATCTAAGGCCCTTTTTTAGATTATCTAATACTTTTCTAGCCCTGCCTTCTAAACTTTCTTCAAGAACAACACTAGCTGTTCTTGGATAAGTAATAAATTTCTTTTCATAAAGACTCTGAGCTACCTTAAGAACCTTATCTGATGTCCATCCTTTATATTTACTTGTTATATAACCCTGTAAATTAGATAAATTAAATAAAGGTTGAGGATACTCTTTCTTTTTTTCTATTTCCTTATCTACAACTATGCCACTTTTATTTGATAAAAGCTTACTTATTCTATCTAGATAACTTTTATCTTCAAATTTTTCACTACTTTTTTCGTAATAAATACTATCAAACTCAACATTATCTTTGGATTTAAATTTTGCTGTTAATTTATAATATGAACTTGCTATGAAATTTTCAATTTCTTTATCTCTATCATAAATAATTTTTAATGTCGGTAGCAAAACTCTTCCTATATTTAATGTTTTTCTTTCCTTTGTACTACTCCCATATCTTAATGTCGCAACAGAAGTTAAATTAATTCCTATAATCCAATCCGCTAACTGCCTTCCCATCCCAGCATCTTGTAAAGGCTTCATTTCTTTGTTTGGCTTTAAATTTTCCATTCCTTTTTTTACTTCTTCTTCAGTCCATTCATTAAGCAACAGTCTATATATTGGCTTTTTTACATTTAAATATATAAATAATTCATCTGCAATAATCTGTCCTTCTCTATCATAGTCAGTTGCTGATATTATTCCATCTACATCTTCTCTATTTACTAAGTTTTTAATAATATTGATTTGCTTAGCGGCACCCTTATCAATTGAATTTCTATTAAATCCATCATTTTTAATTTTATAATTAAATTTATCAGGTATGAATGGAAATTTCTCCATCTTCCAACTTGTCATGCTTTCATCATAATCTTTAGCATCAAAAAGCTGAAGCAAATGACCAAAGGCCCATGTAACTAAATATTCCTCTCCTTCAAAATATCCATCTTTTCTATTTTTAATGTTATAAGCATCTGCAATATTTTTGGCCACAGAGGGTTTTTCAGCAATAATAACCTTTTTCATTTTTTTCTCCTACTTATCTTATTAATATATTCGTTATATACGAAATCTTCTTTTACAAAAAGAACTATTTAATATTATAATATAAAATTAATATTTGTCACATAAAAAGAAAGTAGATAATATTTATCTACTTTCTTTAAAACTTTATCTTCTTGTATTTTCAAAAGATGGTGCTGTCGGGTTTGGAGCCTTATGATTAGGACCTGGATTTGACAAATTAAAATACAATTTAGAATCTTCTGTAACACCAAAATCCCTATTAGATCCTGTATCCTGAATTTTATTTAATGCTTCTCTAAACAAAGCATTATGTGCTTCTTCTCTATTTAATAAAAAATCTATTGTTTTTCTAACCTCTTTATCTTCAATTTGACGATATAAATATTCATATACAACCTTAGCTCTTTGTTCTGCCGCAATATTTGAAAGTAAATCTGCTACCAAGTCTCCAGTACAATTAATATAGTCTGCCGTCCAAGGATGTCCTGATGAATTCATTAAAAGCGGAGATAGTCCTCCTAAAACATGTGCTTCAATTTGCCCAACTCCAACGCCTTTATAATCTAAATCATGACCATTTAATAAATTAATTGTTGTTGATATAATTTCCATATGGCTAAGTTCTTCTGCTGCAATATCTAGAAACAAATCTTTTATTTCTTGGTCCTTTATTCTAAAACTTTGGCTTAAATACTGCATAGCTGCTTTTAATTCTCCATTTGCGCCACCTAATTGTTCCTGCAACAACATTGCATATTGTGGATTGGGCTTTTCTATTTTTACTTCATATAAAAGCTGCTTCTTATGTTCAAACATATTTATTCCTCCATAATTTTTGTTTCAAAATTATGGTCTCCAAATAATAAAAAATTATTTATAAAATAAATTCTTTTTGTTACATTTCATTGTAAAACCAAATAAAATAGTTTATTACAGCAGAATATATAAGCCACATTATATAAGGTAAAATTAAAAAAGCCGATTTTTTATCAATTCTAAAGAACTTTAAACTTGTGATTATAGATATTATCACTATAACTATAAGCAATATAAATGAAAGTCCATAAAGTCTAAAAGTAATGAATAGAAATTTCCAACCAAAATAGCAAAATAATTGTAGCAAATAAAAAAAGTAGCCATTACTATTTAGTTTTTTATTCTCATTCTTTGTATAAAATCTGTAAGCTGCAATTCCTAGTATTATGTATAAACTTGTCCAAATTATTAATGTTATTAGTGGAGATGGACTTAAAAATGGTTTCTTCAAATCTTCATAAATTGAAATAGAGTTTATATTAAAGTATATAGTTATTATAGCCCCTAATAAAGGTACTAAAAGATTTACTATTAAGTTAATAAAATGAATTTTATTATCAACTCTTAAAAACTCTATTGCTTTTCTATCAACTGTCTTAACTTTGCGCTCTGCTTTTTTATTTTTTATACTCATAAAAAATCCCCTACAATAATATTTACAAATTATTGTATGCAATTTTTTAAATTATTATGTTTTAAAAATATATATCTGAAAATTCAATATCTACTTTTTCTTTTAAATCATTTATTTCAAAATTTTTATCTAACAATAATTTATTATCTTTTATTTTCGAATCATAAGGTAAAATTATTCTAAAAGTATTTCCTTCTTTCTCACCAGTTTCTATATATATTTCTCCATTGTGAAGTTCTACTAATCCCCTTGTCAAAAATAATCCAAGGCCACTTCCTTCTGTTGGCCTGCTTAAAGTATTATTTAACTTTGTAAATTTTTCAAATATATCTTTTAATTTGTCTTCAGGTATTGCTTCAGCATCATTTATTACTTCAATTTTAATGTTTTTATTATTTTCTATCATTATAGTTACATAAATATTGCCATCATATTTTCCATATTTTAAAGAATTAGATAATATATTGAGCATTATTCTTTCTATATGACTTTTATCACATAATAAAAATATTTCTTCTTCTTTAGGATCAAAAGTAATTTTAACATTTTTTAATTTCATATAATAATCACTTGACAATATTACATTTTCTATTATTTCAACTATATTATATATTTTATTATTAAAATGAAGCTTATTTTCAGATAATTTATTACTATCAATAAAATTATCTATCGTCCTAACAAGTCTTAAGCAATTTTGTTTTATTATTTTATTGTAAGAAGCAATTTTCTCAAAATCAACTTTATTAATATATAAATCCTTTAATTGAAGAGCTGAATAAATAACATTTATTGGTGTCCTTAATTCATGAGAAATATTCGAATAAAATTCATCTTTCATATTTTCATATTTAATTTTTATTTCCAACTTTATAATCTCATCTCTTATCTTTAAAATATTAGTAACATCATTAATAACTAAAACTTTTTTTATTTCATTCATTTCTATTAAATCAATTTTTATTTGCTTTACTTCTCCAGAACTTGTTACAATTTCAGTATATTGATTAAAATTATCTAACTGATTTATATCCTCATAATTTATATTATATCTTTCAAATAATATGTTTTTAAAATTCAGTTTTAGGTATTCATTTTCTTCTTTATTATAATTTATTAAATTATTTACTAAATTTTTATTTTCAGATAAGTACTTAGCAGAAATTAAAATATCATTTTCAAAAACTAATAGTTCATCAGAAAAATACTGTACTAAATCATAATACATATTTTCACTTTTTTCTAATAAAGTGTTAATTTCTCTCAAAGCTTTTTCTCTTTTTCTAAGTTCCTTATAAAGCTCTATTTCCTTCTTTTTAGATTTTTCTAAACTATTATAAGCTTTTAAAAAATTGCTTAATAACAATGTATCCTCTAGTTTATCATAAGCAATAAAATATGCAGATATTTTAAAAATACCTGACCAGAATAGAAATTCCTCTCCTATATAAATGGATAAAATTAATAATATATTACTTAGTAAAATAAATGAACTAAAATAAATAATCCATCTATAATCATTATTTATTGAATTTTTCTTGTACATGTATATTATCAAAGCAAATAATATAAATAATATACCCTGATATATTAATATTTGTGAAATTTTATCATCAAAAACAAAAATTATTTTATTATTAGGAAAAAATAAAATAAAACCCAAAATTAATACGGTTATCGCTAATAAAAACTGTTTTATTTTTTCAGAAATTTTATTACAACTAACTAACATACATAATAGAACATTAAGTAATTCTAAGTATGTAATAAATTGATTAAAATTCATATTGATTTCAAAAGCAGTTTTATTCCAAATATATTTTAGTTCTATAAATCTTAATATAGCTATATATAAATATCCAGATCCTAAATTTTTCAAAAATAGTATGACTTTATTTCTATTTTTAACTTTAATGCTAATACACATTAAAATAGAAATAACTAAACATATTATTCTTTCAATAAACTTATATCCTATACTCATTTCAAAAGCAAAATTTATCACAGATAACACCAATATTATCGGAATAAAAACCCAAATAGTTATACCATTATTTCTATATACATATTTGTAATTTATCATTTAATTCACCTTTCATTTATTTAACCTAATAATAAAAGCGGATCCCTTACCCATAGTACTTTTCAACTCAATATCACCCTTTTGAGCCTTAACAAGATTATATATTACATATAATCCAATTCCATACCCCCCATGCTTAGTTTCTTTTCTATTTTCCATAGTATATTTACTAAAAGCCTTAGATATAAAATCTTCACTCATTCCAATTCCATTATCCTTAAATTCAATAATTACACTATCTTCATTGCTCTTAATATTAATAAATATACATCCACCTTTATTAGTAAATTTTAAGGAGTTAGATACTAAGTTTAGAAGAATTCTTTTCATCATCTCCTTATCGAAATTGATAATTACTTCTTCTTCATTAGTATCAAATACTAAATCAATACCATTGTTTTTTAAGTAATCTGAAATATTTAGTAAATAGTCCTCTATAAATTCTACAATGTTATCTGCTTCCAAATTTGCTTCTAAATTTTCTGTATCTATTTTACTAATATCTATTAAATTGTTAGTTAACTCAGATAATGTAAGACAATTTTTCTTACTGATTGAATTATACTTTTTAATAGAATCAATATCTTTTTTATTAACAAAAACATTTTCTAATTGAGTCGCTGAATGTATTATATTTACCGGAACTTTTATATCATGAGAAATATTAGATAAAAAATTACTTCTAATCAACTCCTTAGATTGTATAGATTTTAATTCTTCTTGCATAGCTATAAGCATTAGCTCTTCAGTTAAATCATTTAGTGAAATTATATAATTAAATTCCTCATCTTCTGTATAAATTAATTGCGCCTCATATTTTTTATTAGCTTTTTCAATATTTGTAATTATAATTTTTTTATTTTTTTTTACAGCTTCGTATATACTATAGTCAAACTGCAAATAATTTTCTATTCTCTTATTGATAACATTTTTTAAAACTTTATTATTAGTTATACTTAAAAAACTATCATTACAATAAAATATTCTAAAATTTTTATTTATTACAACAATAGGGTTAGATAATCTCTGAATAAATTCTTTAAAAAATCTGTGTTTTTCGTTTAATCTTTCATATTTTTCTTGTAATTTTATATTATTCTTAATTATTTCATTATTTATTTCTTCTAACTTCTTTTTATTTGTTTCTATTTCTTTAAAAACAAAACTATAATTATTTTCAACTATATGTGTTATTACTAAAAGCACACTAGATATAAACACTGCATATTGTAACATGCTTAATGATGACACAAATATATTAATATCTATAAAATAATTAATTAAAGTAAAGATAACTTTTATAGTAAAAATAACTAAATTAAAATCAAAAATATCTATACCCTTTTTAAATGAAGCTATAGATAAATTGGTATATTTATAAGCTCCATAAATTAATATTATTGCTATAATATTTGCAAATATTGCTATTAGTCTTGCACCAACCATCGTTTTAATTATTAAAAATAAGCATAACCCCAAAAAGGCTACACCTGTTTCTAAGTAAATATTATTATTATTTAAAATTCTTCTATATTTTTCTATAAAATAAAAATGAATTGCATAATACAAATTAACTATTTTATAATCTCCAGCATATACAATAACCCTAAGTATATTTTTAATATTTTGAAATTGAGTATGAAATAGTAATATTAATATTATGCAAATAGTTAAAAAAAACACTTGTACAATAAAATAAACTTGTAGTTTTGTTAAAGCTTTCAAGTGACATGACAAAATAAATGCTACTACTGAACAAGTTAATAAAAATAACTTAAGTAAATCAAATAGAATATTAAAAAATATTACTTCTAAATTTTTCATACTAAAATAATATGCTAAAAGAAAAAAGGAACTAAAAATTATGTAAGTAATTAGTTCTTTTTTATCAGTATAATATATTTTCTCTCTAAAATTACTATAATTCACAACATAACCCCTTTATCATACTTTTCGTACATAATTTTACATCATTTCCTTATATAAGTGAACATATTAATTCTTAAAATTTTCTATTTTTTTATATTTTTCGTTCATTTGTAATTTTATCCCCTTTCAATTGTAATTTTATTTGCTTTTATTATTTTTTTTTAATAAATTCTTATTATATGCTTATTTGTAAGTATTTAAACTTATGATATACTATTCATATTGAAAAAATCTTTTTGTTGTTTATTTTTTTGTAATATTTGTCATAATACTAGATATATATAAGGTGGTGAAGAAAATTAATATAAAAGCACTTATCAGTATATTAGCTTCAAAAATAACAATCTTTTTAACGAAAACTTTATTAAAAGGAGGTACTACTTTCCCCGGAAAAGTAGCCTTAAAAATAGATAAAAATATACTAAGTAAAGTATCCAAAGGATATAAAATTATTTTAGTTACTGGGACAAATGGTAAAACAACAACAACTAATATGATCTATAATATTATCAAAACAAGCGGTAAGAAAGTTATTACAAATAATACTGGAGCAAATTTATTTCCTGGAATAGTAACAACTTTCATTGATAACTATAAATTTTTCAGTAAGAAAAAAGATTACTATGCTGTTATTGAAGTAGACGAAGCTAATGTAAAATATATAACAGCATGCTTATCTCCTGAGATAATAACTGTTACGAATTTATTTAGAGATCAGCTTGATAGATATGGTGAAGTTTACACAACCTTATCTAAAATTCTAGAAGGAATAGAATTATCACCTGATACAACTTTAGTCTTAAATGGTGATGAATCTTTATTAGGTAAATTAGATGTAAAGAATAATACTGTCTATTATGGGTTTAATACAAAAATAAATGAAAATAATATAATAGACATTAATGCAGATGCAAAATTCTGCAAATTTTGTAAAACTCCTTATAAGTATAATCATATAACCTACAATCATTTAGGTGATTTTTATTGTCCAAATTGTGGATTTAAAAGAGCTGATTTAAAATATGCAATAAATAAAATATATGATTTATCTCCAGATAGCTCCAGTGTTAGACTTAATGATCTAGATGTGACCATTAGCCAATCTGGAACTTATAATATTTACAATGCTCTATGTGCTTATTCAATTGCTAAGGAGTTAAATATTAATGATGAGTATATTAAAAAATCCCTTGAAAATCAAAGCTCCAGCTTTGGAAGACAAGAAACAATAAATATTGAAAATAAGGAAGTAAGAATAATCCTTGTAAAAAATCCAGCTGGATACAATCAAGCCTTGGACACCCTTTGTTTAAATAAAGCTTCCTTTGATGCTGCATTTTTACTTAATGATAATTATGCTGATGGAACTGATATATCTTGGATTTGGGATGTAGACTTTGAAAAATTAAAGAATCTTAATATGGATGCAATTTTAATCTCAGGTATAAGGGCTTATGATATGGCAGTAAGACTTAAAATTGCTGGATTAAAAACAGATAATTTTATTATTGAAGAAACTTTTGAAAAACTAACAGAAAAACTTAAAACTAGTCCTAATAATAAAATTTATGTGTTGGCAACATATACTGCTATGATTAACTATAGAAAATACCTACATTCACAAGGATATATTAAGAATTTATGGTAGATGGGAGGCTTAAAAATGGAATTAAATATATGTCATCTATATCCTGATCTGCTTAATGTTTATGGTGACCTTGGCAACATATTAATACTTAAATATAGGGCTGAAAAAAGAGGAATAAAAGTTAATATTATTAATTCTTCAATAAATGATAAACTTGATATAGATAATATTGATATATTATTTTTTGGCGGTGGGCAAGACTTCGAACAATCCATTGTCTCATCAGATTTAAACACTACAAAAAAAGAAGATTTAATTAAATATATAGAAAATGAAAAGGTACTAATTGCTATATGTGGAGGTTATCAGCTCTTAGGAAAATACTATACTGCTCCAAATGGCGAAAAAATTGATGGGCTTGGTGTTCTAGATATTTATACTGAAGGGGGAGATACCCGTTTTATAGGTGATACTATCATTTATAATGAAGATTTTGATGAAACTTATGTAGGTTTTGAAAATCATTCAGGAAGAACATATACTAATGGTTTAAAACCCCTAGGTAAGTGTATATATGGATATGGAAATAATGGCGAAGATAAATATGAAGGTTGTATATATAAAAATACATATTGCACATATTTCCATTCATTACTTTCAAAAAATCCAGAATTAGCAGATAGATTTTTAACTATTGCTCTTTCAAATAAATACGGAGAAGAGATTTCTCTTGAAAATATTGATGATACAATAGAATATAAAGCTAAAGAAGTTATGATAAAAAGACTTTCGAAATAAAATTCTTACTATTAAATTAGATAGAAATTATTAGATTAGAAATGAGGAAATAAAATTGAAAAGAAAACACATTTTAAAAAATATATCTCTAGCTGTTGCACTTTCATTAATTCTACCTTTTACAAGCAACTTCAATAAAGTTAAGGCTGAGGAAATTTCAATTAATGAACCAGAAATAATTGGTGAAGCTGCAATTACCATGGATATAGAAACAGGAGAAGTTATCTATTCAAAAAATGCTGATGCTATAATGGCCCCAGCTAGTACAACAAAATTAATGACTTCCCTAATATTTGCAGAAAATAGAAACAAAACAGATATTATCTCTTATACAGATACAGCAAAAAAAATTACAGAAACTTCTTTAAATAACTTTATTGATGCAAAAACAGGTGACAGAATTTCTGCTGATGATGTGATGAAAGCAGTTATGATATATTCTGCAAATGATACAGCATATTTAATGGCAGAAAATGTGGCTGGTACTGTTGATGAATTTGTTAAAATGATGAATGATAAAGCTAAGACTTTAGGGCTTGAAAAAACTAAATTCTTTAACCCTTCTGGCCTTGAGATTGATCCTTTAAATCCATCAAGTACTAATATTAATCAAACAACTGCTTTTGATTTAGCCGTTATTGCAATGGAAGCTTTTAAAAATGATTGGATTCGTGAAACTATTGCTCCTAAGTCAGGAGACATTTCTATATCTTTAGGTAATCAATCAATGCTTATTGAATTTAGAAATAAGGTTATCGGCAAAAATGGAAATATCGGTGGTAAAACTGGAACCGAAGAGCAAGCTGGCCATTGTTTTGTAGGATTTTATGAAAGAGATGGAAGACAATTAGTTACTGTAGTACTAAAATCTGAATATGGAGTAGATGGTCTTAATGTATTTAAAGACACCGAAAAAATAGCAGACTATAGTTACTCAGCAGAAAAGCAAGTTTATAAAAATACAGGAGAAGAAATAGGAACTATTGATTTAACATATAAAACTTTTAGATTCTTTGGTCCTGAAAAAACTGTCACTGCACCATTAATTTTAAATACAAATGTAAATTATTATAAAAATTCTTATAATGATGAACATGCTACTATTTCTTACAATGATGAAGAAAAAGATGCATGGAAATTGGCAGGTAAAGAGAATATTAAGTTAACTTATTCATCAGGTTTATATAGTGAAGAAGTATCTGCTTCCATAAGATTATCTGCTTTTGACTTAATAAAAGCTAATCTTCCAATATATCTATTAGCTTTATTAGTTATAGTAATTATTATTGCATTAATAATCTTTATAACTAAAATAATTAGTATGAAAAATAGAAGAAGGAGAAGAAGATATTAAAAATAAATTCGTAATAAAAATGTATTTTTGCTGATTCGTAGCTTATGTTGCGAATCAGCATTTTTATGTTATAATCCAATATGATATATAATAAAGGAGAAATGTTTATGAAAAAGCAAAATTTTAAAGGAAGTGTTATGTTAAACCCTACTCCAGCGGTAATTATAACTAGTAAAAATAAAGAAAATAAAGTGAATGCTTTTACCGTAGGTTGGATTAGCACTGTATGCACAAAACCACCTATAATTGCAATAGGTATTAGACCCGAACGCCTTTCTTATGAATATATAAAGGAAAGTGGAGAATGTGTAGTAAATCTTCCTACAAGAGAAATGGTAAAATTTTTAGACTACTGCGGAGTTACTTCAGGAAGAAAAATTAATAAAATAAAACATTTTGGATATAAATTAAATGAGGGAGTTTCAATTGAAACCCCCTCACTAGAATTATCTCCAGTAGCTTTAGAATGCAAACTTAAAAGTATTACTCCCCTTGGAAGTCATCATTTATTTTTACTAGATGTTATTAATATAAAAGTAGATGAAGCTATAATAGATGAAAAAGGTAAGATATGCTTTAATAAAGCAAATTTAATTTGTTATAATCACGGTGAATATTTTGGTATTAATCAAAAACCTCTAGGCTCTTTTGGTTATTCAATTAAAAAGAAAAATAAAAAGCAGGTAAAATAAAAACCTGCTTTAATTATTTTTATTTTTCATAAAGATATTTATATATATTATAGTATACTTTAACTTTATCTACATATTTTTTGGTTTCATTAAATGGAATGTAATCAAGTTTTTCTCCATCAGAAGAAAAATCTTCGTCATTCAACCACTTGTTAACATTTCCACTTCCTCCATTATAAGCAGCGATTACTAAATCAATATCTCCAAACTCTTCTTCTAAATTTGCTAAGTACCAGCATCCCATCCTAATATTTAAATCTTCATCAAAAAGCATAGATGGTAAAAAATAATTTATGCCTAGTTCCTTAGCTGCCCATTCTCCTGTACTATCCATTATTTGCATCAAGCCTTTTGCTCCCTTTTTAGATTCAGCTTTATTATTAAAATTACTTTCTGCTTTTATCATTGCTAAAACTAAATATGGATCTACATTAAATTCCTCACTATACTTTTCTATATATGTTGAGTATTTATAGGGAAATATATAATTTTTCATAATAAATGTAGTACTAAAATATACAACTAAAATTAAAATTAGAATAGTTAATATACGTCTAAATTTCATTGCAACTCCTTACTTTATATTACATTTAAAAAATCTGCTATTTTATCTACTTGTACTTTAGTTTTTAAAAGGTCCTTACTATTGTCAATTATTATATTTGCATAATCTCTTTTTTTATCCAAAGGAATTTGTGAATTAATCCTGTTTAATATGTCTTCCCTCGATAATTTATCTCTATTTTTTATTCTTATTATCTGAGTGTTACTATCTACCCATACTAAAATAACAAAATCCATATCCTTATGAAGATTATTTTCTATTAAAGTAGGCGCATCTAATATAACTATTTTTTCTTTAGACTTTTCATAGCTATCTAATTCATTATAGATTTCCTTCTTTATATAAGGAATTATTATTTCTTCGTACTTCTTTCTTTGTTTCGGAAATCTGAAAATATGATTCCCAAATTCTTTTCTTCTAAACTCTCCTTTCCAATCAAAAAAAGCCTCTCCGAAGTTAATTCTTATTTTATCAAGTATTTCTGGATATTTAACAAGTACTTCTCTAGCGATTATATCAGCATCAATTATTTTAAAACCTTTATCTTGAAACATTTTAGATACAGTACTCTTCCCTGAACCAATTCCTCCAGTTAATCCAATTTTAATCATTTAAGTAATACCTCCTACTTCGCATCATACCAAGTTTCACCTACATTTGTATCAACTTCTAAAGGTACTCTAAGTTCTAAAACATTTTCCATTTCCTCTTTAACTAAAGCCTTTATACTTTCTAATTCATCTCTTTTTACATTTAATATAAGTTCATCATGAACTTGTAATATTATTCTACTTTTTAAATTCATTTCCTCTATTTTCTTATAAACATTTACCATTGCTAATTTAATAATATCTGCTGCACTTCCCTGAATAGGCGCATTCATAGCAAGTCTTTCCCCTAGTGCCTTAACAATTTTATTTGAGGATTTTAATTCCGGTATTGCCCTTCTTCTATTTAATATAGTTAATGCATATCCCTTTTCTTTCACTTCTTTAATTGTATTATCTAGATATTCTTTGATTTTAGGGTATCTATCAAAATATATATCCATATATTGCCCTGCTTCTTTCTTTGTTATATTTAAATCTTGAGCAAGACTAAAATCACTTATTCCATAAACAATACCGAAATTTACTGCCTTAGCTCTGCTTCGCATTAAAGGTGTTACATCTTCTATTGGCACTTTAAATACTTCAGAAGCTGTTTTTCTATGAATATCACTATGATGCTTAAAGCCATCTATCATATTTTTATCATTAGCCATATGGGCTAATACTCTAAGCTCAATTTGTGAATAGTCACAAGATAACAAAAAATCTCCTTTTTCATTTGGAATAAATACCTTTCTAATTTCTCTTCCCATTTCGTATTTTATAGGAATGTTTTGAAGATTTGGTTCTGTACTTGATAATCTTCCTGTTGTAGTAACAGTTTGATTAAAACTTGAATGTATACGACCATCTTCATCAATAACATTTTTAAGACCTTCAACATAAGTTGAATTCAATTTAGTAATCTGTCTATAGTAAGTTATCTTCGGTATTATTTCATGCTTATCTTGAAGCTTTTCAAGAACCTCTGCATTAGTTGAATAACCTGTTTTTGTTTTCTTAATAACAGGTAAATCTAGCTTTTCAAATAGAATTTTACCTAACTGTTTTGGAGAATTAATATTAAACTCTTCTTCAGCTAAAGCAAAAATCTCCTTTTCTGTTTTTGAAATTTCTTCTTTAAACTTAATTGCAAGTTCATTTAATTTTTCTTCATTTACATTAAAACCTATTGATTCCATAGAAGATAATACAAATATTAATGGATGTTCAATTTTATAATAAAGTTCTTCCATATTTTCTTCTCTTATCTTCTTTTCTAAAACTTCATAAACTTTATTTAGTTTAAAACAAGTTCTTATTTTAAGTTCATCTTCATTTCCAGTCATTTCTTCTAATAAATACTCGTTTATTAAAGTGCTTAGAGCATAGGATGTCTTTGCTGAATCAATTAAATAAGCTGCAATAGCTGTATCAAATTTAAAAGCCTTAATTTTTATTTTTAATTTATTTAATATAGTTACTAAAGCCTTTCCATCATGGATTATTTTTAATAATTTTTCATTTTCCATAATAGATTTTAAAACATTTACTGAAGAGGTATTTCCTTCAAATATATTTTTAAAATTAATTAAATATACCTTGTTTTTATTTTGTATATATAATTTTTCTAATTCAATTTTAGAATATCTTTCTTTGTTTACTACATCGTAAATAATGTAACAATTTTCTTCTAAATTATTCTCTAAATCTACAAAAGACTCATAAGTATTTATTTCTATTGTTTCTATTGTTTCATTTATTTCATTTTTCTCTTCTTCTAAATCTGGAATTCTTTTTAGTAAGGATTTTAATTGATATTTAAAAATAAATTTTCTTAGTCCATCAACATCATAATTATCTTTATTTTTTATTTCTTCTAAATCAAATTCTATTGGAACATCAATCATTATTGTAGCTAATTTTTTGCTAAAAATTGCTTGCTCCTTATAATTCTCAAGATTTTCCTTAATTCTTTTCCCTGCGATACTATCAATATTATTTAAAACCTCTTCAATAGAACCATAGGTTTGAATTAACTTATATGCAGTCTTTTCACCTACTCCTGGAACTCCTGGAATATTATCTGATTTATCTCCCATTAATCCTTTAACATCAATAAATTGTGTTGGAGTTACCCCAAATTCTTCAATAAATTTTTCTTCGTTATATATAGCCGTTTCTGTAACTCCTTTTTTTGTAATTACTACATTAATATTCTTTGAAGCCAATTGAAGAGCATCCCTATCCCCTGTTACAATATAAACTTCTATTCCATTTTTTTCTGCAAATTTTGCTAAGGAACCAATAATATCATCAGCTTCAAAACCATCTATTTCATAAATATTAATAGAAAGCAATTTTAATAACTCTTTAACTATTGGAAATTGTTCTACAAGTTCCTCTGGCATTTTCTTTCTTCCAGCTTTATAATCCTTATATTCTAAATGTCTAAAGGTTGGCGCTTTTCTATCAAAAGCCGCCACTATATAATCAGGTTTCAGTTCTTCTTTCATTTTTAATAACATATTAGAAAAACCGTAAACTGCATTTGTATGAATACCTTCTGATGTTGTTAAATCTGGTATAGCATAAAAAGCCCTATTCAATAGTGAATTAGTATCTAAAATTAATAATCTTTCCATTTTTCCCTCCAAATTAAGGAATATCCTTAATATTTTAATATTTTCAATTATACTATCTTTCTTTTATTATATCATTAAATAAAAATTAATATTTTTTAATTCTTCAACTAAAAATATTCTGTTTTTCTAGAAAACAACATAATTTTATTTATCTACTCTAACTTTTAAAGGTTTAAATATTAACTCTAAACTTCTCAACTTATTATATTAATAATTATTCTTAATCTCAAGGTAAATTATACCTTATTATTTTCTACTAGACTATTTTACTACAATATGTAAAAATATTAATAAATACAAAATGAGGTGATTAATATGGACATTAATAATATGCTAAAAAAATATGCGTCCCTAGCTGTAAAAAAAGGAGTAAATCTTCAGAAAAATCAAGTACTTATGATAAATACTCCTATTGAATGCTATGATTTTGCTAGAGCAATTGCTGAAGAAGCCTATAAAGAAGGGGCAAAAGAAGTTATAGTGCGTTATTCTGATCAAGTCATACAAAGACTTACATTAGAAAATGCATCTATTGAAACTTTATCAAATATGCCTGAGTGGTTTTCAGAATCTTACAATAAATATGCTAAAGAAGGATGCTGTGTAATATCGATATCAGCTTCTGATCCAGATGCCTATAAAGGTGTTCCTGCTGAAAAGGTATCTGCTTATCAACAAGCTCGCTCAAAAGCCTTAAAGGAATATTATGAACTTTCAATGTCTAATAAAATACGTTGGACAGTTATATCAGTTCCTACTGAAAAATGGGCTAAAAAAGTATTTAAAGATGTTTCTACCGATGAGGCTGTAAATAAATTATGGGATCAAATTTTTAAGGTTGTTAGACTTTATGAAGAGGACCCAATAAAGGCATGGGATAAACATAATGCTAAACTTCATGAAAAGTTAAAATTCTTAAATGATCAAAAATTTAAAAGTCTTCATTATACAAATAGCAAAGGAACTGACCTTACAATAGAGCTTCCTGAAGGACATATTTGGGGAGGAGGCTCTGAATATTGCTATAATGGTTTAGAATTTAATGCTAATATGCCTACTGAAGAAGTATTTACCATGCCTAAAAGAGACGCCGTTAATGGTACTGTAGTTTCTTCAAAGCCACTAATTTACGGTGGTAATGTTATTGATAAATTTAAATTAACTTTTAAAGCTGGTAAGGTAGTTGATTTTACTGCTGAAGAAGGTTATGATACATTAAAGAAATTGTTAGAAACAGATGAAAGGGCTAGTTACTTAGGAGAAGTTGCTCTAGTTCCCTATGCTTCTCCAATATCACAATCAAATATAATTTTTTATAATACTTTATTTGATGAAAATGCATCTTGCCACTTAGCTTTTGGCGCTGCCTATCCAATAAATATAGAAAATGGAGAAAATATGACAAAAGAGGAATTACTATCAAAAGGGGCTAATGATTCTATTATTCATGAAGACTTTATGATAGGAACTGAAGATTTAAATATTACAGGAATAAATAAGGATGGAGAAAAAATCCAAATATTTTTAGATGGAAATTGGGCAATTTAATCAATATACAATAGATAATGGACAATTGACAGTTGGCAATTGTCCATTTCAATTATCAAATATTCTATCCTCTTCTACTTACTTCCTCTTCTATTCCCTCTTTTATTTTTTCTAATTTTCTTTTTAATTTATTTTTAGCTGTAATTCCCTTAAACATAATATATATTTTTGAAATTAAACCTGTGTTTTGCCTTTCTATCAAAGTTATTTCTGTCTTATTATCATTTATCTTTTTAAATTCATACCTAGAAATATAAGTATCTCCATCTACAGTACTTGTAACCTCATATAAATTATCTTTTTCATATCCTGTAACTTTTGTTATCATTTCAATTTTTGTTTTTCCAATTTGTTTTATTACTCTTGAATATGATGTTTCTGTTGGATTTTTTTTATTAAATCTAGGCATTTCTCTTTTATTTATATCAATAAAAACTTTAAATACCTTTTCAATTGGATAATCTATTATAATTTTACTGCTATAGCCTTTCATAGTCTTCTCCCCTTTAAAATTCTATTATATTTATACTAAAAAATTATATGCTATCTAACTATATAAATTATAACATTTACATAAGAAATAAGCTAAGAAATATTTAAGATATAAATAAAAACTACAAAAAAGAAGAGCTCAGCCACTCTTCTTTATAAAAACATTCTCTATTTATTATTAATTATATTATATCTTTTTATATATCTACATTTTCTTTTCTAATCTTTTTCTTATTTCTTTAATAAATTCTTCTGAATTTGTAATAGTAATATTATCAAGATCTGAAATCATAGCTAAATCCTTAGTCATATAACCTTCATCTATAGTCTGAATTGTTGCTTCTTCTAATTTATTTGCAAAGTCTACTAAATCCTGTAACTTATCTAATTCTCCTCTTTTTCTTAAAGCTCCAGTCCAAGCAAAAATAGTTGCTACAGAGTTTGTTGAAGTTTCTTTTCCTTCTAAATGTCTATAATAATGTCTTTGAACCGTTCCATGAGCTGCCTCATATTCATAATAACCTTCTGGTGAAACTAAAACTGAAGTCATCATTGCAAGAGAACCAAAGGCTGTTGCAATCATATCACTCATTACATCTCCATCGTAATTTTTACAAGCCCAGATATATCCACCCTTTGACTTTATAACTCTTGCTACCGCATCATCTATTAATGTATAAAAATATTCTATATTAGCCTTTTCAAATTTCTCTTTATATTCATTATCATATATTTCTTGAAAAATATCTTTAAAGGTATGATCATATTTTTTGGATATTGTATCTTTTGTTGCAAACCATAGGTCTTGTCTTGTATCTAAAGCATAATTAAAGCAGCTTCTTGCAAAGCTTTCTATTGATTTATTTAAATTATGCATTCCTAACACTATACCAGCATCATTGAAATTATGAACTAATTCCTTAGTTTCATTTCCATTTTCATCAGTATAAACTAATTCTACTTTTCCTTTTCCAGGTATTTTCATTTCTATATCTTTATATACATCTCCATAAGCATGTCTAGCTATAGTAATAGGCTTTTCCCACCCTTTAACATAAGGTTTTATAGATTTTACTGTAATTGGTGCTCTAAACACTGTACCATCTAAAATTGCCCTTATAGTACCATTAGGACTTTTCCACATTTCCTTTAAGTTGTATTCTTTAACTCTTGCGGCATTGGGTGTTATTGTTGCACATTTTACACCTACACCATATTTCTTTATTGCTTCTGCTGCATCTATAGTAACTTTATCATCAGTTTCATTTCTATTTTCAAGTCCTAAATCATAATATTCTGTCTTTAGATCAATAAAAGGATTTAATAATTCCTCCTTAATCATCCCCCAAAGAATTCTAGTCATTTCATCTCCGTCCATTTCAACTAATGGTGTTTTCATTGCTATTTTATTCATTTTTTTGCCCCCATTCTATAAATTTTTAAGTTTATTATATAATAAATGAAAGATTATTACAACAATCTTTCATAATTTTAAAAAAAAGAAGCTCTATAAAAGCCTCTTTTCTAAAATTTAAAATTATTTATAACTTATTTGTCAAGCTCTGTATATTCAACTTCAATCACTTCAGTTATTGAATCATCAATTATATTTGAATTAGATTCAATTAAATCTATATCATCATCCTTTGAATTATATTTCATCTCATTTAAGTATTTATTTCTTTTCCTTTCAATATATCTCTTTATTATGAATATTAAATACAAAACTAATATAAATGGTAATAGCCAAACTAATATTTTTATAGCTAAATTTAATATTATCCACAGTACTAATATTCCACTCATAATATATAATCCTGTCTTAAATCTATTATTCATATTAACCCGCCTTTTTATTTTATTGGTAATTATATTATAACATAGCTAAATATCTTTTCCAATATAAGATAATAAATATTTTATTAAAAGTTTATTAAAACCATATAATACATTTCCAATAAACATATTAATTGTATCAATAAATCAAAAAACTTATAAAATTTTTTCTTGCTCTTTACCATATTTTTTGTTATAATTTATATGTTCTTTGCCGGCATGGCGGAACTGGCAGACGCACATGACTCAAAATCATGCGGGAAACCATGTGGGTTCGAGTCCCACTGCCGGCACCAAAAAATAAAAAAATGGCTTTATCATTAAGTTTAAACACTCTTTGATAAAGTCATTTTTGTTTCCTACTATTTTTCCCACTTTCATTACAAACAAAAAAGAACTCTACAACTAGAATTCTTTTTCTTCTATTTCTTTAATAGCTGTGTATAAATCATCTTTTGAAATAATAATTTCACATATTTTTTATGTTCATGATTATCATTTTCCGTCATAACATCTAATGAGATCCAATCTTCATCTCCATAACATCTATTCTCTTCAAGTTTAAATATCTTGCTGATATCTGACAAGGTATATCCCATTTACCCATTTCATTTTTTTACGTTCTGAATAACTTATAGATATTTTTATTACTTTAGACACATTACTCCAGCCTTTCTATAAGTATATTTTCTTTAAACCTTTCTATTTGCTAATTTTAATATATTATTGAATACTATAATTCTTTAATTTTACCTGTATTAAGTATCTCATCCATTGTCATTCCATTTACTAATATGTGCATAGGGTTTATTATATTAATATTATAATCATTTTTTGTATTCTTCTTATGCTTTATTTCCCCATAACACGTAATAATAATGTTATTTTCTCTACCGTTACAGCTTTCCTTTATTATATTCAAAGTCTTTTCAAGATTATTTGCCTTAAACTCATTTCCCTCATAATAAGCTTCTGGAAAATATATATTTGTTCTATTGTATTGATTTTTTAAATTTATGTATCCCCAAAAAACCCCGTCTGTTAAACCAGTTTGCACATTATCAACATTTCCTATTACACCTCGCCAAAGTTCATTATAAGCCATATTAATTGTTTCGGCTTCCATATATGTTATCCTTTGAGAAGCTTCTTTGTCGCTTACTCCATCTTTATCTACGATCTTATTTATTGCTTTTCCAACTCCTATATTATTTATTTCACTTGTTGAAAGCTTCTCCTTAGGTATATCGGCCTCATTAAATTCCAATAGTAAGTTTTTTAATTTTCTCTTTAATGAACTCTGAATCTGAATGTCATTAGGTTTAACTTTCTTTTCTTCTTCTATTAATTTTTTTCTATTTACAACATTATTGTAGTTAATATGGTATGGGCAATTTAGCTTATGTTTGGATCCTTCTTTATTCCAAGTGCTTAAAAAATTTTTCCCATTTTTTTTAGGAGTAAACTTTATTCTTGCATCACACCCTTCTATACAAGTTAATTTACCCCTATATTTTACAATATAATCTTCCTTCTCAATATTTTTAACATTTAACCTCTTTTTCTTCGTACCATCAAAGTAATAGCACCATTCCATTCTTATTTTTGGTTTTCTACTTCTCATACTCAACGCCTCCTCAAAAATAATTATAAATATTCTATATATTAATAATAATTTACATATTCTATAAATTAGTTCTTTTTCCTTTTTACAACACATTATTTATATAGCAATTTGACTATAGTAAATTAGTTTATTATTGGTAAACATTGTAAATAAAAAATACTATTTCGCTATACTAACTACGAAATAATATCATTTCAATAACTTATTCTTCTTTTAAATTTTTCATTTGTTATTCTCAATTAATAAAAAGACATAAGGAAAACAAATTAAAATATGTGGAACTATATTTTGATAATAAATTAATCTTTTGCAAGGATAACGGTGATTATATAAACAAGAAACAATCTAATAGACGTCTAAAAGCTGCATTTAAACGTGCTGGAATAGATTCAAATATTAATTATCATAGTTTAAGACACATATTCATTACTAACTGCATTAGTAATTATATTAATTTAAAAACTGTTATGGATTGGGTAGGTCATGCTGATACAAAAACTACTATGTTAATATATGCAGAAATAAATAAAGATAAAAACATAAGAGAATATGACAAAATAAATAATATGTTTAAATAGACTGATTTAAAAATCAGTCTATTTTTAGTACTATTTTTAGTACTAAGAAAGCACTAAATAGTAAAATCCAACAATATATCAAAAACTGACAAATGCTTTAAATATCACAATTATAAGAATTAGTACAAGCTACTACATACAATAGTTTTGTTTCCCACTGCCGGCACCAAAAAAAGAAGTACAAATTTGTACTTCTTTTTTATATACATTTATTAGTTTTTGTTAGCTAGTCTTGCTCATCATTTTCTTCAGAAGACATTCCCTCTTGGTTCATATTATTTATTGATTGTACAGCTTCATTAGTTCCTGTTGTTTCCTCACTACTATCTTCAGCTGATTGTTCGGTGTTATGTTGATCTTGATCTTCAGTTCTTCCTTCATTTCCTTCTTCAATAGGATTTTGATCATTGTTCTGTGTTTCTTGATGCTGCGGATTAGTTGGTGAAGCAGGTAGGTATTCTATATCTGGGTATTGTGTAGCTGGTACAGTATCCTCATAATAATAATCAGATTGCTCATTGATTTCTTCTTCAGTAGTTTCATTTTCTTCAGTAGATTTATTTGATAATTCGTTATAGACTATCTCATAATACTTAATCTCTTCATCTATATCTTCAAAACTTTCGATAAAATCATAAAAAGGATCCAATTCTTGTATCTTTGCTTTCAATTCATTTATTTTCTCTTTCTTTAAATCTTCTTCCTTTTTATCCTTTAATATTTTATCTTCTTCATTCTGACTAATTAAATTATCTTTTTTTAATGTTAAACTTCCTTTTTCTTTAATATACTTCTCATTCATTTTCCTTGAATAAATAGTGCCTGTAACTATTACTACAGCCAAAATTAGTACATAAGCAATAACTATGGATACCTTCATTTTTATATTATAATTTAATTTATCTTTTAATTTATTAATAATGATAACAATATATTTTTTCATACTAACTACAGCACCCTTCCATTATTTACATATAATATTTTATCAAATTTCATCAATTATTACAATAATATGTAGAATAATAAGACTTTTTTGATTGATAAATTCTTAAATTATTTTATATTATTTTATAAATAACTATTTTATAAAAATGATAACTTAAAAGCAAAAAATGATATCCAAAAAAGGATATCATTTTTTAAATAAGGGGATAATTATATATTACTATATGCACTAACAACTTATTTTTATATTATCATTTATATTTGTCATTTTTGTTACAAAGGATATATTAAATTTATTTTTACTATAAAAATAAATGTTTTAGTACTTAAAATATGATAATGCATATGTATTTTTTTAAATCCTATAAAAGAAAATATAGGATATATAGATTAAATATATCATTGCTGCGCCTAATAGCAGCCAAAGAACTAAATTTATGACTTTTTTTATTTTTTTGTCCATCCTTCTCTCCTAGCTATTATAATATTTTATCGCCTTATTTAATAATGCTACAGTTTCTACAGGAGCTTTTCCAATAGAAGTTTCCCCAGCTAATAAAAAACCATCTACATTATTTTTTAAGAAATAATAAATTCCCTCAATTTCATTAATATTAGGACATTGTCCATTTTTCATACTATTTAATAATCGGGTAGCAACTATAATTTTTTTATTATTAATTTTAGCTTTCTTTATTGCAAGATCTTGTAGCTTAACTGCCTGAAGAATTCCGGCTTCAGGTACTAAATCACCTCGCCCTAATACAATTGTATCTACCTTATTAAAAATTTCATCTAAATTATCAATTCCCTTTGGCGTTTCTACCTTAGCCCAAATTTCAATTTTACTGCTGCCTTGCTTTTTAATAATATCTTCTAAAATTTCAATTTCCTTTTGACTCTCAACAAAAGACTGACATATTATATCTGCACTATTCTTTATAGCCCATAAAGCATATTTTTCATCTTCTTCACTTAATATTGGTCGCCTAATATTTAAATTTGATAAGTTACATCCCTTCCCTGATCTAATAATACCTCCCTTAAGTACTTTTGCTTTAATAATACCATTTTCCTTTGATATTATCTTAAATTTCATAGTGTTATCTTTTATTGATATTGCTTCAATATTATTTTCTTCTATCTCATTTGTTTTTATATTTAATGGTATTATTTTATTATACTGATATTTAGAAATATCTATTTTCTTATATAAATCTTCTCCGCAAAAATATATTTCTTGATTATTATAAATTTTATATATATATTTAAGTTCTTTAGATACTCTAATTTTCTTTCCACATAAATCCACTAATATTTTTATATTTTTATTAATATTTCTTGCTTTTACAATAACTTTTTCAAAATCATCTTTATTAAAGTGAGAACAATTAAACCTTAGTATATTTATGCCATTTTCCATAAGTTCTTTAATAATCCACTTATCTAAAGTTTTAGGTCCAACTGTTGCAATTATATACATATTACTCTCCCATATATTATTATTAATTATTTTTACTACACTTCTATTTGATTTATTACATTTTCCTTTAGTTATTTTATTCATAAGCTCAGATTATTGTTCTATTTTTATATGTAAAAGAATAATTATTTATATAAACCATTTTGGAGGGTACTATGAAAAAACTTATTTCTTATATAGTTATTTTGATTATTCCTTTATTATTTGTATCTTGTAATATAAATACAGCTCAATATTCAAAACCAAAAAATAAACCAAGCCTTGACTATTATACAAATGAAATATATAGAAGATTAATGAGTAATGAAGAGTATAAATTAATAGTTTTTGACATGGATTTCTATGTTTCCTATGATGTCAACGAAAATGAACATAGCATTCTACCAGAATTTTTTGATGCCTTAAAAACAGAAAATTTTGAAGCAAAAACAGAAATAAATTCTTCTCCTAAATTTAAATTAATAGTAGAGTTTAGTGATTTTAAATACATAATAAATATCTATGATGAAGAAGTTGTTTCTATTTATCCTTGGGATGGCATCTATGAAGAAGATATTTTATCCATGGAAGACATCCCTGATTACTATAATTTATATAAGTTCTGTGAATATATAAAAAAAGTAGCAAAAGGCTTTGAAGGATAGAGCTTCAAAAGCAATTCAAAATGTAAAATTCAAAATTTATAAAACAATTCAGCTTTGCTGAATTATAAAGAAAAATCCTCTGGCTTTGCAGAGGATTTTTCTTTAACTGTTAATTATTAGTCGTTAATTGTTTTTGCTCTTCTAAAATTTTAGAAATTCTTTTTCTACTTAAGGGATTAATAGCATTAGGAGCTATTTCATTTAAAGGTTCTAAAACAAATAGCCTTTCTTCCATCCTTGGATGTGGAATAGTTACGTCTTCATCTGTTGTTATTATGTTTTCAAATAAAATAATATCTAAATCAATAATTCTTGGTCCCCATTTTATAATTCTTTCTCTTTTCATATCTTTTTCAATATTTAAAAGCCTTGTCATTAACTCCTTTGGACTTAAAATAGTTTTAATTTCTATAGCAGCATTTTTAAAAGTATCTTGTTCCTTATATCCCCAAGGTTCTGTTTCTATTACAGAAGATATTTTTGTAACTTTAATTTCTTTACATTCCTTTAATTTATTAATAGCTATTTTAATATTATTCTCTTTATCTCCTATATTGCTTCCAAGACTTATGTAAGCAGTATTCCATCTTCTTTCTATTTCCACTGCAGCATAGTTTAAATGTCTTCCAATAGGTGCCCAAGGTTTTTTTAATAATACTTTTATTCCTTTAACTAAATTGTAGTTAAATAATACATATTCTGCTATTTTTTCAGCTGCAGTTTCTATTAGATCATAACTTTCCTTTTGAAATTCCTTTTCTATCTCATGACATAGTTCTCCATAATGAACTGATTTAGTTAAATCATTGTTTTTTGAAGCCTCTCTAAGATTTAATTCTAATTCAAGAGAAAGAATAAACTTTTGCCCTAAGGCTTTCTCTTCTTTAAAAACTCCATGATTAGCGAAAATTTCTACATCCTTTAAATACAATTTATCCATTAAACTACCTCTATTTTTTTATTATTTTATCTGTCATTAAAGCTGCTCTTTTGTTTTCAAGAACATCATGAACTCTAATCATATGGCAGCCTTTCATTATTCCTATTACAGTTGTAGCTAAAGTTCCTTCTAATCTTTGATCTACTGGAAGATCTAAGGTATATCCTATCATTCTTTTTCTTGAAGCTGCAAGAAGAACTGGATAACCTAATGCAACTATTTTTTCTAAGTTATTCATAACTTCTAAGTTTTCTTCATAGTTTTTTGCAAAGCCAATTCCGGGGTCTAATATTATTTTATCTTGCTTAATTCCAGCCTTTTTAGCTAAATCAATACTTTCATACAGATCTTCTAATAAATCTCTCATTAAATTTTCATAAGGTCTTTCATCACGATTATGCATCAGGATACATGGTACATCATATCTAGCAATAATCTTTGCCATATTTTTATCTTTTTTAAGACCCCAGACATCATTAACTATATCTGCCCCAGCCTTTATAGCTTCTTCTGCAACTTGACTCTTATATGTATCAATAGAAATTAGAACATCTAACTCTTTTTTTATTGCTTTAATTATAGGAATAACTCTATTAATTTCTTCTTCTGCTTCTACATAAGTTGCTCCTGGCCTTGTGGATTCTCCACCAATATCAATAACATCTACTCCTTCTTCAACCATTTCCTTAGCTCTTTTTAATGCTGCTTCAATATTATTATAAATACCGCCATCTGAAAAGGAATCTGGTGTAGCATTTAATATTCCCATTATATACGTTCTCTTATTAAAATCTAATACTTTATTTCCTATCTTCATCCTAACCTAACCCCCCGTATTCTAATTATTAATATTTTATAGTTTTATTTTTCTTATCTTCAGACCATTTACATAAATCTCTAGCATCACAATTAAAGCAATTTCTTGAAAATTTATCAGCATTATAAATAATTTTTGACAAAGAATTTGAATTTTCCTTTCTATGATCGATTATGCATTTTACAATCATATCTTTATCTTCTTCCGAAAAGTCTAAATCTTTTAATATAAGCTTAGCAACTTCAGCACTTGCTAGATTATGAGGAATGCCTTCCCTATACTCCTTTACTCTCCCTATATCATGCAAAAGGGCTATTGCATAAATTACTTCTTTATTATAATTTAGTCCCTTTTCTAATACTTCAATATAAGCAATCCTTGCTACATCTAAAAAATGAATTAAAGAGTGCTTACAAAAAATTCTCTTTTCTTCTAACTCTTTTAATTCTTTTAATAGCTTTTTGTATTTAGGATGATTTAATATTTTATTTACCCTTTCCATAATATCCCCTTTTATTTTATTAAATCTAATACTTCTTTTCTTAAATTAAAATCTTCCTTAAAACAGCCTTTAAATGCTGTGGTTAAGGTTTTTGCACCTGGTTTTTTTATTCCCCTCATAGCCATACACATGTGCTCTCCTTCTATTACAACCATAACACCTTCTGCATCTAGATAATTCATTACTGCATTTGCAATTTCATTTGTCAATCTTTCTTGCAGCTGAGGTTTTTTAGCATAAATTTCAACACATCTTGCTAACTTTGAAAGTCCAACTACCCTTCCTTTTGGAATATATGCAATATGAGCCTTACCATAAAAAGGTACTAAATGATGCTCACACATCGAAAAAAAAGTAATGTCCTTTTCTAATACTAAGTTGTTTTCATCCACTTCAAAAGTTTTTGATAATTCTTTTTCTGCATTCGCATTCAAACCAGAAAATATTTCTTCATACATTCTTGCAATTCTATCTGGTGTTTCAATAAGGCCTTCTCTGTTTATATCTTCACCAACACCTTCTAAAATTAATTTAACTCCTTCAATTATTTTTTCTTTATTCAAGGCCATTTTCCTCCTCATCAATCCATTTGTATATTCTAAACAAAATTATTTAAAATTCATTAATTAGTATTAAAAATCCTTTTATTATGTTAAAATACCTTTAATGAATTGATTATATCATAATACAAAAAAAGATTAAAATAATTATATAAACATTAATTGAAAGGAGATTATTAATGTTTCTTTGTGATTTACATATACATTCTACCTACTCTGATGGTAGATACCTCCCTAAAGATATAGTTAAAATGGCAAAAGAAAGAAAACTTGATTTCTTTTCCTTAACTGATCACGATACCCTTTCTGGGATAAATGAAACCTCAGAAGAAGCTGAAAAACTTAATATTAACTTTATTCCTGGAATAGAACTATCTACTGAACATAAAGGTGAATCTATTCACGTTTTAGGTTTTTTTAATAAAGAATCTTACAAGAATGAAGAACTAAATAAAATACTAGAAGAATTTAAAGCTAACAGAATTGCAAGAGCTTATAAAATTGTAGAGAATTTAAAAAAATATAATGATATAGAAATTGATGTAAAACATGTTTTATCTTATGGAAAGGATACTATTGCAAGACCTCATATAGCTAAGGCAATTATTGATGCCGGCTATCCTTACGATCATGACTATATTTTTAATAACTTCATTGGTAATCATTGTCCTGCCTATATACCATCTACTAAAATTACTACCAAGGAAGGAGTAGGATTACTAAAAAAATATAATGCAATTGTCTTTTTAGCGCATCCAGTCCTAATAAAAAAATCTCCAATAGAAGAATTATTAAAGCTCGGATTTGACGGTATTGAAGCTATTTATTATCAGAATAAAGATATTGACACTATAAGATTTATCAATTTAGCTAAAGAAAATAATTTGTACATATCCTGCGGTTCTGATTATCATGGAATTGAAAATGATACTAGACATGGTAATGTAGGAGATGTAATAATTCCTCAAGAGGAACATATATTAAAAATGCTAAGCTGGACGAAAGAGATAATTTAAAAGGAGCACTTGTAAAAAAGTGCTTTGCACTTTTTTGCATAGCCCCCATTTTATTTGCTATTTTTATACCTTATACCTTTTTATTCTCATCTTCTATTCTTTTTAGGTCATCTCTATACCACTTACATTCAGTGGTTGGATTATTAAGAATACCAAGGGCCACAAGTATTGTTAAAATAGCTGTTGTTATAGTTTCATATTGCTCTGGAATTATTTCCATTCCCAAAGTATTTAAAACCATTGGAATTAGAGCAAATATTGAAACCCAAAATCCATAGTTTTTAAATCTACTTGTATCTATTTTCATTTTCTCGCCCCCTCTTCTTGTATATTATATTCACAAGTATTAAAATATGTGAAGTAAAAATAAAAAAGGTTGTCTTTTTGACAACCTTTTTTATTTTTATTCTTCTTCTAGGAAGGCCTTATAGCCTCTCATTGTTTCATATACATCAAACTTGCTTGAAACTTCCCATGGTGCGTGCATATTTTGTAGAGCAACGCCACAGTCTATAACTTCCATATTATATTGAGCTAATATATATGCAATTGTTCCGCCGCCGCCTTGATCTACTTTACCCAGCTCACCAGTTTGATAATCCACATCGTTTTTATCCATTATATTTCTTAACCAAGCAATATATTCTGGATTAGCATCATTACATCCTGATTTTCCTCTTGCACCAGTATATTTGCTAAAGACAATTCCTTTTCCAAAGTATGCAGTATTGTTCTTTTCCAAAACAGATGGATAATTTGGATCATAAGCCACTGTAACATCTGAAGATAGCATTTTTGAATTAGCTAAAGCTCTTCTTAATTTTAATTCAGAATATTCACCTATATTATCCATAATTTCTGCTACTGTATTTTCAAAAAATCTTGAATACATTCCTGTAGCTCCAACACTGCCTATTTCTTCTTTATCTACTAATAAAACTACAGAAGTATATTTAGTTTTACCTAAATCTAATAATGCCATTAAAGAAGTATATGCGCAAACTCTATCATCTTGACCATAACCTATAACCATGCTTCTATCTAAGCCATAATCTCTTGCTCTTCCTGCTGGAACTACCTCTATTTCTGCTGAAACGAAATCCTCTTCTTCAAAATTATACTTTTCTTTTAATATGTTTAATATATTTGCTTTAGCCGCATCCTTTTCTTCTCCAGTTAAAGGGATACTTCCAACTAAAAGATTTAAATCTTCCCCTTCTATTACTTCACTAGCTTTCTTTTGTTGCTGTTTTCCAGCTAAATGAATTAATAAATCCGAAATACCTATAACCGGATCACTTGGATCCTCTCCTATTACTACATTAATTTTAGTGCCATCTTTTTTTATTACTACTCCATGTAATGCTAAAGGTAATGCAACCCATTGATATTTTTTAATACCACCATAATAATGAGTTTCCATCATTGCCAGATTTGTATCTTCATATAGTGGACGTTGTTTTAAATCAAGTCTTGGAGAATCTACATGAGAACCGACAATTCTCATTCCCTTTTCTATAGGTTCTTCTCCTATTAAGAATAATGCTAAAGATTTATCTTTATTATTAACATAAATCTTATCTCCAGCTTCTATTTTCTCATTATTTTTTAATATTTCATTAAAATCTTTATATCCTAGAGCTTTTGCCATTTCGATACTTGTTAAAATACATTCTCTTTCAGTTTTACACATTGAAAGAAAGTCAATATATCCATCACAAAATTTAAATAGCTCTTCTCTTTTTTCTCCTTGATACTTTTCCCAGGAACTTTTCCTATCCTTATTTTTCATTTTTAAGCCTCCTAATAACAAATAAACTTTATCTACTATAGTATACTATCCATTCTTTTTTCAATTATATCTACTGCTGTCACATCTGACATTAAAGAATGTCTGTAATTTACTGCTGCTGCTTCAATTATAACAGCAATATTTCTACCAGGACGCACTGGTATTCTTAACTTTTTAACCTTTACACCTAAAATCTCTTCATATTCGTTATTCAGCCCTAATCTATCATAATCTCCATCATCTTTCCAATGTTCAAAATGCATTAAAATATTAATTTCTTTTTCTGGCGAAATAGAACTTAGCCCATAAAGAGATGCTACATCTATTATTCCTATTCCTCTAACTTCAAGCATTCCTATTGTTATTTTTGGAGATTTTCCTATTAATTCTCCATCAATTTCTCTTATATCTACAGCATCATCTGTCACAAGTCTGTGACCTCTTTTAATTAATTCTAATGCTGTTTCACTCTTTCCAATTCCACTTTCGCCTGTTATTACAATACCTACACCATATACGTCTACTAATACACCATGAATTCTTGTTTCAGGCGCTAATTGTCCAGCTAAATAAATAGTTAACATACTTATAAATTTAGTTGTTACTAAATTAGTTCTAATTAACCAAACATTATTTTTTCTAGCTGCATTTAACATTTCACTATGAGGTTCTAAATCTCTTGTTATTACTATACATTTTAAATTAAAGCTAAAATACTTATCTATCCTTTTTCTTCTTAGCTCCATCCCCATATCTTCTAAAAAACTCCATTCAGCTTTTCCTATAACCTGAATTCTTTCAGGAGCAAAGTAATTATAAAATCCAGATAATTGCAGACCAGGTCTATTAACGTCATTAACTGCAATTTCTATATTCTTTTTACCTTCTACTAATATTTCCATATCAAAATCTTTTATTAATTTTTCAACAGTAACTGACAATTATATCACCCTTTAATTTTTCTTTTTTAATTCAATATTTTCTAAATGCGCCTTTAGGCTCCCTTTAATGTTATCTATATATATTCTTCTTAACTTTTGTTGTTCAGCTTTTTCTATATCATTTAATCCTTCTTCTTTACTTTTTTTTGCTAGTTCATTTATTCTTTTAATTACTTCATCTATATTTATATTTTCGTAATTCATCTTCAATTTCCTTTCGTTTTTTTAAACTTCTTATTTTATTTTACCTTCTATTTCCGACAATATCAACTTATTACATTAATAATAATTGAAAATATATTGTATTAATATTTCATGTAAATTTATATCATTTCAATTTTCCTGTTTTTTTGTAAAATTTTGTTTGTATTTGTTTTACATTTTTGTTTTACATTTTTATACTATTTGGTATAATATTGTTATACAAAGAAGCAATTTGTAAATATATGGAGGTAAATTAAAATGTCAAATAACTTTAAAAGAAAAATACTAATACGTAAAAAGTTACTTAACTTTTTATTAGTATTTCTTTCTCCAAGAAATAAATTTATTTTATTTCTTTCACAAGATTTAGACAAGCTTATTACAAAATCCCAAAGAAAAGCTTATAATAGATACTTAAAGAAAAAATCAATGAATTTATATCTTAATAAAGTTGCATAATTATTGTTTTTCTTTAACATATAAATATGATATTAATAATGAAGAACATATTAGTTCTTTATTTTTACATAAAAAATACCTCAGATTAGAGGTATTAATTTTATTCTTTTATTTTATTAAATATTCCTTTACTAAATCTTCAATTGAAATATCATTTGAATAATCAGTAAACAATGCAAAAAATTCCATTGTTTCATAATTAGATGGATCAATTTGAACAGCCATAACTTCTCCTGATATATCTAATTCTTCAACAACTTCTTCAATAATATCTAATACCTCATCATTAGCATAGTCATATAGATAAGGTAAGAAGGCTTCTTTATACCATTCTATACTTCCCTCTTCATAATCTGTTGTTTCATTAGCATAACTTTTAGCCGCATCTAAAACATCTTGGTCAAAATCAAAGTAAAATCTAATTAAATATAAATCTTCCTCATTTCTTAATTCTTCAATATCATCTAAATAGTTTTCAGATAAAATATTTAAAATTTTATTATAATCCATATTTCTTCCCCCTAAATTAATACAATAACTTTTTATACTCTTTTTTTACTGCTAAAAACTCCTTATCATCTTCAACCAAATTTAATTCTTCTTTTCCATTTACAATATCTATTCTAAATACATATAAATCCTCAGAATTTTCATCTAAAGGTGCTAGAAGCAGATATTCTTGTTCTTCTAAGAATATTCTAGCAACAGCCTCAAATTCAACAACATTGCCTTCCTCATCTAAAAATTTCATTATTTCTACTTCATTATTATTTATATTCTTCTCTTCCATTTTTTTCTCCTTTTTTATTATGTATTAATTATTTTATATCGAATTAAATATTTTTACTAGTATATTATATAAAAATATAATTCTCTATATAAAATTATTTATTCATTAATATTATTTAATAAAACATATTATTTTTCAACCTTATCAATTATTAATATAATTTATATAAAATTATAGAACACCTACTAAAATTATAATTATATAATATATAGAATATTAATTTTAGAAAGGATATTTATGTATATTAAATCTACAAAAAACCAAAATAAAAAATTATCAATCACCGTCTATAATAATACAGCTTTAATATATGAAAAAAGAAATTTAGGGAAAAGTAAATCGGAACTTACTATTGAATACTTTGATATAAGCAAAGATATTATAGAAACATCCTTACTGGTATTAGGAATTAACTACAATTTTTTAAATATTAACTATTTATGCTGTACTAATAATGAAAATAAAAATAATATTCCTAATTCATGTTTATCCTGTGAAGAACTAATACCAAATTCTATAATGATAAAAGGCAACAATTATAATTGTAGAGAAATAGAAGTTTATTATTTAACAAAAAATATAAATTGGTTAAGCAGTTATGTAATAATATTAGAGAGAGAAACTCTAAATATAAAATCTTGGTTTAATTTGATAAATAATTCAGGAATCGATTATTTAAATGCTGAAATTAAATTTGTAGCAGGAAATGTTAGACTACCACAAGAAAGTTCCATAATTGCCTACAAAAGTTCAGCCATTGAAACTATCAACGTAACTGTTGAAGAGCTTGGTGATTATTATTCTTATAAATTACCAGATAAGTATGACCTGAATAACAACACATTAAAGAAAATTAAAAACTTTTCTGCTTTCGATATTTCTTATAATAAAATTTATGATTTTGGATATGCCAAACTTGTGGCTGACATAAAAATAAAATTTTTTAATACTATTGAAAATAATCTAGGTTTTACTCTTCCAGCTGGAGACGTATATTTTTATGAAAGTACTGATAATAAACTTGAATTTCTTGGAGGAAATTCAATTGAAAACATAGGAGAAAACAGAGAAGTTTCATTAGTCATAGGAGAAGCTTTGGATGTAACAGCAAAAAGAAATATTCTTGAGCATATAAGATATAATGACTACACTCTAAAAAAAGTACAGTTTATTATTACTAATACTAAAGATGAAAATGTTTTTGTTACTATATCAGAAGCTATATATAGCCCGTGGCAGATGGAAAGCTCCAGTGATAATTTTATTCTTGATCCTAATGGAAATCCAATTTTTGAAGTTCTTGTTCCTGCTAATTCAGAGAAGAAAATTCTTTTTACTTATCGATACAATATAAATAATTAACAATAAATAAAGATTGCGAAACAATCTTTTAGTTTACAGTTTATAAGGTGCAGTTCACAGTTAAGGAAGAAACTACTACGTAGTTTCTAAAATTATATTTCTATAATCTCTTTTAGAGATTATAAATATTATAATTCAGCTTAAGCTGAATTATTTCCTAAACTGTACACTGTGAACTGTACACTGCACACTAATAAAGATTGCTTCGCAATATTTTATACTTATGTCTTATTACACTTTAAATATATTTACTGCTAAATCTAACTTCTCTGTACTCTCTTTTGCTTTATTAGAATTAACTAAGGCTTCTTCAGATTTATTTCTTGCCTCTAAAACTTTATCTGTTATATTAGTTATTCCCTTACTTCCTTCAACTGCTGCATGAGCAACACTATTCATAATATCAGAAATATCTTTAATAGAAGAAAGTAGTTGACTTGATATTTCATCAAATTCCTTAATAATTTTATCTATCAATACACCATCATTTTTATATGTCTCTGTTACCGATAACATACTTGAAAACTCATATTGCAAATCATTATCCATAAATTCAACTAAAGCATTAGAACTATTTATCAAAATATTAACAGCAGAAGATATGTCTTCTCCTGTTTCTTTTATTTTTATCACAGATTCCTTAGAAGCTTCTGCTAATTTTCTAATTTCTTCCGCAACTACTGAAAAACCTCTTCCTGCCTCTCCTGCCCTTGCCGCTTCAATTGAAGCATTTAGAGCTAAAAGATTAGTTTGTTCTGTTATCTCTATTATTATTTCTGATAATTCATATATTTTATTAATTACCTTTGTTTGTTCTATTGCCTTTTGTAATGTTATTTTAGAAGCACTCATAAGCTTATTAGTATTTTCTAAGCCTAAATTTACTAAGTTTTTATTATTTAAAGCCCTATTACTTATCTCACTTGCTATAATAGTTCCTTCATTTGCCTTATTTGAAATAAATTCTGCTGCCTTTTCTATTGATTTGATTGAATTTTCTATTTCCTGAGCAGATGCAGAGGTTTCTTCCATAACTGCAGTTATCTCTTCGGAAGTTGAGGCAATATTTTCAAGGCTTAAATTTAAATCATAAATATTATTATTAATATTTTTCACAGATTCTTCAGTATTCAAACTTTCTTCTTTAATGCTTCCTATAAGATTAGCTAAAGATTTTTTAACATTATTAACATACTTTAAAATAATTCCCGATTCATCTTTTCTATTTAATAATTTAGCATCAATTTCACCAGTAAAATCCCCAGTTGAAATTAGCTTCATTTCAGAAACAGCATATTTCAACGGATTTATAATATTACTACTAATAGCTGCTGCAATTACTCCACCGATAATTAATACAGCTCCTATAATAATCAATAACACAAATATTAAATCATTTATCGCTTTTTTATTATCTTCCTTTAAATTTTTTGCCAAATTATCACTGTGTTCAGCCATTTGATTTAATTTATATCTTATTCCTTGCCCAAAATTCAACTCTAATTCGTTCATCTTTTCCTTTGCCAAATTAATATCACCATTCATTGCAAGGTCAATAACTTTATTTTGTTCATCTATAAAAGTATTTAAATTACTTTCTAAATTTATTGCTGCTTTTCTAGTCTCTTCATCAATATATATTTTTTTAAAAGATTGAAAATTAGCTATAAAGTCCTCACTATATTGTAAATACCTCTCATATTCTTTTTCTTGGAAATCTTTATCCTTATTATTTAAAATAATTTTAAATAAACTAATTTGCATATTTCTTTCTTCATTTATTGAATTATTTAAATTAACTACAGAGGAAAAATTACTATCATACATTTTTTCCATTCTCAAATCAGCTTCTTTAATCTGATATATACCTACTCCGCCGATTACTAAGATCATAGCTGATAGAATCGAAGATAAGATTATTATTTTGCGTTTAACATTTAAATTTTTCATAATGGCTGCCTCCTATCTATATGTTCTAATTTAATTATCCTATAATTATTTTACTTAGTCAAAATAAACCTAAAGATTACAAAAAAATTTTAATAAAATAAAAACTTATATAAATTTAATAAAAAAATGTAAGTTCTTATCAATTAGATAATAACTTACATTTTTAATTGGTACTTTTTATGGAATAAGTTCTAATAATCTTTTATAGCTAATTCTATTATAAGCCCTTCTTTAATAGATTTTTGCACATCTATTACCCTTTGATTACTAGAGCCTCTATATTTTAAACTAATATCTCTTTTATCAATTTCAAATCTTCCATCAATTAGTACATCTGTTTGTAATAAAATTTTTCTTTTTTTCTCATCCTTAATTATTTCTTCATACAAATATCCCGACCAAATCCAAATAGGTTTAGCAACTTCATTTTTTATCCTTTTTAATAAATTATATAAATCATCATCTTTTGTTTGATCCATTGGTTCTCCACCTAGAATATTAACACCTCTAACATTAGGATCTTTAGTATATTTAATAAACTCTTCTTCTATTTCCTTAGTCCATTTGTTTCCATAATTAAAATCTTGTAAATCTTCATTAAAACAACCTATACAACCATTTGTACAGCCACTTACAAAAAGAGTTGTTCTTACATTTGGTCCATTACTTACATCATATTTTCTTATTTTTGCATAGTTCATTTATAAACCCTTCTTTATTATAAATTTATAAAATACTAATTTCTTTTTATAAATGTTAAATTATAAATGAAGAACTCTATCTCCTATTTCTGCTGTTCTGCCTTTATTCCAATAATTTGTTCCTATATACCCACAAGTCCTTCTCATAACCTGCATTTCACTTTCATCTCTATTACCACAAGATGGACAATACCATTCCAGATTTTCATCAAGTTTTATTTCTCCCGTATATCCACATGAATAACACACATCTGGTTTAGTATTTATTTCTGCATATTGTATATTATGATATATGTAATTAATTACTTGTTCGATCGCTTCGAGATTTCTTGTCATATCAGGAACTTCAATATAAGATATACATCCGCCAAGGCTTATATTATGGAATTGTGATTCAAATTTTAACTTACTAAAAGCATCTATTTCCTCACAAACATGAACATGATATGAATTTGTATAGTATAGCCTATCTGTTACATTTGTAATAATTCCAAACCTACTTCTATCTAATTTACAGAATCTATATATTAAATTTTCTGCTGGAGTACCATATAAACTAAAGCCTAACCCAGTTTCTCTTTTCCATTTTTGACAAGCTTCATTCATATAATTCATTACATCTAAAGCAAACTTTTCTCCTTCTTTTGTTGTATGGCTTTTTCCAAGCATTGCTTGAACCATTTCATGTACTCCCACATATCCTAAAGATAAGGTTGAATAACCATTTTTAAGAAGTTCATCTATCTTTTCACCTTTCTTAAGTCTAGCAATTGCTCCATGTTGCCAATGAATTGGGGATACATCAGAAGTAGTTCCAAGTAACATATTATGTCTTATTAAAAGTGCTTCTTTACAAAGTTCAAGTCTTTGATCTAATATCTCCCAGAATAAATCTATATTACCTTTAGCAATAATACCAATTTGAGGTAAATTTAATGAAACGACTCCTTGATTAAATCTTCCATACCACTTATAATTTCCATCACTATCTTTCCAAGGACTTAAATGAGATCTACATCCCATTGGCGGAAAAGTATTTCCTTCATAATTCTTTCTCATAATTTTAGCAGATTGATAATCAGGAACCAGCCTTTTAGCAGTACATTGGGCTGCAAGTTTTGTTATATAATCATATTTTCCACCTTCTAAACAGTTATGCTCATCTAAAAGGTATACTAATTTAGGAAAAGCTTCTCCTATTTCTTGCCCCCTATAGTTTTTCATTCCTTCTAACCTTTGCTTTATCATTTCTTCGCAGATTAAGGCCATTTCCTCTTCATAAGGATGACCTTCTTCTATTTCTAAATAAATTGTACTAAAAGGAGATTGTCCATTGGTTGTCTGTAAGGTAGATAGTTGATATCTTATTGTTTGAACTCCATCCTTTAATTCTTTTAATTTCATATCCTTTGCTAAGGATCTAGCTAGTTCATCATCCATATTTTTATCTTTAAATATTTTATAATACTTTTCTTCTGTAATTTTTAAGAACTTTGCTAAATGTTTTATTGTAATACTTTGACCACCATATTGATTACTAGCAACCTGTGCCATTATTTGGGTAGTTACAGTACAGGCAGTACTAAAAGATTTTGGTGATTCTACAAGTTTATCATTTATCACCGTTCCATTGTTTAACATATCCTCTAAATTTATTAAACAGCAATTAAAAATGTTAGATAAAGTATAATCCATATCATGCCAATGTATTGCCCCTTCATCATGAGCTTGTACTATATGCGCAGGTATTAATCTCCTTCTGGAAATATCCTTTGACACTTCCCCTGCAATAAGATCCCTTTGAGTTGCTGCTATAACTGAGTTCTTATTAGAATTTTCTTTCATAACATCTTCATTAGTCTTATTTAAAAGATTTAAAATACTTTCATCTGTCGTATTTGTATTTCTTTTAAATTCTTGAACAGCTCTATAGCCCTCGTAAGCTTTTGCAGTTACTGCTTGACCGTAATAAACTAACCTATCATAAACATAAGATTCAATTTTATGTATAGTTGGAATTTCTTCATTATTTCTAAAATATTTTTCTGCATCGTTAGAAATATTAATTGCTATATCTTCCAAAAATATTCCGCTTCCATACTTCATAGCTTTTAAAATTGCTTCTTTTATTTTTCTTTTATCAAACTCTACCAGGCTACCATCTCTTTTAATAACTTTCATTCCCAAATTTATTCCCCCAATATAAATTTTTCTAATATCGTAGTAAATTATACACTAAAAAATAATGCACTGCATTTTATAAAAATCTCATTTTCCTTAAACAATTCTATACAATTCCTTTTTTCTCTATTTACTATGATTTTTCACTATAATTAATAAAATTTTCCTATATATATTGCATTAGAATTTCACACAATACAATATATAGTATAAAAATAAAGACAGTATCCTTTAGCCAAATCCCATAAAATACTGTCTTATTTATAAAAATATATAATTAATTATCCCTAGTTAGCTTTATAATAATATCCTTATAATCAGGATATAATTCTAATAATTCCTTTCTCCCAAATAATTCAAAATCTTCATATGTAAAAGCTGGGGCAACCATGCAACCAACTAAAGAAAACCCTTCTTTATTCGTCGCAGAACCAAAAATAGAACCCTTTTCGACTAATATTTGAGGAACTTCTCCCTCTTCTATATTAAGTCCTAATTTTTTTTCAACTAATTTTCCCTTTTCATCAATAATATAAATTGTAAGAGCTTCTCCATCATGATAATACCATAATTCATCAGACTTTAACCTATGAAAATTTGAAACTTCTCCACTTTTTAATAAAAAATATATACTACTGTATAGTTTTTTATTTTCTTTAGCTTCATCCTCTGCTAAATAGCTTTGCTTAAAATATCCACCCTCAATATGATTTTCTAATCCTAATTTCTCTATATAATACTCTGCAGTCTTCATATCAATTATTAATATCTATCCTCTCTCACTAAATATTGATTTCCATCTTGATCATAGAAGGTGAATATTGAACCATAAGGCATCTTCATAAGCTCATCAACTTTAACATTCTTTTCTTTTAGTTTATTATAAGTTTCATCTATATTATTTGTGCTTAGTAAAACTGAAGGATGACCAGTATTAATATCTGGATTTTGAGCTTTCATCAGCTTCTTTTCATATAAAACAAAAGTTGTAAATTCATCTTCACTTGGTCCAACCTCTAACCAAGTCATATTTGGTCCCATTGGATTTTCAGCTTTAACAACAAAACCAACTTTTTCTGTCCAGAATTCCTTTGCTTTTTCTTGATTTTCAACATAAATAGTTATTTTTCCTATTTTATTTATCATATTTATCACTCCTTTATTAATTAATTTCTCATCTTTATTGTATCTTATATTTACACATTTATTAAGTATTTATTTGATATCTTTGAAATACATGAATATATTTATAATTATATAAATTTAACATAAAAAGAGAGCACTTGCTCTCTTCTAATTTATTATTGTTTTCTTTTCTTCCTTTGAAGTGTTATACGTTCCTATAATAAAGAACGTTACTGCAAATAACAATATTATAGCTAGATATTTATAAATTTCTACCAAAGATGCTCCCTGCTGCATCGAAATAATAGCTTCAATTACCCATCTTACTGGTGTAAAATATGATATTTTTTCAATTATAGGCGGCATAATATCCAAAGGAACAAAAGCACCACCAATCATAATAAAAATCATATGAAAGAAATTAAAAATATTTGATGCTTCATTATGATTTTTAGAAAAGGACCTGCACAAAATACCAAGGCTAATTGAAACTAATCCAAAAATAGATAAAATAATAATTAATTCTAAATATCCAAACCCCATATTTATTTTAAGCAGCTTTATTCCCAAAACTCCTAGTATAACTTGTATTAATACAATAACATATCCGCTTATTGCATCTGCTAAATAATATTCATAAGTTTTAACTGGAGCCATAAAAATTCTATTATATACATTTTCCTTCTTTTCCATGAATACTCTTGAGGAAGTTACCATCCCTCTAATGAGCATAAACATAACTATGAAACCAGCAAAAATCTGACTATAAGTATAATCCCCATATAAATCATTTAAATTCTTTCTTTGCAATTTGATATAGGAATTATCATTATAATTATCTAAAGCCAGATGATAAGCTTCTTTATTTCCTTCTGCTGCTAAAGTTAAATTCTTTAGATTAGTTATCTCTTGATTAAGAAGGACTATTATTGCTTTCCCAGTATCTCTATTTTCTAAAGACGTAATTTTTACTCCTTTTACTAGTCCATTTATTAAATTTTCTTCAAAACTACTATCTATTTCTATTACTAGATCAATATTACCTTCAGCAAATAAGTTATTAATATTATCTTGGTTTATATTTTGAATTGTAAAGCCTTCGTAATTCTTAATAAATTCTACTAAATTTTTACTCGTTTTAGAATTATCCTTATCAACTAGGCCAACTTTAATATAGCCAGAATTAAAATTTAATAAAGACATCATAATATAAAAAATTAGTACAGGAGCTAAAAGAGATACAAGAAATCCTACAGGATTTTTAACTATAGAAATTCTTAAATTATTTTTAATTAATACTAGGATATTTTTCATATATTTTATCACTCCTTCTACCAATAATGGAGATTACTAAAATAAATACTATTAAGAAAACTACTCCTATTATAAGCCATAGTCTTAATATAGAAAAATCTCCAGAATAAATATATCTAAATAAACTTTTATTAAACCATCTTAATGGAGAAATATTTGTAATAATATTAAACATTCCTCCTATATCATCTCCTAAAGCAACATATCCACCACCTAAGAAAGTCAAAGCTGGTATTATAATATTACTTATTATTGATCCTGATATTTCTTCTTCCTTAAATATTGCTGGTATTATTATTCCAATTCCATTTACTATAATAAGAAATGGCATCACTGCTAACAGAAAAATTATAGGATTACTTCCATAGTTAATATTCAATATAAATTTAGATAATAAATAAGTTATAGTGACACATGAAAAAGAAAATAAGAAAAAAGCTATAAATAATGATAAATAATATTTAAAAGTAGATATTCCTGATAAGGATATCCTATTTTTTAAACTATACTTTCTTTGATGTTTAATTGTAGCAAGGGGATAATTTATAAAGTAAAAAATCATAAGACCTATTTCAGCAACTCCATAATAATTCATGGCGCTAGGACTTTCTGAAACTTTTACTTTTTCTTCTTCAATATAATTTTTATCCTCTCTGTTAATAATCTCTGAAGCTTTTATAGGGTTTATTTTATAAACTTCCATAGTTGAGTTAAGCCTATTAGAAAGTCCACTTAATATTCCATAAATGTAAGAGGATTTTATTAAATCTTCATCATTTGAATAAACATTAATTGTATCTCCTTTGAAATGAAGCAAGATATCTTTATTTACCTGTACCTTAGTTTTACCTGTTTCTAAATCTTCTATTTTCTTAAATATTAGCTTTATTTCTTTTTCCTTTTCTAGATTATTGATAAATATATCTAAAATTTCTTTTGCCTTACCTGAATCTTCTAGTACATAATATATATAAGTTTCTTCTGTTAATAGATTATCATTTCCTTGACTAAAGATTGCTGTTAATACTGAACCTAGAAGAGCTATTAAAAAAAGCGGAAAAAAAACCATAAACATAAGATTCTTTCTATCCCTTGTACATTCTAATATTGTAGCTTTTATTATAGGAATCATATTTTCCCTCCTAATCTCTTAATTTCTTACCTGTTAAGGATAAAAATACTGTCTCAAGAGTTATTTCTTTAAAATCTAAATTAGTAATTTTAATATTCTCTTCAGATACTTTCTTAATTATCTTATCAAGATTATTTACTTCCTTTGAAGAAGTAATCAATAAGTCATTTTCTTGTATAGATACACTTATAACCCCTTCAATATTTTTTAAAGTATTTGTATTTATTTTAAAGATATCATCAACTCCTATTTTTAAAGTTCTTTTATCACTTACCATATCTATTAATTCTTCTTTAGTTCCCTCAACTACTATAGTTCCTTTATCAATAATGGCAATCCTGCTGCATAATTGTTCAACTTCTTCCATATAGTGACTTGAATATATTATTGTTACCCCTTTTTTATTTAAATTCTTAACTGATTGAAGAATGTGATTTCTAGATTGAGGATCTACTCCTACTGTTGGTTCATCCATTATCAATAATCTAGGATGATGGATGATTGCACAGGCAATATTTAATCTTCTTAACATTCCACCTGAAAATTCTTTTGCTTTTTTATCTCTAAACTCTAAAAGCCCAGTAAATTCTAAAGCTTCTTCAATACTATCTTTTAATTCCCTTCCTCTTAATCCGTATAATTCACCAAAGAACTTAATATTCTCATAAGCTGTAAAATCTGAATATACAGAAATAACTTGAGGAACCAGTCCTATTTTTCTTTTAGTTTTTATAATATTTTTTCTTATATCCTCTCCTAATACTTTGATAGTTCCTGAAGTAGGGTGTAATAATGAACATATTAAACTTATAGTTGTACTCTTACCTGCACCATTAGGACCTAACAGTCCATATATTTCTCCTTCCTCAATATCTAAGTTTATATTATTAACAGCCAAAGTATCTTGATATTTTTTAACCAGACCTCTTATCTCTACTGCCTTCATAAAAATCCTCCTTTTATTATCTTGATGTTATTATATAAAAAAAACTTTGCTAAAAAATCTAGCAAAGGTCATTTTTTATCATGACAAAAGTCATATTTCTCCTTTTAAATAATAAATTGCAATTTGTGTTCTATGAGTTAAACCTGTTTTTTGAAAAATTGAAGTTATATAATTTTTTACTGTTCCTTCTGAAATAAATAGCTTCTTAGAAATTTCTTTGTTACTTAAACCCTCTGCAATTAACTTCATTATTTCCAATTCTCTTTCAGTAAACTTTTCTTTATCGATTTTATTTTTACTTTCAGCTTTCATCTTTATATTTTCACTTAATTTTGTTAATACCGCATCCTGTAATACTGCATTTCCTTCATAAACCATTTTTATTGTTTCAATTATCTTTTGTGGAGGAGTATTTTTTAATATATATCCTTTAGCTCCATTTTTAATTGCTTCTTTTATATAATCATCTTCATCAAAAGTTGTTAATATAATTACCTTTGTATTTGTTCTTTTGCATATTTCAGCTGTTGCAGTAACACCGTTAATTAAAGGCATTCTTACATCTAATACAGCTATATCTATATTATTTTTAAGCAAAAAGTCTATAGCTTCTTTACCATTTTTAAATACTTCAACAATCTCTAATTCTTTGTCCATTGATAAAATTATCTTTAAACTTTCTCTTATTAAAACATCATCATCAGCTAATATTAATTTTATTTTCATTTCTCCTCCTTAATATGGTATTAAAATTATAACAGAAAAACCTTCATCTCCATTTAAAATAAGTTTTCCTCCTAAATTTTCTACTCTTTCCTCTATCGAACTGATTCCAATTCCATTTTTTATATTTTGGCATCCTATTCCATTATCTTTTATTTCTAACTTAATAAACTTTTTTAAAACCTCAAGATTTATAGCAATTAAATCACAATTAGAATATTTAATAGAATTTGTTGTAATTTCTGTTGTTACTTGAATAAAAAGCAGCCATATTTTAAAAGAAATTTTCTCTAAATCACCTTCATATTTTACTTTTCCCTTTATATTAGTACCTTTTATTTTTTCATCCAAAATTTTCTTTATTCTATTAATTCCTAATTCCTCTTCCTTTGGCCTAATATTTCTTAGAACAGCCCTAATATCATCCATGCCTTCCCTTAAATTATTGATACATGAATCTAAAATTGAAATTGATTTTTTCGGATCAACATCAAAAATAATTTTAGCCGCTTCAAGTTGAAGAAGGGTTCCTGATATAGTATGTCCAATTTTATCATGAAGCCTTATTGAAATTTCATTTCTTTCTTCAAGTCTTGCAGTATGTAAAATCTGCTCTTGCATATCCTTTTCTTTTATCAGTTTATTATTTAAATTACTAATTAATATTCCCTGCTTTATTTCTAATTCAGAATATTTTAAAAGCTGGCCTTTTTTTATGCTATCATTAATAATGCTTATCAATAAAATAATAGAACTAATAAATATTGTAGAAATTTCGTTAGAATTTTTTATAAAATATATTGGTATAAAATAAATAATACTGCCTAATTTTATTTTATTAAGATCATAAATAAAATACTCCCCTAAGCTAATACTTGTAAGTAAAATTGAACTTTCAATAAAATTTATTGAAAATAAAAAAGAAAAAATTATTTGTAAAATTATAATAATTTTACAATAATTAATATGCTTATTAACTAAAATAGCTTTTAAAAACTCCATAATTATAAAAATCAGTATAAACGAAACAATAAGAGTATTAGGAATATTTGATTTTATACTTATCCATCCAATATAAACGCATAAAACAAACTTTAATGTTATATAAAAATCCTTATTTTTTATTTATAATCACCTCTTTGTTAATTTCTATTAAATTTATTTTTCTATAAGTTAAATAATCTTTGCTACAAAAACAATTAAATAGGATGCAGGAACAAGTAGTAATAACGCAGCAAATGTTCCAATAACCTTACTTCCTACCATACCTATTATACAACTGCGAAAATCCTCTAAAGAACACTTTTTATCTAATACCTCATCAGTCATTATTGATAAATAAGGATCTATAAAAATAATTGAAAGAATTGTTGCAAATCCATTTATTATAGATGATAATGAAATACAGGTACTTCTTAAATCTGGCGCCATACTTCCAGCGTATATTGGAGCAAAGCCGCCTGCAGTAATAATTGCAATAGAAATAAAATTATAAATTAAAATCCTTTTAGGAAGTTTCCTAATATTAACACTTGTCAAACTTTCCTTAACTGGAATTCCAATACTATCCTTCATATACCTAATCCCATTTTTAGAAAAACTATGTATAATAAGTCTTGGAATTGATTTTTCTATAGAAAAATGATCTACTGCTTTATAAAATATCTTTTGAAATGTTGGCATAAAGAAAGCTCCAAAAATTGCTGCTAATCCTGATACAATAATAATATTATTAAAAATATTTATTAAATCTCTACTACTAGAATTACTTTCTACAAATTTTGTTAGCAAAGGTCCTTGTAATCCTGCAGCTACCCTTGAAACTAGCATTAATATATTAAAAACAGCGGCAGATGCAGCAATTTTTCCTGTTCTAACTCCTACCAATCTAACTGAATAGCTTAATGTTCCAATCAATGAGATTATAAAGTTTAATATCAAAACAAATAAAATTCTCTCACTCATATTATTTCCCCTATAAAATATAAATTTATATCTTAATTATAAGCTTTTAAAACATAATTTAACATATTTTACAATTAATTTTTTATTAATTATAAAAAACGCCCCAAAAAGGGGCCTATTTATACTATTTATTTGCATAAGCTTTTATAATATTTATTATTACTTCTACTGCCTTTTCCATAGATTCTATCGGAATATATTCATATTTTCCATGAAAATTTTCTCCTCCAGCAAATATATTAGGTGTTGGAAGTCCCATAAAGGATAATCTAGCTCCATCAGTACCACCTCTAACAGCAGTTATTTTTGGAGTTATTCCAGAATCTATCATTGCTTGCTTTGCAGTTTCAACTATATGCATAAGCGGTTCTATTTTTTCTCTCATATTTCTGTAAGATTCTTTAATGCTAAGCTCTACCGTTCCTTCACCATAAACTTCATTTAAACTTCTTGTAATATCCTCGAAATCCTTAATTCTTTCTTCAAATCCTTCAGTTGTAAAATCTCTAATTATATAATTTAAAGTAGTTTTTTCTACTGTTCCATTAATATCAGTTAAATGATTAAAACCTTCACGTCCTTCAGTTTTTTCAGGAACTTCTTCAAGAGGCAGTGCATTAATAAATTCATTAGCAACCATGATAGAATTAATCATTTTATTTTTTGCATAACCAGGATGAACATTAACACCATGAATTATAACTTTTGCTGATGCAGCATTGAAGTTTTCAAATTCAAGTTCTCCAATAGTTCCACCATCCATTGTATAAGCAAAATCAGCTCCAAAACCCTCTACATCAAAATGATCTGCTCCTTCTCCAATTTCTTCATCTGGAGTAAAAGCTATTTTTATTGTTCCATGCTTTATTTCAGGATTTTCAACTAAATATTCTATGGCAGTCATAATTTCAGCAATTCCAGCTTTATCATCTGCACCTAAAAGAGTTGTTCCATCTGTTGTAATAAGTCTTTGACCAACATAATTTTTTAATTCCTTTGAAAAACTTGGTGATAAAATATCAACATCATTTAACTTAATATCTCCACCATCATAATTTTCTATTATCTGAGGCTTAACATTTTTTCCAGAATAATCTGGTGCTGTATCCATATGGGCTATAAAACCTATAGTCGGTATATCTTTATCAGTATTACTTTCTAAAGTTGCATAAACATATCCGTATTCACTTATTCTAGCATCTTTAAGACCTAATTTTTTTAACTCGTCATATAGCTTTTCAGCTAAAACTAACTGCTCCTTTGTACTTGGTGTTGTTCCAGTAGTTTCATCAGACTTAGTATTTATCTTTACATATTCTAAAAATTTTTCTTCAACTTTTTTCATATTTATCCTCTTTTCTATTTTTATTTCTTTTTTAATATTACCATATTCTCGCATTTTACAACAACTTTCATATAATAAATAAAAGCTGCTTTCAATTATAGAAATCAGCTTTTATCAAAACTTGAATTATTACTATTTAAAATTATATTTTGTAACTATAGGTTCTCTATTTAATACTTTATCATTAAAATATTCATAATAAGATAAAGCTAAAAAGCTTCCGGTTATATTGATTACATTATCAAAACCTAAGTTCTTTAAGGCAACTACTGCATTATAGCTTCTTTGTCCTGTTCTGCAATGAAGATAAACTGGTTTATCCTTTGGAATTTCCTTATATCTTACTCTTAATTCACTTAAAGGAATATTTACTGTACCTTTTATATGACCATTTTCATATTCCATTCTTTCTCTTACATCAACTATAAAAGCATTGTTTTCTACCAATTCCCTTAACTTATCCACATTAATTTGCTTAAAATCTCCATTTGAAATATTTCCTGCTATATAACCTGCATAATTTACAACATCCTTTGCTGTACTGTATGGTGGAGCATAAGATAATTCTAAATCTTGTAAATCTTCAATTGTTCCACCCATTTTTATTAATGTTGCTATTATGTCTATTCTCTTTGTTGCATCTCCTCTTCCAATTGCTTGTGCACCTAATACTTTCCCTGTTTCAACTTCATATAAAAGCTTAAAATGCATTGGAGCTGCATCTGGGATAATTCCAACCTTATCGTTTGCAATTAGCCTTACAATATCATAATTTATCTTTATATTTGAGGCTTTAATTAAATTTTCATTTAAACCAGTAGCTGCAGCATTTAAACTAAAAACTTTAATGGCAGAAGAGCCTATATATCCTTTATTTAAACCTTTTATTCCGTTAATATGATCTGCAACTGCTCTTGCCTGCTTTAAGGCCGGACCTGCTAAAGAAAGTTTAAAATAATCATGAGTTAAGGCATTATAAACTTCAATTGCATCTCCTATTGCATAAATATCTCTATCGCTAGTTCTATAATTTCTATCAACCTTTATAGCACCTGTTTTTCCTATTTCAAGTCCTGCCTCCTTAGCTAAGGTTATTTCTGGCGTTACTCCTATAGCTAAAACAACTGCTTTTGTATTTATTTCTCTTCCAGATTCTAATATAACTTTATTTCTATCAAAAGCTTTAACCTTATCATTAACTATTAAATCCACATCATTGTCATAAATTTCCTTATGAAGAATTTGTACCATATCATAATCAAAAGTTCTTAAAATTTGTTCTGAACCTTCAACTAAAGTAATTTTATATCCAGCTTCTCTTAAATTTTCGGCAGTTTCTACCCCAATAAAACCACCACCTATTACTGTAACATCTTTAATATCTAATCCTTTTACAAAATTGTTTAATTTATCTATATCAACAACATTTCTAATTGTAAATATATTCACCTTTTCAATTCCTTCTATTTTAGGAACTATCGGCTTTGCTCCTGGGGATAAAATTAATTTATCATACTTTTCTATATATATTTCATTTTTCATATAATTTCTTACTTGGACTTCTTTATTTTCTCTATCTATTGATATTACCTCTGAATTTACTCTAACATCAATATTATATTGAACCTTAAATTTCTCAGGACTCATAAGTACAAGTTTATCAGCATCTTCAATAATCCCACTTAAATGATATGGAAGCGAACAATTTGAAAAGGAAGCATGGGGTCCTTTTTCAAACATAATAATTTCATCTTCCTCACTAAGCCTTCTTAACCTTGCTGCAGCAGAAGCCCCACCTGCTACTCCCCCGACAATTAAAATCCTCTTTTTCATATCCAATCCTCCTTAGTCATAAATATACACTTTTATTCTTTATACTTCCCTATGTAAGAGCCTACCCCACCTGAAACATTTACAACATTATATCCCTTACTTCTTAAAGTGCTACAAGTTTTAGAACTTCTTCCTCCTGATTGACAAATAATATAATATTCCTTATCTTTCTTTAAATATTTGTCTGTATTATGTAATAATTCATTCATGGGGATATTTTTAGCAGTTTTTATACTTCCTCTATTATACTCATACTTTTCTCTTATATCTATTAAATCTATTTTTCCAATCAATTTATCAATATCATTTACATTAATAACTTTGTTTACATCTCTCTTAAATAATCCAAACATTTTTCCACTCCTACTTCTATACTTTCTATACTATTATCTTATAGTAAAAGCTAATTTTTTTATGTAACTATGTTACAAACGTTATTATTTCATTGTTTATTATTTACATTCATTATTTCATTTATGTAAAATTTTACGGAGCAAAAAATGTAGTATATACAAAAAAGGGGCTGTCGCACTAATAATTAGTGCACAGTCCCTTTTTGTGCAAAAAAATAAATCCTAGACTCCATGAGTTTAGGATTTATGATAAAATATTTTTATGCACAAAGAAAATATTTTACAAAAGAATTATACATTAAACCAAAAGTTTTATCAATTAAAACTTCCATTAAATATTGATTACATGATACCGGTTAATGATTCAGTGCGATTACTAAGTCAATTTGTAGAGGAGATGGATTTAACAGATTTATATTCGACTTATTCCAAGATAAAGGAAAATCAAGTATCGCCAAGAAAAATGCTGAAAATCATGACTTATGGATATATGAATAAGATTTATTCGTCTCGAGATATTGAAAAGGCATGCCGTAGAGACATTAATTTTATGTTTTTGCTTGAGGGAGCATCCGCTCCGGATCATGCAACATTTGCAAGATTTAGAAGTCTTCATTTTGCTCCATGTTCTGAAAGGATCTTAGCTGAAACAGCTAAATTTCTTTATAAAATTGGTGAGATATCAGGAGATGCTATCTTTATTGATGGCACAAAAATAGAAGCTTATGCAAATAAATATACTTTTGTCTGGAAAAAGGCAGTTACAAAAAACATGGCAAAATTGCTAATTAAAGTGGCCGACCTTGTTAAAGAGTGCGAAGAACTTTATGATATTAAGTTAATCTATAAAAATGAAGTTCAAATGAAACATGTAAAAAAGCTTAGAAAAAAGCTTTATGCACTAAAGAAATCAGAAGGAATAGAATTCGTTCACGGATGTGGGAAAAGAAAAACTGCATTGCAACGATCAATAGAAAAACTTGAAGAATATCTTTCAAAGTTTAAAGAATATACTCAAAAAGTGTACACTTGCGGAGATAGAAACAGTTACTCAAAAACTGATGTTGATGCTACATTTATGAGGATGAAAGAAGATGCTATGAAAAACGGTCAACTTAAGCCAGCTTATAATGTGCAGCATGGTGTAGATTCAGAATATATTACATGGCTTACAGTTGGACCACAACCAACGGATACAACTACGCTAATACCTTTCTTGAAAAGCATGGAAGAAAACTTAAAATTTAAATACTTAAAAATAGTTGCAGATGCTGGATATGAAAGTGAGGAGAACTATTCATTTATTGAAGAAAATAATCAAATAGCATTTATTAAGCCATCTAATTATGAAATATCAAAAACAAGAAAATATAAAAATGATATCGGTAAAATAGAAAACATGGATTACAATGAAGAAAAAGATTTCTACATATGCCGAAATGGTAAGCAGTTAAAGGCTGAAAATATAAAAATTAGAAAATCTAAAACAGGATATGAAAGTGAAAAGACAATTTATGTTTGTGAAGATTGCAATGATTGCACTTACAAGAGTAGTTGCATCAAAGGGAATAATTGTAAAACTCCTTTGGAAGAAAGAGTAAAAAGATTTGAAACATCAAAAAAGTTTAATCGCCAAAGAAAGTCTGATTTAGAAAGAATTCTAAGCGAAGAAGGTTGCTTGCTTAGAATGAACAGAAGTATTCAAGCAGAAGGTTCTTTTGCACAAATAAAACAAGACATGAATTTCAGAAGATTTATGTGTCGTGGGCAAAAGAATGTATTAGCAGAAAGTATACTTCTTGCAATGGCACACAATATAAATAAATTACATAGTAAAATACAAGCGGGCCGCACTGGTAAGCACTTATTTGAATTGAAGAAAGCCTCATAAGTTAAATTTTAAAAAAGCTTTTTTTCTGAGGCTTATTGAAGTGCGCCTATTTTTAGTTGATTTACATGCAAATAAAAATAACACCTAAAAAGTTAATTTATAGAATAGAAAAAGGAGCTATCGCTAACGGATTTTAATCCACTAATGCGACAGCTCCTTTTTACTATTAAAACTTATTGTAAAACTCCATTAGAATTTAGGTAATACCATTTTCCATTATCTTGTATCCAACTTCCTGCAGCCATGCTTCCGCCGCCCCAGAAGTAATACCAATTTCCGCCGATATATTGCCAGCCTGTTGCCATTGATCCATCGCTCTTCATATAATACCAATAGTCCTTATATTTAACCCAGCCAGTCGCCATGCTTCCACCGTCCCAGAAATAGTACCAGTTTCCGCCATCTTTAACCCAGCCGGTTGCCATGCTTCCGCCACCCCATAGATAATATTTATATCCTTTATCTTCTATCCATCCAGTAGCCATTACTCCATTATTAGTTAAGTAATACCAATAGCCGTTATCTTTAACCCAACTTCCTGCTGCCATACTTCCACTACTTGGCCAGAAGTAATACCATTTTCCATCATAATTTAACCAACCTGTTGCCATAGTTCCATCATTATAGAAATAATACCATTTTCCATTGATTTCTTTCCACATTGTTGCTTTTACACCATTTCTATATTCATAGTACCATTTCCCATCTTTTGAAATCCATTTGCCAACTTGAATTGGTTCATTAATAAATTGTACACCATTAACACTTATATATCCCTTATCTTCGAAATTATAATTTCCATGATACTTATTAGCATATCCTCCATTATTTACAGGAGTATTTCTCTCGGGATATATTTCATAAGAAGAACCATTCTTAGAATTAATTATTACTGGTGTTCCTACATATGCAGCATACTCATTATAATTATCTATAACCTTATAAAGTAAAGTTCCATTTGAGGATTTAACAGTATTTGCTGAAGTATATATTGCTAATTGATAGTAATCATTATCTTGTAAATTATTTAAATTATTACCAGATAAATGATAATCTGCTAAAAATGCATATTGACTAGCTTTTTCACCCCAGTATGGATCTGATGCATATTTAATATTTGCACCATGAGCCTTGTTTCCTAAAAAGCCACCATAATATCTCCAGTCTGCTGGATCCGCATAGCCTCTCGAAATGTAATTTTTCGCAAAATCATTTATACTATCAGCAACCTTAGCAAAACTATCAGCTGCTTGTCCAGGGTTTGAATCTATTGCATTTAAACCAAATATATTGTTTTTTGATTGAGCAATACTTGACCTTCCCCAATTTGATTCATTAATTGCAACACCTAACGCTAATAAAGCATTTACTCCATATTTATTTTGAGCTGCAATAAATGCGGCACCAGTACCTCTAAGTTTAGAATTTGCTTCTGTCTTTGCATTTATAAAACTATCTAATTGTGCTGAAGTATAATTTGTCTTACTTCTAAAAGGAAGATAGTTAAAATAGTTATAATAAGGATTATTTGCATTTACAGCATTACCATGTGTGTTTTTTTGTAAATCTCCTATTAATTTATCTAAGCCTTGCTCTATATTAGTTCCATTATAAAAATAATGTCCGTCATAACTTAAATATCTTACCCCATTTTTTAAATATGATGGAGCTTTACCAATTGTTATTGTTGTTCCAAAGCCAGGCGTTCCTTTTAAATCAGATGTTATAAAGTGCTTTAATACACCATTTTCAGATATATAGTAACTTGGATTTGTAACTTGATTAAGTGGAACTACTATCATATCATAATTTCCACTGCCTTCATTTTTATTAATCCATCCTGTATATCCTGAAACTAATATTTTAGCACTTGTTCCCTTATCTTCAATAATAGGTACATCATCTACATAACCTTGATTAATATAGTTAAAAACTTTAGTTAATGAAGCATCACTATATAAATCTGTATTCTTATCAAAATATGGATATATTTTCCCATCAATATGTTTTAAAATTCTCCCCATTGATTTAGTAGAATACACAACGTTACCAGTTGAGTTTAATATTACAGGTACCGCTCCATTATTAGCTTCTGAACTTACATAAGATGCAATCACATTATTAACATCTATTGAACTATATGAAGACTTATTAATTTCTCCTAAAGCTTGTACTTTAAAACTTTTAGAAGCAGTACTCATAGGATCAGCAACTACTTCATTTAATACCTCTTCTTCAATCGTTTCTACCTTATCCATTGCTTCTTCAAAATTTTCTGCAGAACCAACAAATGAATACGTACCATCTTCATGAGCTAATGCAATTTCATAATCTGCATCAGTTTTCTTTTCTAGTTTTTCAGTATCTTGCATATTTAAAAAGCTTTGTTGCTTTAAATTAAAAGACTCTTCTTCATAAACTTCTAATCTTGGTAAATAATCTGCCGAGGAATCTTTCTTTACTTCATATTTTTCACCTATTAGTTCTTCTTCACTTGCTGTATTATCATATGTATCTCTTATAGTACTCTCTTCTTTTGCTTCATTTTCTTTATTAGTTTCTTGTGTAATTACTATGTCATCTATAATTACATCTTTTATTATTTCATCATCTGTTTCTTGTATTTCATTTTCTTTTGCACTTTCCTCTACTGTATTTTGAACAGCACCAACTGATATTTGAGAAAATAGCAATATTCCTACAAGAACTGACGATAATCTAGCGTTTATCCTTTTTCTGTTCATATTTCCCCCCCTTTTTTCTAATTTGTACAATAATAATTATATCTATTTTGTTGATAATAGTCCATAAGGAATTGTAAAATACTTATATTTCAATTCATTCTTTTTTAATATAGTTATAAAAAATATTATAAAATCTGTATTTATCAATATATTATTTTTTTAATTATTTTTACTACTTGGGCTGCTGCTTCACCCCTTTCTTTAATTCCTAACTTTAACATAAAATCTTCTAAATTTTTAACATATTTATTAAATTCAAACTTCTCTATAATATTAAATAACTCACCATTATTCCTTGATAAAGGATAAGGTAAATTTATAATATCAAAATAGAAGTTTCTTTCTTCTATATAACTCTCTAAATCTGGAGCATATAAAATAACTGGTTTATTTACTAAAGAAAATTCAAACATGGTACTTGAATAGTCTGTAATTAAAATATCGCTTGCAGCTAACAATTCATACATATCATCATATTTAGTTGCATTCTTAATTTTCTTACTATACTCCATAAAATCAACTTTATCAGCTATATTAGGATGTAATCTGACTAATATATTCCATACACCACCAAACTTCTTTTCTAAAACTTCAATAAGTTTATTAAAATCTATATTGTAAATATCAGTATTTTCATCATTTCTAAATGTTGGTGCATAAAGTAAAATACAGGAATTTTCATTTATTTCAAAATCTTTTACTATTTTATCTTTTATTTTCTTGTCTTTATTTATTAAAATATCACATCTAGGCGATCCACATTCTAAAATATCTCCATCGTACCAAAAAGCTGATTTATACATTTTTGTACAGAAATCACTATTAGATATAAATAGATTTGCCATTTTAGAATCTTTTATTGCATTATTCACATAATCTCTACTAAGCTTATTTTCTGCATCCTTTTCAATTTGCTTTAATGAAATTCCACCATGCCAGGTTTGAATGTAATATTGATTTTTTCTTTTTGGTGGATAAAAAGATTTTCGAGAATTATCTATCCACAATTTAGCAGTTGCTAATTCATATAAAGATTTAAAAGAACCATATTTAACTACTCTAACATTTTTAGGAAATACTGATTTATTTATTAACTTCTCATTCACTAACCAAACTATATCACAATCTAAATTTTCTTCTATTAACTTTTTAACTATATATTTCCCATTATCTCCATATCCCCCTCCATAATAATTACAAAATACTATTTTATTCTTTTTTATAGGGAGTATCCATAAATAATAACTATAATTTCCATTCAAACAATTCTCAATGATCTTTTTTATATTGCTAGGAATAATTTTTTTTAATATACTTTTAAGACCCATTTTTTTCTCCTTTTTAAATAAAATTATTATAAAAATAATATTAACTTACTAACAGAAATATTTATATTAAGACTGAACATTATATAATTATATCATATATTATTAGATTATTTTTTAATTTAAAATTATTTATTAAGTTAAATTGAAAGATATATACTATATATGGTAAAATATGCGTTGAAGGAGAGTGTGAAAATGTCTACGAAAAAAAATAATAATAAAATTAAGAAGAAAAAAAAATCCTTAGCATTTAAAATCTCTATGGGACTTTTATTTGTTTTACTTGCTATCCTTATAATCGGCGGTGGATATATAATTGGAACCTTAAGTAAAATGGAACAAACTAAAATTAACACAGAAAATCTAGGTATAGCTGAAGATGAATTTGAGCAATATAAAAATGCAAATAAAATTACAAACATAGCTCTTTTTGGAGTAGATTCACTATCTGGTGAAGGCGGACGTTCTGATTCCATTATGGTTGCAACAGTTGATCCAGTTCATAAGAAATTAAAAATAACTTCAATTATGAGAGATTCCTATGTTTATATTGATGGTTATGGTCAAGATAAAATAAATCATGCTTATGCTTACGGTGGTCCAGAGCTTGCAATAAAAACAATAAACGAAAATTTTGGGTTAAATATAGAAAACTATGCAACTGTTGATTTTTCTAGTCTACCTATAATAATAAACCTATTAGGCGGAATTGATATAGAAATTACAAGTGATGAAATTGAATACATTAATGAATATATAAATCATTTAAATTCTCTTGAAGGAACTTCATCAGCTAATATATATTCCCCAGGAGTTCAGCACTTAGATGGTATTCAAGCCCTTGCTTATTCAAGAATCAGATATACTGCTGGTGGAGATTACGAAAGAACTCAAAGACATAGAACAGTATTAGACGCATTATTTAATAAAATATTAAAATCTCCTGTAACTTCATATCCTGCTTTACTCAATGAATTATTGCCATATGTAGAAACAAGCATAAGTACAACTAATATTCTATCCTTAGCTACAGATGTTGTTTCAATTGGTAATAATTTAGAACAAGATAGATTTCCAAGGGACGGATATGCTGAAGGAGCAAATATTGATGGAATTTACTACTTAACTTTTGATATTGAAACTGCTAAACAACAAATGAGGGAATACATTTTTAATGATGTGAAGGCTGATTAATTTTCTAAATTAAGAAAAATAGGTGATAGAAACTTTCTATCACCTATTTTTTTATTTATTACCATACATATCATTATAATAATTCATATATTCTCCAGAAGTGATATTATTCATCCATTCCTTATTATCTAAATACCACTTAATAGTTTTAACTATTCCAACTTCAAAGGTAGTTTCAGGATACCATCCAAGTTCTTCTTTTATCTTAGTTGGATCTATTCCGTATCTTCTATCATGACCCTTTCTATCTTGTACAAATTTCTTTAACTCTTCTGTTATTCTGCTGTCAACATTTTTATTTAAATAATCAATAACTGTATCAACTATTTGAATATTTGTTCTTTCATTATGGCCGCCAACATTGTAAACTTCTCCAATTCTTCCCTTATTAATTACCATATCTATTGCCTTAGCATGATCTTCTACATATAACCAGTCTCTTATATTTAAGCCATCTCCATAGATTGGTAGATCCTTTAATTTAAGGCAGTTATTTATTAAAAGTGGTATTAACTTTTCTGGGAATTGAAATGGTCCATAGTTGTTAGAACATCTTGTTATATTAACTGGCATTTTATAAGTATCATAATATGCCTTAACCATTAAATCTGAACCAGCCTTACTTGATGAATATGGGCTATGCGGATCTAATGGTGTTGTTTCTGTAAAATATCCTGTTTCTCCTAAAGATCCATAAACTTCATCTGTTGAAACATGTAAAAATTTAACTCCTTCCTTCCATGTTCCATCTTCCTTTTCCCATGCATTTTTAGCACAATTTAAAAGATTAACAGTTCCTAACACATTTGTCTTTGCAAAAACTTCTGGCTCTTTTATACTTCTATCAACATGAGACTCTGCTGCAAAGTGAGCTACATAATCTATTTCATATTTTTCAAATAAGGAAGAAACTAATTCCTTATCGCAAATATCTCCATGAACAAAAATATGTCTTTCATCATTTTCTACAGACTTTAAGTTCTCTAAGTTTCCCGCATAAGTTAATTTATCAAGGTTAATTATTCTTATATCCTTATATTTTTTTAACATATACAATACAAAATTTGAACCTATGAAACCAGCTCCACCTGTTACTAAATATGTTTTCATTTTATACTTCTCCCTTACTGTTAGATTTTAATAAATAATATTATAATAAAAATTAAAATTTTAATTCCTACTTATAAAACTTTTTAGCGCTTTTCTCCAGTCTCTCATTTCATCACCAACAGTACATCTTAACATAAGATTATCTAATGATGAATATTGGGGTCTCTTTGCCCTAGTCTTATATTCATCAGAACTACATGGTATAACTTCGCAATCCAATTTATACAATTTGACTATTTCACATGCAAAATCATACCATGAGCACTCTCCTGCTCCTGTACAATGATAAATTCCAAATTCATTAGTTTCAATAATCTTTAAAATATGATATGCTAAATCATTAGCATTTGTAGGATTCCCTATTTGGTCATTAACAACCTTTATAGATTTATTTTTGCTAGCTAATGATTTTATTTTATATACAAAATTATTACCATTAATGCCGTATAGCCAAGATGTTCTAACTATAAAATAACGTGAACAATATTGTTTAACATACTCTTCTCCAAGAAATTTTGTTTTTCCATAAACAGTCTGTGGATTAGCAATATCGTATTCACTATATGGTGTTTTACTATTTCCTGAGAATATATAATCAGTTGAGACATGTAAAAGCTTCGCCTTTACCATCTCAGCAGCAATTGCTAAGTTTCTTGCTCCTAATGAATTTACTTTAAGAGCCCTTTCTTCATTTATTTCACACAAATCAACTTCAGTATAAGCAGCACAATTTATTATAATATCAGGTTCATTTTGAAGTATTACATTTTTTACAAGGTCCATATCAGTTATATCAAGTTCTTGTGAATTAAATAATATTAATTCAGCATCTTTAATATTATTCGATATATTTTTAAAATCACATTTACCAGCTTTTATTACAGAAATAATTTCTTTAGCTAACTGACCATTAGAACCTGTTAATAAGATTTTCATACAATAATCCCCCCTTTACTATTCTGTCTTACAAATCATTCTTCTAATACCATATATTGAATTCTTAATATATTTAATACATTCATTTACTTCTAACCTATATAAGGTAAATATCAATACAGAATATAAGATTATATATACTACAAATCCATTATGCCAACTCAAAAAGTTAGATGTTACTAAAAATCCAACTAAAATACTAAACAAATATATAGTTTCTCTTTTTTCACATTTTAAATAATCAAAATCCTTCATTGAGTAATAATACCAGGTTATAAAAGATATAGTTGTTGCAATTGCTATACTAATCATATTTCTATAAATAATCATAGAAATGGCATTATAAACAGCTGATAATACAACCATTTTTGCTACTATCTTAGCATAATAACTTTCTTTTTTTCTAACTTTATATAAGTTAACATATAATGCATTAATTATTATCATATAAGGATATGCTGAAAAAGAAATAGAAATAATATTTAATGCTGGATTATACTTAGGAATAAATATTGATATTATAGCTGCTAGTACAAAATATGCAGCACTTGCTATTCCGCCTAGAAGTAAAAAATAATTCTTCATTTTCTTTATCTCATTAATATTTTCATTCTTTGACAAATGATTGAACAAAGTTATAGAAATGGAATTTACTAATATATTAATTATATTTAACAGTGATAATGCAAAAGAATAATATCCAAAATCAATAGTACTAAAAAATATTTTTATAAACCATCTATCTATAGCATAAAACATTAATACAGATAAATTTCCTAACAATATAAAGAAACCAACCTTTATATTATTAATAAATTTTCTGTTATAAACAGCCTTTACTTCCTTATCATAAAATTTTACTTCAAGAAAAATAACTACAATAAGATTTGCAATAATTGTTATAATACAATAATGAAGATAGCTATCTACTTTAAAAACTATTGCTAATAGAACATTAAAAGCAAGATATAAAAATGTATATAAATATAGGTTTAATGAATATTTCTTAAATTCTCCTGTAGCCTGAAATAATAAATTAAAGAATGACAAAATATTAATAGGAATTATACTTATTGCAGTTAGAAAAAGTATCATGTCTTTGCATATGATCGAAATAATAACAATAATTAATGTTATAAATAATTGACTAATTAATAGAACATTATGTTCTCCTTTTAATTCTCCTTTATTTATTTCTTCTATACTTTTTCCCCCATATTTAATATATAATCCATCAATAAATCCTAAGTGTAAAACTCCTACATAGGTTATATAAAAAGAATACATTTTTACATAAGAATATGTCTCTATTGATAATATAGCAGGTACTATAAAACCTATTACTATACTTGAAATTAAATTTATAAAATTAGCAGAAAAAATCCTAATTATATTTCTTCTTAAATTCATCTTTTTTCCTTTCAACTTTGCAAACTATAAGCTTTTCCCGTAACTTTGAAAAGACTGTAACTTCTTATCTTTATCTGATATAATAAGTTCATTTACTTTATCTAATGGCCACTTAATATCCAAGTCTCTATCATTCCATATTATTCCGGATTCATATTCTGGGGAATATACATTAGTACACTTATAATTAAATATCGCTTCATCAGAAAGAACTAAAAAGCCATGTGCAAATCCTTCCGGAATATAAAACTGTTTCTTGTTTTCATCTGAAAGAATTACAGCCTCCCATTTGCCAAATGTCTTAGATCCCTTTCTTAAATCTACGGCTACATCAAATACTGTTCCTTTAACGACTCTAACAAGCTTCCCTTGAGAATTTTTAGTTTGAAAATGTAATCCCCTAAGTACTCCCTTTTTGGACTTAGATTCATTCTCTTGAACAAACTTCATATCAAGTCCAGCTTTATAAAAATCATCTTTTTTATATAATTCCTGAAAATATCCTCTAGCATCAATATAAAGTTTACTTTCAATAACATAAAGCCCCTCTATATTTGTTTCAATAAAATTAAAATTCCCCATCAAATCATTTCCTTTCAAATAAGATTTATTTTTATTTATGTACACTATTATATATTCGAAAGTGCTTTCTTTATTGCATTGTAATTTTCAACATTACCATTAATTTTGTACTTAATAGCTTTAACAACATGCTCTAAATAAAAAATAAATTTTCCTAACAAATAATTAAATAATGAGGTTCTATGCTTAAATTTCTTCATTACTTTTAAAGTATTTTTGGTTTTCCAATATAATGAAAAGGCTGAATCTTCCCCTCCACTTGATAAACTTACCTTATGATACACTATAGCCTCTGGATTAAATATTATTTTAAAATTATTATCTAGAACTTTAAATGAATAATCTAAATCTTCACAATACATAAAATATTCTTCGTCAAGAAGTCCAACCTTTTCTATAACCTCTTTGCTAATCAACATAGCACAACCAGTCATAAAATTAATTTCAACTTCAGCATTACATTGCCCATTATCTGTTTCCTTTATATGATTATGAACTACCCTAAATCTAGTCCAGCTAACATCTCCTCCACCAAACCAAATCCTATTTTTTTCAGGATAATACATTATTTTAGCACCTACAATTCCTGCATCCGGATTTCTATTAAAACTTTCTAACATTTTAGATAAAAAATCTCTTTTTACCAATGTATCATTATTTAATAATAAAAAGTATTCAAATCCATTTTCTATAGCATATTTTATTCCTAAATTATTTCCAAATGAAAATCCTCCATTTTCTTTTGCTTCTATTAGTTTTATTTCATTTCCTAAACTTTTCAAATAAACTAAGGAATCATCTGTCGAATTATTATCTACTACAATAATTTTATAATTTTTATAATCAATAGCTTGAATACTCTCTATGCATTCCTTAATATATTCTTTGCCATTGTAATTTACTAATATTATTGCTACTTTACTCATTAGTAAAATCTCCTTCAAAACTAATACTTCTATTTATTTTATTACTAATAGCCTCAAAAGAATAATTGTCTTTATATAGTAATTGTCCATTTTTAGAAATCTTTCTATATAAATCTTTATTAGTTATTTCTTTTAACTTTTTTACAAACTCATCTGCATCATTAGCTATTAATATATTCTCATAATCTTTAACCTCTATACCCTCACATCCAATTTCAGTTGAAATAACAGGAATTCCTTTTCCTAATGCTTCTAATATCTTTACTCTTAAACCACTTCCAATAAAAATAGGAACAATCATAACATCACAAATTTCATAATATTGATTAACATCTTCTACATAGCCAGTTATAGTTACATTATTAAGATTCTTACAAAGCTCTAGTAATTCAGTATCTGGATCCTTTCCAACTATATATAATTCAATATCATCTTTTACTTTATTAAATACATTCTCTAAAAACCATTTTATTCCTTGTATATTAGGATACCAAGTCAATGTACCTAAAAACATAACTTTTATTTTATTTTGTAAATTAACTATATCTATATTTTTTTCAAAATTATTTTCAACTAGAATTGGAATTACTGTGAATTTTTCTTCATCAGCTTTTGATAATTTTATCATTTGAGTTTTATCCTCTTCTGATAATGCTAATATTCTATCAACTTTATTAATTACTTTGGCCTCAAATTTTTTCAATTTGATTAATTCTAGAAGTAAAAATAATTTTTTAATTATATTTTTTTCTTTTTCATAGTATCTTTTTATAATAATACTTTCGCAATTATGTTCATCTAATATTAATTTACCTGAAAAATCTTTTATATCATCTAAATATACAGCTAATTGTAAATGATCTATATATATACATTCATAATTATCAGAAATTTCATCTAACTTACTTTTAACATCCTTTTCTTTATATTTATATACACTATATGGATATTTAGAAAAAATACTTAGGACAGCTTTAATAAACATTTCCCTTTTATTTTTTCTTGTAGTCAATTTTTTAGGAAATGTGTATATTTTATTAATTAATTTATTTAATTCTCCTATATTATTCAAATCATTATCTTCTTCGAAAAAACAAATCATATCTACAGAATTTTCTTTAGCTAATGATTTTATTACATTATATGTTTTTATTTTGCCTCCATTATCTAATGGATAGGGTAACAAGTTTGTAATAAATAAAATATTCATAATAAATTCGCCTTTCTAGTTTGATCCTATAAATTTACTTAAAATTTTTATCTTTGATGCATCATCAGAATAAAATCTGCTTAATCCAATTACTGCACCTAAATATGTACCTGTTATTCCCTCATATAATACATGTCCACCAAAAGCAGCATGTACTAATCCCATAAATATTGCAAGTAAAACAAACACTTTATTAGTTATTTTCTTTCCTTTTTTAATCGATATTAAAATATTAATAATTGTATCAAGTAAAAAAATTGATATAACAATGAAAGCTAAATAACCAGAATATATTTTTATTCCTTCAAAATCCATCTCGATAATTTCAAATTCTTTCTTTCCTTCATTAACAACTTTATTAGCATACTTTACACCCATTCCAAAAAAATATTTTGGATTATGATTCAAATTATTTTTTATTTCTTCATTTATATATTTTATTTGTAAATCTCTATTCGATAAAATATAGCTAATAAAATTACTATATCCTGTATGTTTGAAATTTTCCTTTTGTTTATTTATGAAATTATTAACAAAAGAAACTGAAGCTATAAAAAATAATATAAGGATAATTAAAAGAATTTTAATAACTCTTTTATTTAAATTTTTTATATTATAAGGAACACCATAATAGAAAATAAAATACATTAAAGAAACTATAATTTCAAATGCTGCACCTATCATTCCAGATTTTGTTCCTATTTGCATTACAGCAACTATATTTAATAATAGTAATATAAAAATATACTTATTCTTCTTTTTTAGAAAATATAAAAAATTTATAGGTATTACAATCAATAATACAGCTGTTATTGAATTATGAATTACAAAAAAACCCTTATATCCAGAAATTGGTTTGTCTAAATATGTTTTTAATCCTATATTAAATATATTACTAAAAACAATACTAGCTCCTATAATAATCGTAGATAAATTTATACACTTTATAAAATAATCCTCATCAACCACTTTATTTTTTAACACTTCAAAAAAATACATCCCCGAAGCTATCATATTAACTATCTTCATAGAATATGATAAATTATCTATAAAACTAAATGGATAGCCCATTATCTTTGGATAAATAAACCCACATACCAATATCATACTTAAAATCAATAAATATTTAATATGATTTATATACCTTATATTAAATAATATGTATAGTAAAATAATCATCCTTAATACTAAATGAATAGGCACTTTAAAATTAATTATATGATAATTAACAGTATAAATTATGTCTATAATAGGAGTTAACATTAATATTATCATTATTGAATATTTATTATTTATATTAATATTTTTATTCAATTTCAAATTCTAATCTACACCTCTTCTATACTTAAAATACAATTTTATAATTTTAATATCATCTATTAAATATCTCTTATACATTCTCTTAGGTTCTTTAATCAATCTATATAACCATTCCAAGCCTAATCTTTGCATCCATTTTGGTGCCCTCTTTATATTTCCGGCTTCAAAATCAATTGATGCTCCGAGGCCTAAAGATATGGGAACATTTAACTTATCCTTATAATTAAAGATAAATTTTTCTTGTTTTGGTGCACCTAAACCAACAACTAAAATATCAGGTTTTGCTTTATTAACCAATTTAATTATTTTATTAATTTCAGCTTCATCATTTTCAAATCCATATTTTGGGGAATAACATCCTACTACATTAAGATTATTATATTTTAACTTTAGGTTCTCTGCAGCCTTTTGAGCAACACCTTCTGCAGCACCTAATAAATAAATTTTATATCCTTTTTCACTTGCCATTTTACATATTTTAGGAAAAATATCAGAGCCAGATACCTTTTCTTTTAATGGAGTACCCATTAACTTAGATATCCAAATTAATGGCATTCCATCAGCTAAGATTAAATCTGCGTTTTTATATACTTTTTTGAATTCTTCATCATATTCCAGTTTTACAATATGATCAACGTTAGGAGTAACAACATAAGATTTATCTTTTTTTAATATTATTTCATCAATAGCTTCTAATGCTTCTTCCATACTTACATTATCAACTACTATATTTAAAAGTTTTATTCTACCCATATTTTACCTCATATTAAATGTCAAAATATTCTTTTGCTAACTTAATTTCCTGTTCTTTAGATTTTGATGATATCATAATATAATCATCAGTTTCTACTATTATCAAATCATTTATATTATTCAATAATATTGGTTTTTTGGTAATTACAATGTTTCCTTTAGATTTATACGCATTTACATTATCTCTTTCAACATTTAAATTTTCATCTAAAATACTATATCTTTCAACACTGGACCAATTTCCCAAGTCATCCCATTCAAAATCTCCAATTATAACATAAATATTAGAGACTTTTTCCATAATTCCATAGTCTATTGATATTTCATCAACAGAATTATATTTTTTCTTTAAAACCTCATAATATGAATCTCTATCAGTTTCCACTATTTCTGATAAAATATTATATGTATTACTCATATATTCTCTTATCAAATTTAAAATATTGGAAGTTTTCCAAATGAAAATTCCACAATTCCATAAATAATTTCCATCTCTAACATATTTCTTTGCTAATTCATAATTAGGCTTTTCTATAAATTTATTAACATTATATATTGTATTTCCCTTTACATTATCTACTTTTTCATCATATTTAATATATCCATAACCTGTTTCTGGTCTATACGGCTTTATTCCAATTGTTAAAATTGATTCAATATTATTATTTACAAAATCATTTGCAGACAAAATTATATCCCTAAAAATGCTTTCATTTTCTATTAAGTGATCTGCAGGTAATACTACCATTGTTGAATCTTTAAATTTTTTCAAAATATGAAATGCAGATAAAGCTATACATGGAGCAGTATTTTTCGCATAAGGTTCTATAATAATATTCTCAACTGGAAAATCCGGAATTTGTTCCCTTACTAAATTCACATAATTCTCACAAGTACAAATAAAAATATTGTTTATTGACGATGCAATATCTCTTACTCTGCTTATAGTCATTTGTAACATCGTTTGATCGCCAACTAATTTCAAGAATTGTTTAGGTTTTTCTTCTGTTGATAATGGCCAAAATCTTGTCCCTTTACCACCTGCCATTATTAAAAAACATAAATCTTTCACGAGTTCCTCCTTGTCAAATAAAATATGTAAATTTATTCATCTATAATTACTTTCTATTATTTCTTAAAAAATTCTTTAAGATGAAATAATACTTTATCTACTTCTTCATTAGTTAATCCTGCATACATTGGTAATCTTATAAGTCTGCTACTAATACTTTCTGTTATTGGTAAATCTCCTTCTTTATACCCCATTTCAAGTCCCATTGGTGATGTATGTAAAGGAAGATAATGGAATGTACCTATGATATCATTTTGTTTAAAATATTCTAGCAAATTATTTCTCTCTTTTTCAGAATTTAATATTAAATAAAACATATGATAATTTATGTCATTATAATCAGGTATAATAGGTCTTCTTACCTTACCCATTTCTTCTAACTCGCGAGTTCCATCATAATATTTATTAAACACTTCTTTTCTGAGATTATTTATAGTATCTAACTCCTCAAATTGAGCCATTAAAAATGCAGATATCATTTCAGAAGGTAAGTAAGATGAACCCATCTTTACCCAAGTATATTTATCAACTTGTCCTCTATAAAAATTACTTCTATTTGTTCCCTTTTCTCTAACAATTTCTGCACTTTCGATTAAAGTTTTATCATCAATATTAATTAATAATGCTCCACCTTCACCAGCTACATAATTTTTTGTTTCATGGAAAGAGTAACATCCCATATGACCAATAGTACCTAAATACTTACCTTTATATTTTGCATTAACAGCTTGTGCAGCATCTTCTATTACTAATATATTATTTTTATTTGCTATTTCCATTAGCTTATCCATATCACAAGAAACTCCAGCATAATGTACAACAATTATAGCTTTTGTCCTTTCAGTTATTTTTTTCTCAACATCTTCTAAATCAATTACTAATGTATTTGGATCTATATCAGCAAAAATACATTTGCCACCTCTTAAAACTATAGAATTCGCAGTTGAAACAAATGTATAAGAAGGTAAAATAACCTCATCTCCTTCTTTGATATCAGCTAAAATGCAGCTCATATCTAATGCCATTGAACATGATGTTGTCATTAATGCTTTTTTAGTATTAAATGTTTTTTCCATAAATTCAGATACTTTTTTTGTGTAATATCCATCACCGCATATTTTATTCCTTTTAAGTGTATCCTCTATGTATTCAATTTCTTTTCCTGTATAATATGGTTTATTAAATGATATCATCTTTTTCACTCCCTATATATTAAAAATTATAATGCCTAAAGCAATTATGATATTTCCTAAAATTTTATTTTTTGTAATTTTTTCTTTTAGGATTATTTTACTTAATATGAGTATAAATAAATAGCTTAGTGACATAAATACTTGGATACTTTTTAAACTAATATGTTTCAAAGCCATTGTATTTAATAGCATAGTTACAAAAAACATGGCATAAGAAAATATTACATATATATTTAAATATTCATATATCGGTTTTTTATATTCTCTATTACTACTTAATTTAAGTAATACTTGAGATAAAGAAGTTAGTACAATAGAAATTAATATGATAACTATTCCTTTAATGCTCATCTTTTACCATCACCCTTATTCCAATTAATATTATTATTGAGCCAACTACATTTTTAATAGTTATAGTTTCGTTAAATAAAATAGCTGCCCAAAACAAATTATATATTATAACTAAAGCCTTATTAGAATACGCAAAAGATAAATCAAAATTTTTAATTGCTTTTTGCCATAAAATAGCGTATATACCTATAGAGACTAACTGAAGAAAGTACCACTTAATAAAATCTATAGAAAAAATCTCATGTTGTGATGCAACTTTAGCTAATATACTTACAATTGGGTAATAGAATATTATGGCGTTTAAAAATATTATGTCCTTAAAGTTGTATTTTTTTTTATCTATATTATCTTTTTCCATAAAATCACCTACATTATTTAAGATCCATTATTTTTTTCATGTCATATAATGCATCTTCTAACTCCCATTTATATTTCCATCCTAATTCATTAGTAGCTTTAGAACAATCCATTAAAAAATTAGTTGTATCTTCTGGTTTATCTGATAGAAGCTTTAAATTCCCTTCATTGTCAAATACTTTATTTATTATTTCTGCTAACTCCTTATGAGATGTATTTTTATTTGTTCCTATATTAAATATTCCCTTTTTATCTGGACAATTTATTGCCTTTATGAAGGCGTCAGCCACATCTTTAACATAAATATATTCTCTTCTTCCTACTCCTTTTCCGAATAAATTAAGAGTTTCTTTTCTATATGCCTGATTAATAAAATTCATAAGCATAAAGCCTTCTCTTTCTCCAACTCCTACTACTCTTGCTACTCTTAAACACTTTATAAACATACCTTTTTTCTCATTATAGTAATTAGCGATATTCTCCACTGCGACTTTTCCAATTCCATAAAAACCTAGCGGCTGAACATTCATATCTTCTTTCCAAGGTAATTCATTTTTCTCACTATAATTAGAAATTGATGATGCAAATACTACATTTTTTATATTATTAGTTCTACATGCTTCAAAAATATTTATAGACATTTCTATATTTTTCATTGTAGCGTCAAAGCCTTCATTTGCATAATCTACTCCTGGTCTCTGAGCTGCTAAATGAATTACAGCATCTACACCCTTTAACATTTCAATCAAATCATTTTTAGAAAAATCAGTAGCAACATATTTATACTTCTTATGTTTATATACAAACTCATTGATATCTTTATTTCTTCCAATTAAAAGAAAATCATATTTATCTCCGTACATATCAATAATCCATTTTCCAAGAAAGCCTGTTCCGCCAGTTAAAGCTATTTTCACAAAAATCCCACCTTATTTCTTTGAAATATTTTCTTCTATTACATATTGTTCTATTTCTTTATTATCAACTTTTAAATCATATATTTCATTATTATGAGTAAAATTAAAAGTTTCTTTAATAATATATTGAGGAGAATTATTAATACACATAAAAATACGTCCTACATATTCTCCAACAATTCCCATTAGTATCATATTTATTGATATAGCAATAATTATTAATGAAGTAAAAATAGCATTTTGAGAACTATATCCAAAGAAACTTCTAATAATAGATATAATAAGCATTATCAATGATAATATACCTATAGAAGCTCCAAAGTAATTACATAATCTAATTGGAGAAACAGAAAAATTTGTACATCCATTTACCCATAAAAGTAATAACTTTCTAAAATTATAATTTGATTCTCCAAAAGCTCTCTTATTATGTTCAACTTCAACATTAGCAATATTTTTAGTTACTCTCAATAATAATCCACTAACATATGGATAAGGTCCTTTATACTTTATTACTTCGTCAATAACATATCTTCTTGCAACATAAAAACTTCCAATTGATATATCTTTTGGCTTACCCATCATCTTTTCAGCCATATATTTATTTACTAATGTACCAATATTTCTCCAGTTAGAATGTTTTTTATTACTATATTTAGCATATACAATATCATAATTTTCTTGTATAAGCTTATTAAGCATCTTTTCTACTTCTAATGGATTTGTTTGAAGATCATCATCCATATTTATAACATAGTCACCAGTTAAATTATTAAAAGCTGCTAATATTGCTGAATGTTGTCCAAAATTTCTAGATAAATTCAATAACTTAACCTTTGAATTATTTTTACATATGTCTTTACAGACCTCTAATGAATTATCAGTACTTCCATCGTTAGTTAATACAACTTCATAGTCATATTTACCTAAACCTTTAACTAATTCTATTATTTTTTCTATAACTATCTTTATAGATTTTTCTGAATTATATACAGGTATCACAAAAGATAATTTTTCCATAAAAATCCCCCATTATTGTATCTTATATAAATAAATTTTCCAAAATGAATTATCATTTTCAAACGTATTTAATAAGATCATATTTTCATTATTAATAGGAAGCGCAGCTAAAATATACTCGCATCCCATTTCTTTTAATACATCAAAATTTATATTTAAATAATTTAAATAATATTTATCATTTTTATGTATTATAAAGTTATTATTATCAGCTCTAAATTTACTAAATAAGTCTCCTGGATAACATGGAAAAATAAAAAATTTACTTCCCCATCTATCGTAATATCCCTTAGCATCTTCATTTTTTTCTAATTCATTTTCAATTATTTTTCTAAACTGCTTTTTATATTCTAAAGGATAATTAGGCAGATAGCCGTCTAAAGTATAAAAGCCATTATATTGAGTAATAGCTGGTTCAAGGCCTATACTTACCACTCTATAAGATTCTTGATCTTTTCCTATATACTCTTTAATTTCATTCATAATATCTTCTGCATAAAACTCTTTATATGTAGGATTTTTCTTTAAAAATTCTGTATTAAAATCACTTTTGTAAAAAGAAAAAGTAATTTGACCACAAATTATTATTAAGATTATAAATTGAGCTAATACTTCTGTATATTTCTTATTTTTAATTTTTAATCCAGTAATAAAATTGCTAATTTGAAATAAAGAATAAGCAAATAGTATATGCCATATTAGAGCCTGAAGCCAGTTAAATCTACTAAATCTAAAAGTTCCTAATAATTCAAATTTATCTTTTAGTGCTGCAAATCCCGAATATTCATAAAAACCATAAAGAAATGAAATTCCTACTAGTAATAATAAAGCTAACAGCGTTTTTTTATAGTTTCTTTTCTTTATACTTATTACTAAATTCAAAAATACTGTAAAATTTATAAAGTATTTATGTAAACTTGCTGCCTGGTATTGCCCCTCTAAAAAGTTATCTCTAACCATATTTAAACAAGCTTTAAATGTCTTTACATTTAAATTCCATTCAGTTCTATGAGATACATAAGAATCACCTAAGAACATGCTTCCTACCAACCTGTATTCAATAGCTAAGAAACATACTCCCATAAAAATTATGGATAATAAAAACTTAATATTTAACTTTTTAAGCCTTATTAAATCATATAACCAAATTAAACCTATTCCTAATAAGAAGAAGGAAAAGGCTAATACCAATGAAGAATACATAGCAATAATAACTATTAATATCCAATCAATGAATTTATCTTTATTTTCTCTTATATTTAAGAAAATATATAGCGCTAAAGGCTGACCAGCAATACTTAGTCCACCAGATGGCCAGAATGGTAATAAGGCAAAACATACTGCAACACCATAAATAATAATATTTCTCTTAATAAACTTATTTTCTTTAATTACAATATGTTTTTTTAATAATAAAACCATTCCTACATATGCCACAACTCTCATTAATAATTGATTAGTTACATATGCCCAAAATGGGCTCATTATCAAATATAATAGTCTTGGTACAAATAACTCAGAACCTAATACATTTCTTGGAACACCATTCATAATATTAGGTATAGTAGAATCATAAGAACCAAAATATTGACCACTTTCTGCTAAAATTTTGTACCATGTTACATTTGAATCTAGATTATCATGTATTAATATATATGAATTTTCGCCAAGTAAAAAATAAGGCAAAACATAAATAAATACAATAGAAAGTCCAATACAAAAGTATTTATTTATATATATCCACTTTAAAATTTTATTGTCTTTGTTGAATACTTTTTTTAGTTTATTGATAATTTTACTATCTATATTTAAAACTTTATTTACAATAAATAAAATAAGTAGATTAATATAAACTAAAATTAATAACAAAATTGAAATGACTATATATTTATTTAAATATCCACCTTCAATTAGGCCATTAATTTCAAAAAACATTTTATTAGTATAATATGTCTTAAATCTTAAATCTTTTTCTTGAGATTCTCCATTAATTATTATATTTCCATTAATATAAACATTATTTTCAGAAGCATATAGTGATATAGAGTTCTCTTCATTAGCATCACTTGATGTAACCTTAATAATATACTCTTTATCTTTCGAATCATTAATTGGACTAAAAACAAATTCTTCATAATTATTGTTTTTAAAATCCTTAGCGTTCTTAATTACACTCCTTAATACATTACCACTATTTTTATCTATAATAGAAACATTAATATTAGAAGCATTTTCTCTACCTTTAGTATCTATATATAAACTTACTGATGATAAATTATTTTCCCCACTAGTAAATTCTTGCTCTATTGTTGTCCCCGATACTATTTTATCGGTAGGACCATAAGATAAAACTTGTGTAACATCTTCATAATAAAATAATTTATTTAAACATAAGATAATAGAAATTAGCTCAACAATTAATATTAATGGAAAAACTAATTTTTTATTTTTATATATTTTATTCATATGTTATCTCCTTATTTAGGTTCTAATTAACTTCTAAATATATAATTCTTTTCCATTATACATAATAGAGTTATTAAATTTTCTCTATTATGTAACCGCCTTTTTCCATATAGCCATTAATTTTCTTAACTATATCTCCATTTTCATAATACCATTGTAAATATTCTGCTTTATCTACATTATATTTTTCTCTATTATATTTAACTCCAGTTTCTTCACATAAAAATTTTAATGTTTTTGGCTCATTTTTTAATAAATCTTTTCCTCTTACTTCATTAAAATCAACATCTAAATCTCTCATTAAATAATCAAGTGTCATAGATAAAAGATTTACTCCAGTATAATGTTTTATTAAATTCCACATATGACATCCATCAAGTCTTGGTGTAACCTCTATTATCTTTGGAACACCATTCATTATTTTTATTTGGAAATATGCCGGCCCATTTAAAATTCCTAATTTATTCATTACACTGATTGCTATTTCTCTGACTTTCTTTTCAACATCAGCACTACAAAAACTTGTTGGAACAACATGTTCTTTAATTATTCCTCCTGGTAAATCTTCAAAAACAATTCTATCTGAAACTAAAGCAAAAATAACTTCCCCATTAACAGCAAAAGCATTTACTGATACTTCAGGACCATCAATATATTCTTCAATAATTAATTCTTTTCTTACAGAATAACTCATAGAATCATCAAAATATTTTTCAAATTCAATCTTATTATTTATAAGTCTAACTCCTCTTTGTCCTTGACTATCTACAGGTTTTAGTATTGCTGGGTATTCTCTCCATTCATCTATTTCATCTTTGCTTTTAATTAACTTAAATTTAACATTTCCTTCAAAGTCTTCTCCTAAAACTTTACGTAATTGATACTTATTCTGGCAAATTTGTGCAGTTTCATATGTAATAAAATGAGGTAAATTAAGTTCCTCACTTACTTTAGCAACCGTTGGCATAGCTATATCTGAACCAACTGAATAAACTATGTCTATCTTATTATCAATAACATATTTTTTTACCCCTTCTATATCTTTGATATCTATAATTTTAAAATCATCTAATTCAGCTTTATCTCTGCCTTGATCATTGTAACTACAAGCATAAACTTTATATCCCTTTTCTTTGCAATAATTAATAGCATCTAATTGTGCATTTCCTATTCCTAATATACATATTTTTTTCATATTTATCTCTCCTCAGAAATCAAATTATTTATAATATTAATTAAGTTAAACAAACTAGTAAAAAGTATTACTATAATTATAATTAAATATATAGGTGATAAATTCATCTGGCTAATAATTTCATAAATTGAACTATTAATACTTTTCTTATATTCTGCCATAAATGAAATATCAAAATCCTTAACATCTCCATCTATATATAAATCCCCATAAGTGTAATCATTATAAAGCGAAGAATATATTGTAATTTTCTGCTCAGTATCCTTATCCAAAGAATTTATATATATACTATATTCTTCTCCTTTTGAGACCATAATTGGATCAAAGTATATTTTAGTAAATTTTCCTTCTTTAATATTTTTACCATTAATAATCTCCTTTGTAATAACATTATTATCCTTATCAGAAATCTTAATTTCTATATCTGAAGTATATTTACTCATATATTTACCAAATATTATCCCTACTCCATATAAATTATCTTCATTTGCATAGAAAGTCTGTTTAATTTCTGAAATATCTGATAAATCACCAATATTACCGCTTAAAGTTTTTACATATGTATACTCTTTTCCCCTAGGAAAGTTAATTAAAATTATTAATATAATACAAAGTAAAAAAAGTATTGAAAGAATTTTACCCCTTTTTTTGTTAATCAATATTTTCCTCCTAAACAACAAAATAATATTTTTTAATCATAGCTAATATTGGTAAAGCAATATTAAAAATAATTATTACACCAATGAATAAATATACTATCCATTCCTTAAGTCTAAATTTATTAATAATATACTCAAAAGTTTCTCCTATAAAAATTATTATAGGTATAATTGCTGGATATATATACCTTCCTTGAGGTTGAAAATCATTATATGTCGAATAAATTATCGATAATATTATTACTATTAAAATTTCGAAAATAAAAACTATTCTCAACTTAAATGCATCATTATATTTTCTATTTACTATTGCACTTTTAACCTTCGCAATTATTACTAAGACCGTTAACATAGATATTACCATAAATAGATAATAATAAACTGAATTCAACCTTATATCCATATTACCTAACATAGCCCAAAAACTCATAAATGTCTTTTTTAACCAATCAGTTTTAATTAACATAGTAATCATATTTAAGCCATGTTTATAAGGAACATCCCTTAATGAAGGCTTCAAAGAATCTATTGCTAATTTCTCTTGTAATTCTAATGAAATAGTGTCTCCAAATAACTCACCATTATAAATAATCAAATTTCTAACAAAAAACCATCCACTAATTAAAAGAGATATCAGAGTAAAAAACATAGTCTTCTTAAAAAACTCTGAATTTTTATTTTTATATGTTAATATCACTAGTATAACTGTACATAAAATTATAGAGTAGCCGTTCATATAGGTTAACATTATAATCCCATTTACTATTGAAATCTTTATTACAATGTCCCACTCCCAATTGTTTGAAATTCCTTCAATCCACAAAAATACTGTTATTGAACTTAAAAAAATCATTAATGAATCCTGATTAACATAAGAATTCAAAAAGGAAAATTGAGGAATACTAGCAAAAAATATAGGTAATACATACTTAATTTTGCTTTCTTTAAATATTTTTTTACAAATTAAATAAGTAAAATAAACTGTTCCAACACCACATAATACGGAAAAAAATCTCGAAATCATAAAAGGCTCAATATTTATTTTTAGTAACTCAGCCAAGATACAAAGTAAAGCTGAAAATACATATGCAATATAAGGCTTAAAAGCGTAAGTAACTCCAAAATCACCATAGAATAATCTTGGATCACCACCAATTGGCAATTCCTTATATTTGAGTATAAAATCCACAATATCAAACCTTAATTGTTCATCAGGTGCATTATTAAATGGAATTATTACTGCGTACAACATAAAAATAGAGAATGAAAATACCATCAAATTCACAATATATTTTCTTTCCTTAACATTCATTATTTATTGCTCCTATGATTTTAATAATATTATCTATTATTATACTCATCTACAATTGCCTCCAAGTATTTTCCATAACTTGTTTTCATTAAAGGTTTTGCTAATTTAAGAACTTTTTCTGAACTAATCCAGTGATTTCTAAAAGCAATTTCTTCAAGACAAGCAATATAAGTTCCTTGAGTATTTTGAATAGCTTCAACAAAATTAGATGCTTGAAGCATTGAAGAATGAGTTCCTGTATCTAACCAAGCCATTCCTCTTCCAAGCAAGTTTACTTTTAATGTTCCTTCTTCCATATAAATTCTATTTAAATCTGTTATTTCAAGTTCTCCTCTTGCAGAAGGTCTTAATTCCTTTGCCTTTTTAACAACAGTGTTATCATAAAAATATAAACCTGGAACTGCATATTTTGACTTTGGTTTTTCCGGTTTTTCCTCTATTGAAATTACATTATTATTTTCATCAAACTCAACTACTCCAAAAGACCTTGGATCTTGTACATAATATCCAAAGATCATAGCTCCCTTTTCTATAGAAGCAGCTTCTTTTAAATGACTTGAGAAGCTTTGTCCATAAAAAATATTATCCCCAAGAATCATAGCAACATTATCATCACCTATAAAATCCTCTCCAATTATAAAAGCTTCTGCTAAGCCATTTGGCTTTTCTTGAATTGCATATTCTATACTTAATCCCAGTTCTGAACCATCCTTGAATAATTCCTTAAAGTTAACAATATCTCTTGGTGTTGATATTATTAATATTTCCCTTATACCTGCTAACATAAGCACAGACATTGGATAATAAATCATCGGCTTATCATATATAGGAACCATTTGTTTCGACATTGCTTTTGTAACTGGATATAATCTTGTTCCTGAACCTCCAGCTAATATTATACCTTTCATATTATCATCTCCTTAATAAAAAGTTATTTAATTTGCATTTTCATCACCAAACAAAAGAACAAAGGTTTTTAATATAAGTTTTATATCTAATAAAAAGTTTCTTTCATTAATATATTTAATATCTAACTTCATCCAATCTTCGAAATCTATACTATTTCTCCCCATAACCTGCCAATAACACGTAAGTCCAGGTTTAACTTCAAGTCTTTTTAACATCCATGTTTCAAAACTTTTTACTTCTTTTGGTAAACTTGGTCTTGGACCCACTAAACTCATATCTCCCTTAAGAACATTAACTAGTTGCGGCAATTCATCTATACTTGTTTTTCTTATAAACTTACCAATCCTTGTTATTCTAGGATCATCTTTCATTTTAAACATTGGACCAGACATTTCATTATTTTCTTTAAGTTTGTCCTTCAATTCCTCTGCATTTACAACCATAGACCTAAATTTATACATTTTAAATTCCTTACCATTCAAACCAACTCTTTTTTGCGCAAATATAATAGGTCCTTTAGAATCTAATCTTATTAACATTCCTACAACTACTAATAGAGGACTTAATAATATTAGCCCACATAAAGAACCTATTATATCAATTGTTCTTTTTAAAAAGTTATATACTAATTTATTTTCTTTATTATTTACAACATCGATTTTCTTTGAATTATTTATTTCCAAATTTCTATTAAGATTTATATTATCCATTAAGCTTATCTCCCTCCCAAACCTTTAAGCGCACTTTAAAAAACCCCTTTTTTGTAATTAATACATCAAATTCTACAATTATTCTATTATATTTTACTTATATTCAATGTCAAAGTGATTATAACACATAAATTTATCAAAATAAACCTACAATACTAACTTGGCAATTAGTATATCTTTAACATTTTTGATATATTTTTTATTATTTTAAAAGTTTAATTAAAGTTAACTAAATTAGTTATTGTCGAAAAAAACTATTTTTCTATTATCATTCTATTTTTAAAATTTTTTCCTTTTTTTCTGTCGAAATTCTGCTTATTTTTTTTAAAATTTCTATAAAAATAAAAAAGTGACTACTACAGCAGTCACCTATTTATTTCATAATAATGTCTATCTCTTATACTAACATAAATTCTATTTTCTCTAAATTTTCTATAGCCCTATTATATCTATCAATTCCATAACTTCCAAAATTATCTCCTCTTGCTTCTTTAATTATTGTCCAGAGACTCCAAAGGAAATCTTGAAGTATTTTATTAATAAATATTCTTTTCCTATGACTCTCCTCTATACTTCCATTAAAATAATAATTAATGAATAATTCTTCATCATCTTCAGAGAAACCACATTCAAGAGAAAATGCTGCTAAATCCCACATTGGATCATTCATACCACTATATTCCCAATCAATTAAATATATTTTATCTTCTCCACTTTTTATAAAATTTTCTGGAACAGTATCACAATGACATGGTCTCAATTCATAACTACCTTCTTCAAGTAAAGGCTTTAATTTCATTACTTTTTCATAAATTATATTGTGATCTTTGTATCTTTCACCATTATACTTGTCAATTAATTTATCATAATGAACAATTAAATCAAAAACATTAAATTCATTATTTAACTTTATTTCTGAATTATGAAGTTTCTTTAAAACTTGAGCAACCAGTCTCATATTTTCTTCTTTCTTTGCAGTTGTTGGATTAAGAGTTTCTAGCTTTTTTATGTATTTTGCTATTTTAATTCCATTTTCTTCATTAAAATATTCCAAATCATAATTAATTCCTAATTTCCAAGATAACAGCGAATTAATTTTTTCATTTTTCCTATCTATAAAGTCCTCTGTTCCTACTCCAGGAATTCTTATAACAAAATCTTCTCCATTTATAGTTATTTTATAATTTTTATTTGTCATTCCACCTATTGGTTCAATGGCTTCTACTTTATCTTCTTCCACCTTCAAGGCTTCACTAACAATTCTTTTTATATTATTAAACTTAACTTCTAATTCCTTTCTCTTCATTCTTGGATAAACATACTTTATTATTTTTTGCAGGTCTTCTTTCTTATCAACTTCAGACCAAACTAAATCATCTATCTTAAGACATCCTATTTTATAATTTCTAGCTATATCTAAAAGCATATACTCATAATTTAAATATGGATTTCTATTAAATCTGTATTCTTTCATCATCTTATTAAAAACTTCTAATGAAATTTTACTTAACCCTATCATTTCTCCATCTATTTTATTAAGCTGATGTATATCCTTTGACATTTTATAAATATATCCGTCTCTTAATTCAACAAAAGTTTCATCCCCAGAACCTGATTCATTTGTTATAATTACACAATCTCTATCTTTTGCTTTTAATAATTCTGATATTGCTCTTTCTTCAAAAAGAACATCACTTTCAATTAAAATAAAATCATCTTTAATAAAATCATTAGCTAAAGCTAAAGACGCCATGGTACCTGTCCATTTGTATCTATCATTAATTACAATTTCTATATTTTTTTCTCTTGCTATTTTATCAAAAGCTTCATTTTTATAGCCTGTAATTATTAATATTTTTTCAATATTATTTTCACGTAATAAATCTATTGTTCTTTCAATTAAACTCTTCTCCCCAATTTCTAGTAAACTTACTGGTAAATCAAAATCTCTAGACCTTCCTGCAGAAAGTATTACTGCTTGTCTAACATCTCTTTTTTCATTTGCATGAAGTATAATTTTCTTCTCAATAGATGATTTCATATATTTTTCTAGTATGTCAATGCCCTTTTCAGTTAATATATAGTGTGGTTTTCTTGAAAACATCTTTTTTATTATGTATTCTTCCATTAAAAGATCCTTAATAGCATAATTAACCTTGCCTACAGAAATATTTGCTTCTTTAGCTATATCAGATTGTCTCATTCCACTATTCGTATTTAACAATTGTAAAATTTTTATTTCCTTTTCCACTATATTCTCCTTTCTAAGAACAGATTTTTATAATTCATTTTTTGAGTTTCATTTTTTGAATTTAGTATCATTATAATTTCTTTTTTCTTAATATTCAACATTTTTTTATAAATTTCTCCAACAAATACATTAATTATAATAAATTCATTTTGAATAATAAATTAATTAAGCCTATCTAATAATTAAGTATTTTATTTAAATCACATGGTAATAATATGCTATATAGCCATTTATTCTTTGTATTTGATTTTATTGTTTTTAAAATATACACCTAATATAAATATTTTAAATAATATTAATATTTTTCAAATTTTTTAATGTTATAATAATAATGTCAAAACGAAAAAATATATATTAGTATAAAAAAGGAGAGTAATTATGGTATTCAATTCCCAAACGTTTATTTTTTTATTTTTACCTATCACATTAATTATATATTTTTTTGTAGGTAATCGTTTTAAAAATTATATACTATTAATAACTAGCTTAATATTTTATGCATGGGCAAGTGTAAATCATACATTTTTGCTTCTTATCTACATATTAATAAACTATATTTTAGGAATTTTAATAAGTAATTTTAAAAATAATAATAGAAATACAAGTAAAATTATATTAACAATAGGAGTTATTATAAATTTATTTATACTTTTTTACTATAAATATTTTGATTTTTCAATTAAGGTCACTAATCACTTGTTTAATACTAGTATTCCTTTAAAATATATTGCTCTTCCTCTTGGAATTTCCTTTATTAGCTTTCAAGCAATATCTTATATAGTTGACATATATAGAGGTGACGCAGTAGTAAATAAAAATCCATTTTATGTTGCCCTTTACATGTCCTTATTTCCAAAAGTAACCTCTGGGCCAATTATTAAATATAAACATATAGATGAGCAAATTAGGAATAGATCTATAACTATTGAAAAATTTAGTTATGGAATAGAAAGATTTATATTTGGTTTGGCAAAAAAAGTAATAATTTCTGATATTTTAGGAAACATGTCAGACGATATATTTTCTGTACTAAATACAGGCATAGACACACCTAGTTCATGGATAGCAATAATTTGCTATACACTACAAATTTACTTTGACTTTTCAGGTTATTCAGATATGGCAATTGGTTTAGCTAATATGTTTGGCTTTAATTTTATAGAGAATTTCAATTATCCTTATATATCAAAATCAATAAGGGAATTTTGGAGAAGATGGCACATTTCTCTTTCTACTTGGTTTAAAGAGTATTTATATATTCCTCTAGGCGGAAATAGAAAAGGAAGTACTCGAACATTAATCAATCTATTAATAGTATTTTTTGCAACAGGAATTTGGCATGGTGCTAGCCCTAACTTTATAATTTGGGGATTTTGGCACGGACTTTTTATGGTTATTGAAAGATTAATAAAAGATAAAGACTGGTACAAAAAAATACCAAACTTTATTAAATTAATTTTAACTTTATTTATCGTGATGCTTGGATGGGTATTTTTTAGAGTTAACAGTATATCTGAAGCTATTAAATTTATCGCTATAATGTTTGGTATAAAACAATACGATTATGTGAGCTTTGATTATAGATATTTCTTAAATACTAAACTCATAGTTTGGATCATAATAGGAGCTGTTCTTTCTACACCTTTAATAAGTAACATATTTAAAAAATATAAAAATATTAAAGGCTTTGAATTAGTTAAAACAATATTAATTGGTATTTTATTTATTATTTCAATTATTTTTATAGTTAATTCAACCTACAGTCCTTTTATATATTTCCAATTTTAATGAGGTGATAAAATGAAAAGAATACATATTTTTAGAATAATTTTATTTTCAATTATTATTATAATTCCGATAATAACAATGAATTTTAAAGAAAATCAAGTTTCATCAATTGATAATAGAAACTTAACAAATTTTTCAGACATAACTAATGGAGATATAACAAATAATATTGAAAGTTACATAGAAGATCGTATAGGATTTAGGGATACAATGATTACAGCTTACACTCTAGGAATGGATAAAATATTTAATGATATGGTTCATCCTAGTTATCAATATGGAGAAAATGGATATATTTATTCTAAATTAGAAAGAGCAAGCTTTGATGAGGAGTTTCAAGAAATATTTTCTGATTTTATTGTAAAACTTCAAGAATATTGTAATAATAATGATATAAAATTTTTATATGCTTTGGAACCAAGTAAAATAACTGTTTACCAAGAATATCTTCCTATTGGCTATAATTATAAAAATGAAAATTTAGAATATCTATTATCTTTACTTGAAGAAAAAAAAATAAACTACATTTATAATGGTGAAGTTCTAGAAAAATACAAGGATACAATTCAGGTATTTGACGAAAAATATGATGCAAATCACTGGAACGAAACAGGAGCAATTATTGCTATATCAGCTATATTAGATAGACTTCATTCATTAGATTCCTCAGTAGATCCTCTTGATATTAATAAATTTGAGAAATATGAAGTAGAAAATACAACTTTACCTGTTTCTTATTTTCCTATTTCTGAATATACATATAAATATAATTTAATTGATAATAATTCAATAGAAGTAGATGAATATAAAGATAAAATAGAAATATCTAAACAATTTAGAACCTTTGTTCATTATAGAAATTTAAAGAACACTGATGCACCAAAAATACTAGTTTTTGCAGGCAGTTATTTTAATGAAAAGGATAAATTTTTAACTGAAAGCTTTTCAGAATATATAAAGGTTCATAATTATCACAATGTAATTAATTATGAATACTATATAAACTTATTTAATCCTGATATTATTCTTTTTGAATCAACTGAATATACTCATAAAGATCATTATTTCCCTGTTGAACAAATGAAAAATAAAATTAATTCCTAGACCTAGACAAAATATATAGCTAAATAACAAGCTTGATATTATAAAAGTGATAGTCCCTATTTAATTTAATAGGGATTTTTTATTTTGTATTGAAACTCTATTATATTAATGTTAAGAAGTAAATTATTATAAAATATAATTGTTATTTATAGCATTTTGTTTTATATTACTATTATGTAAAACATAAGGAGGGCTATAAATGAAATGTATAACTATATCTGGCAAAGCTGGTCACGGAAAAGATACCTTTGCTAGAAACTTAAAAAAGGATTTGGAAGCACAGGGGTTAAAAGTATTTATTTTTCATTATGCTGATTATATAAAAATGCTTGCAAAAGAAATCTATGGTTGGAATGGAGAAAAGGACGAAAAGGGAAGAAGTATTCTTCAAAATCTAGGTGATAAGCTAAGAAGTAAAAATAAAAGGATTATTATTGATGAATTAATTAAAATTCTAAAGTTGGTTGAAGATGACTTTGACATTGCAATAATTCCAGATGCTAGATTACCGCTTGAAATAGAAGTTCTAAAGGAAATATGGCATACAGTTTCTATTCACGTTAATAGAATAAACTATGTAAACATTCTGACAAAGGAACAGAAAAAACACTTAACAGAAACAGCCCTAGATAATTATAAATATGATTTAAGTTACGATATTGAAGAAGGAGATTTTAGAAGCCACTATCTAGATGTTATGAAACTTTTATAATGGGGACTGACCCCATTCCATTAAATGGATTGGGGTCAGTCCCCTAATTTATGACCGCACTTTGGACAATATTCAAAATCTTCTTGTGCTATGTAACCACAATTTACACACCTTTTATTATATGTATTTTTTGAATAAGTCCACTCATTATTATTTCCTATATAAATAAGATCTCTATCACTTATTTCAATATTTTCGCCGCTTCTTAATCTATTTCCAACTTCTTGATTTAATTCATATAAGGCTCCGCAGCATGTGCTTTCAACATAATAATGTCTATCCCATTTAATAATTGGTATAAAAAACAAGCTAAAACACTTACACAGCATATAAACATTATATCTTCCATATCTTCCGCATTTACTGCAAATAATCAATTTATCATAAGGAATTTCTTTTCTAACCGTATCAATTCCAAATATTAAGAACATATTGTCACACCTCATATACAAAAAGTTCCGAAAATTTTTAAAAGACCTTTATTATTATATTCTATTTATCCCTACTTTAATACACTGGCTTTAGGTTTTTTCTTGCTCTTTTAATAATCTCTTCAACATTTAATTCTTCATTACCCTTGGGAATATTATATATACCATAGCTTGGATTTAATTCTATTTCCTTATTAGAAATAAAATATTTATTTTCTAAGATATTTTCAATTAACCCTTCTATAAACAACTGTACACTTTCAATATTATCACTATCATAAGTTCCTGCATTAGGTATAACTATTAATAGTTTATCCTCTTCATATCTTGCTGCCCAACTAGCAATATTCATTATTTTATTTAAATTATCTGCTAGTTCCTTTAATATGTAATCTATATCATCTAAATTATTATTATTAGATTTATAAAAATCTAAATCTAAAAATATAATAGATATTTGTTGATTTTCTATAGATGCTTTAATTATATCTGCCGGAAGTCTTTCATATATATATTTTTTACTATATAAACCAGTCACCTTATCCTTAACAGCCACCTGATTCATATTTTTTATTAAGTCAAATAAGCTTCTATCATTATTCTTATCTCTATTCTCAATAAGAAAACTCATTGTTATATCCTTAAATAATTCCAATGAAAGATTCTTACCATATATTTTAATAGGAATTGCAACCATCATAAGAATTTTATTCCCACTTAAGTCAACCTTTACAACTATTTCATTACTAATGCAAGCCCTTGAGGAAATACAATTTTCACATACATAATCATTATACCAAATTTTATAGCAAAAGGATTTTACTTTCCTTAGCTCTCCTTCTTTTATTTCTAAAACCTCTTTTTTAATAGGATCAACAATCCTCATGCTATCATACATTTTATCGAAGGCTTTAATTTTATCTACTACAAGCTCAAATTCATAAACATAGTCATTTCCAAATACCCTTTTAGCAAAATTCTTTTCCTTCATAGCTTGTACTATTAATTTGTCTAATTCTTGACTTTTTTGCACTAGAAAATCTGAATCATAGTTGTCTGAAACTATCATTTCATTAATAAGTTCTCTTAAGCCTTCCATCTTATTTTTGCTAGATTCTACAACCATATAAATCACCTCTATTTGTTTTATTACAACTTATTACAAGGTAGGGATATCATTTACTATTATACTCACGATTTACTATTATACCGTTTTATTACATAATTTTCTATATTTTTTACTATTCTATCTTAATATTTTTTAAATATCAATAATAGTTAATTTTTCTACTTTATATATTTTATACCTATTCTAATAAATATTTAAATTTTAACATAAATGGGGAAACTTTTTTAAAATATGTATATAATATATCCTTTACATATTGATAATTAACTATTTTTTCAATTTATTGGCAAATCATTACTAAAAGTTATAATTATTATTTGAGCATTCTAATATTAGATATGATATTTTATAAGGATTAGAATTATATTTAGAAATTATTAATGAATGGTTTATTTATATTATTCTATAATCTAGTGCTAATTTCCTTCATAAATGTAATAAAAAAGCACTATAAAACCTTAAGATTTTATAGTGCCTTATATATTAAATCTCTACTTCAGTAGTTTCTTTTGTTATAACATTAGCTGATACTTTTTCAACTAAACTGCCATTTTCTGTTGAAATAAGATTATTTACCAAAATTCCATTCATAAGAGCTAAAATATCAGCATCCTTAAGCTCTTCTTTAACATCCTTTATTGACAAAGTATACTTTTTCCCAAAAGCATCTTTAAATTCCATGACTAAAGTTCTTTCTATCACTTATTTTCCTCCTTTCTATAACTTATATTATGACTATCTGCTTAAAGCGAAGCTTTGATCCTTTCTAACTGCAGCCACGCTATAGTCTAATACTGCAGCTACTAAATCTGAAATCTCTACTAACTTTTCATCTGTAACTTCAGGATTAATATTTTTTAATGTTTGCTGCTTAAAAATATCTCTTCCAGCCTCGTTAACCCCTACTTTATATCTTATTACTAACTTGTTATCTGTTAATGTTGCTGCCATATTATCACCTCCTCAATAATCTATATATGCAGCACAAAAAAATTTTTTAAAATAAGTCCATGTTTTATTAGTTTGTTGATATTAGCTAATCTTTTAAGTTAATTAATGATATTTGGAGGATACCATTATTTAAAAACATAAACTAAATAAAAATAAAAAAAGTGGACGTATGTCCACTAAACTAAAGTAATATTAATATATAAAATCACTAAAAATACTCTTAAAAGCTTCTATATCCATAGGGGATATTCTCACTCTCTTTAAGGAATGTAATCCATCTGAAAAAGTCGCAAATCCATTTTCAGTAGTAACTGCAGCTTTTATTCCTAATTCTTTTGCTACTTCAATTGTCTCCTCATCATATCTTCCAACTGGATAACAAAGGAACTTACTTTCTACTCCTGCCTTATCTTTTAAAGCCTTTGCACCATCTGAAATAATCGAAGCCTTGTCCTCTCTAGATATGGCTGTAAATTCTATATGAATAGATGTATGATTTTCTATTCCCATTCCATGGTCCTTCATTTCCTTAAGCATATCTGAATTCATAAAGTAACTATCAACATCTATATTATCTGTTATTATAAAAAATGTAGCTTTCATATTATAATTCTTTAATATTCTATAAGCTTCAGTATAATTATCTGCATAGCCATCATCAAAGGTTATTGAAACTGGTTTCTCTGGGACCTTACCAGTTTCAAAAGCTTGTACCACATCTTCTAATAACATTGGGGTAAAACCTTCTTCAGCAAGCCATTTAATTTGTTCTTCAAATTTATTTATTGGAACTAATAAAGAATTGCTAGGATCATCATCCGATACAGAATGGTACATAAGTATTGGAATTTTAACTTCACTTTTATCCATAGTTACATAATTTATCTTTTCTTCTACTTTTTCTTGTTTTTCTATTTTTTCATTTTCCCCATTCTCACTATTGATTTCTTTTTCCTCTTCCGCATCATAGTTTCCTGGATATACCCCTGCATTAACAGCTTTTGATACACTAATATTAGCATAACCCTTAATTCCAATTATGTAATTTCCTCCAAATACAATTAATAAGGCTAACATAAAAATCATTAACAATTTTATTATACTCTTCATAATTCTTCCTCCTCATAGTATAGTTAAAATATAAAATAAGAGGAATATTATGTCAAACATTTTTTATAAAAGGGGACTGACCCCATTACAAAAAATGTAATGGGGTCAGTCCCCTTTATTAATTAAATAACCTGATCTAGTTCTTCCTCTTCTAATCCTGGAAGATTTATTGTAAAGGTAGTTCCTATACCCTTCTTGCTGTTAACCTTAATATAGCCACCATGCTGCCTTACTATATCATAGCAGACACTTAATCCTAAGCCAGTTCCTCCCTGCTTTGTAGTAAAGAATGCGGTTCCAATTTTATTTAAAGTTTCCTTATCCATTCCTATTCCATTATCAGAAACCTTTATATACACACTATTATTTTCTTCAGTAATTCCAGCTTCTAAAATTAATTTTGCATCCTTCATTTCATTCATCGCTTCAGCAGCATTTTTGCATATATTTAATATAACCTGTTTCATTTGTGATTCATCGCATAAAATATATCTATCATCAATTTTATAATTAAAATCAATTCTTATTCCTCTGAACAAATAGGAAGTTTCAATTGTTACTTTAATTGCCTCTAAAAGATCTCTAAAAGAAATCTCTTCAAGCATAGCTTTCTTAGGCTTTGATAAACTTAAAAAATTACTTATTATTCCATTTACTTCATCTGTATTACAATTAATCCTTTTAGCATATTGAATAACCTTATCATCTTTGGCAATAGCCTCTATCAATTGACTGCAGCCTTTTATTGTTGTTAGGAAATTTCTTGTTTCATGAACAATTTTTGCTCCCATTTGTCCAAGTAAAGCTAATTTTTCTTTATGCAATAGCTGCTCCTGACGATCTTTAAAATCAGTCATATCAGTAATAACTATAACTTTTCCTATGGATTTTCCATAAATATTTAATATATCTGAGGCTTGAAAAATTATTTTCTTTTCCACGCCATAAATGTTGGTAATAGTTCCTTCAATTTTTTCAGTAGAAATAACTTTTTTTCCAGTATAATTAAGGAAATTAGCTAATAGTGATATTTCCATTCCTGATACTTTTTTATCGGATAAACCTGTAAGGTCTACAAAGGCTTTATTAACAGAAAGAATTCTTAATTTATTATCACAAATAAAGGCTGGACTTTGCATTGAATTTAGTACTGTTTTAGTTTGAATATGAAGATTATTAATTTCTTGTTCCTTTCCTGTATCTTTAATTGTCAATAAAAATCCATTATTAATTTTTATTATTTTCATATTAATTTTGAGATCTCTACCATTCTTTAATTTATAAGCAGTAATAATCTCTTTACTATCATCATAATTAGAAAATTCTTCTTCTAAGGAAACCTTTCCTTCATTACTTTCCATAAATGCTTTATCAATTTCCTTTATATCTAATCCAATTAATTCGTCCCTATTATAACAGAACATTTTTTCAAATTCTCTATTTGCAAAATCTAGCCTTAAGTTGCTATCATAAGTTTGTATTGCAATTGGAATAGAATCTAATATTTCATTAAGTCTTTCAGTAGCATTGTTTAGTTGTTCATAAGTATAATTTATACTGCTTTGAAAAATACTCTTGTATAAAAAATAACAATATAAGACATTAAGAACATGGCCATATACTACTAAAGGAGATTCAAAATCTTTATATCTAGTAAAACATAATTCTATAGGTATCATTGTTATAAGAGCAAGGGCTAAATATTTATAAGAAATATATCCGCCTTCATTAATTTTATCTCTATATCTAATCAAACTAAGAATTGCCAAGGAAATTATTGTGAATTCATGTAATATTCTAATACCATCTAATTCTTTAAAATTTATATTTAAGAATAAATGAGCTATACCATTAGTTCCAATGATTTCATAGCCCAATAATATTGCAAAAGCTAAAGTAATTATTAAATATAATTCCCTTTTTATTTTAACCTTAACATCACCATAATCAAAAGAAGCTACAAAAATCATAGTAATATCTATAAGGCTTCCGACAATCCAAAATTTTAATGTCATATTTCTATCACCAAAGGCTATTCCTAAAGGTTCGTAATAATAAATATGTAGAATATCAATAATTGTAGAAGCTAATATCCCAAAGGAAATAACTCTGCAGCTTAAAGGACTATCCTTATATTTATTCCACACTATAAAAAATAAAGAAACTCCAAAAAGCACCCCAATTAACTCAAGTACTGAGTGAACTAGCCCACTATTATTTTTCCATAGGAATTTGTAGATTAATGAAGAAGCCACAACAGTGAAAATCATAAATTTTAATAATTCTACATAAAAAAAATTTACCCCATTTAGCTTTACATTCTCTCTCATAATAACACCCCAATTCTCTTTCCAAAAAATTTATTATAAATAATAAATTATTTTTATAAAAATTAATGTATAATTATAAAATTAATATACCCAACAAGAATATTATATCTAATTATGAAAATTTTTACAATACTTTATTAACAGATTATCCACAAACTTATCAACAAAATCTGTTAATAATCTACAAACTATCATTTTTTGACATAAAAAAAAGCATACAAAAAGAAATAATTTTTGTACGCTTTATTAAAATTTTATTTTTCTGCTGCCTTTTTTCTCCTATCTACTATCAAAAGGCTTCCAATGGCAGTTATAAACAAGCCTAGAGACAATAAATACATAGGATTGTTTCCTCCTGTATATGGCAGTTCATTACCCTCTCCTGGAATTTCATTATTTTCCTGAGGATCTTGTGGTTTCTCTGGATTTTCTACTGGATTTTTTGGTTCTTCTGGTTTTTCTGTTTCCTCAGGATTTTCTACTGGATTTTCTGCCTTGCCTACTGCAATTCTATCTTCCTTGCTATAATTAACTTCCCCCAAATACTTAATATATTCTTCAAGAGCTTCATCTAATGCTTGGAATTCATTTTCTGTTTTAACATCTTTAAAATGAGGATAATCATCTCCACCTGCAGCCATAAAATCATTAGCAGCAACTAGGTATTTAGCATCCATATCTATGTCTTTACCATTTATCTTTATTGAAACAATTCTTTCTCCTGGTGCTTTTTCTGCATCAAACACAAAGTTTATTCCAGCCACATGAGGGAAATGACCAGCAGTTGCTGGATAATCCTTAACACCATGTTCAAGAATATCCTTGATTTGTGCTCCAGTTAAATATTTAGTAACTATAAAGTTACCAAATGGAAGAACGCTAACTACATCTTGCTTTGTTATTTCTCCAGCATTAATAGTTGCACGTATACCACCACCATTTGTTATAGCAATTTCTGCTCCAGTTACATATAGCATAGCATCTGTAATTAAATTTCCAAGGTTTGTTTCACCAGTTCTAACATTTTCTCTAGCTCCATCTAAAACAACCTTTGAAACTCCCACTACCTTTGATAATATAGCATTTTGTGCTTCATTTATTTCTTCTATTTTTTGAGCTACTATTTCATCTGGATTTTGAGTAGCTGCTGTAGCTTTTGGAATTAAGCTTGCAATTTTATTAGTTATCTTATTTGTATCTTTATTAAAAGTTATTATTACTTGTCCAAGATTTGCACCATATTCTCCTGTACTCACTATTAATGTTCCATTATCAGCTTCAAAACCTGTTGGATAATTACTATGGCTATGTCCATCAATTATTATATCTATGCCTTCAACTTCCTTTGCTATCATTGTTGAAACTATTTCGCTAGATTCATCTGTTCCTATATGTGCTAAAGCAACAATTATATCTGCACCCTTTGCCTTTAATTCTTCAACTTGTTTCTTAGCACTTTCTATAGGAGAAGCAAATTCAAGGCCCTTAACATTATTAGGATTTGTCTTAAAGGCTGTTTCTGGAGTTGTTAAGCCAAAGAATCCAAGCTTAACACCATCAACTTCCTTAATATAGTTTGCATCTAATAAAGTAGTATTATCTTTAATAACGTTTGCAGAAATTATTGGGAAGCTATTGAGTCCTGTTGATGCCATATCAGCAAGTTCTAAAAGTCTTTCATAACCATAATTAAAATCATGGTTACCTGGTGTCATAACATCATATCCAGCTAATTTCATTAAAGCAACAATATCTTCACCTTTATTCATAGTTGCAAATGGCAATCCATGTAATGTATCACCAACATCAACTAAGATTGAATTATTTATACTCTTCTTTATTGCTGATATAGTATCTATTCCTATAATACTAGAATCAGCCTTAACCCTTCCATGAGTATCATTAGTGTGAAGTATTGTAATATCAACTGATCCCTTTTCTAATGCAGCTTTGTTATTTTCTTCTTCAATGTTTGCTTCACTAGTTACAATTTGATCTTCTGTTTCAGCCTTAACTTCTTTTGTTTTAACAGTAATTAAGCCCAAAGTCATTATTAATGCAAGAAATGAGCTAAAGAGTCTGCTTTTTAAAAGCTTTTTCATATTTCTCCTCCTTTTAATTAATAAAATTATTATGACATTTTACAATTAATTAACATTGTTGCCTTGTTAATGAGATAATATATATTTCCATATTTTTACTATTATTATTTTACATCTAATTTAGTTTATTATCAACTGATAGTTCTTTCTTTTTATAAGCTAAGTAATAACAACATAATTTGACTTAATAAAAAAGGGGCTGTCGCATTAGCGGGTGAAAAAAACGCTAGCGACAGCTCCTATTTTTCAATAAAAAGAGAAGATTCGAATCTTTGCTGACAAAATAAAATTATTTCTTAAAAAAGGCGCACTTTAATAAGCCTAAGAAAAAAGACTTTTTTAAAATTAATTATGCAGTTTTCTTTATTTCAAATAAATGTTGTCCAGTTCGGCCTGCTTGGATTTTTCTATGAATTTTATTTATATTATGAGCCATTGCAAGCAATGTACTTTCGGCTAAAACATTTCTTTGTCCACGACACATGAACCTTCTAAAATTCATATCTTGTTTAACTTGCGCAAAGGAACCTTCTGCTTGAATACTCCTATTCATTCTTAGCAAGCAACCTTCATCACTAATTATTCTCTCTAAGTCTTCTTTTCTTTGACGATTAAATTTTTTTGAGGTTTCAAATTTTTTAGTTCTTTCTTCTAAAGGTGTTTTGCAATTATTTCCTTTAATGCATTTGCTTTTATATTTACAATCACTACAATCTTCACATGTATAAATTGTTTTTTCACTTTCATATCCTGTTTTTGATTTTCTTAATTTTACGCCTTCCATTTTTAACTTTTTACCATTCTGACATATGAAAATATCATTTTCAGGATTATAATCCATATTTTCTATTTTACCAATATCATTTTTATATTTTCTCGTTTTTGATAATTCGTAGTTAGCAGGTTTAATAAATGCTATTTGATTATTATCTTCAATAAAAGAATAATTTTCTTCACTTTCATATCCAGCATCAGCAACAATTTTTAAGTATTTAAAATTTAAATGTTCCTCCATAGTTTTTAAAAATGGTATTAGAGTCGTTGTGTCTGTGGGCTGAGGCCCTACCGTAAGCCAAGTAATGTATTCTGAATCTACTCCATGTTGTACATTATAAGCAGGTTTAAGTTGTCCATTTTTCATAGCATCTTCCTTCATTCTCATAAATGTAGCATCAGTATCTGTTTTTGAATAGCTATTTCTATCACCGCAAGTGTACACTTTCTGATTATATTCTTTAAATTTTGAAAGATACTCTTCAAGTTTTTCTATAGACTTTTGTAGTGTAGTTTTTCTTTTACCACATCCGTGGACGAATTCTATACCTTCTGATCTCTTCAACTCATAAAGCTTTTTTCTTAGCTTCTTCACATGTTTAATTTCTACTTTATCTTTATAAATTAATTTAATTCCATAAAGTTCTTCAGATTCTTTTACAAGGTCGGCTAATTTAATTAATAACTTTGCCATGTTTTTTGTAACAGCTTTTTTCCAAACAAAAGTATATTTATTTGCACAAGCTTCTATTTTAGTACCATCAATAAATATGTTGTTACCTGATACTTCTCCTATTTTATAAAGAAAATTAGTCATTTCAGCTAAAATCTTTTCAGAACATGGGGCGAAATGTAAACTTCTAAACCTTGCAAATGTTGAGTGATCCGGAGCGGAAGCCCCTTCTAGTAAAAACATAAAATTTATATCTCTACGGCAAGCTAGCTCAATATCACGTGAAGAATAAATTCCATTCATATAAGCGTATAGCATAATTTTCAGCATTTTCATGGGCGATACTTGATTTTCTCTTATTCTAAAATAAGTAGAATATAGCTCAGTCAAATCCATCTCCTCTACAAACTGGCTTAGTAATCGCACAGAAGCATTACTTGGAATTATGCAATCAATATCAAAAGGAAGTTTTAGTTGATAAACCTTTTGATTTAAAGTATAATTTTTTCGTAAGATTTTTTTTATAGGCATGAAAAATATTTTACCATAAATCCTAGACTTTTAAAGTCTGGGATTTATTTTTTTCATCAAAAAGGAGCTTCACACTAATTATTTAGTGCGACAGCCCCTTTATTTTGAATTATCAGAAATGATTTTTTCAGCTTTTATAAGATCTTCAATAGAATCAATTTCAAACCAATCATTAGAATTAATTTTCTCTATATAAACATTTATCTCATCAAGAAGATTTCTAACAACATCATCCCAATATATCTTTTCAAAATTACCACTATCTATAATCTCTTCAAGCTTCTCTCTAATCTTAAGTCCATCTTCTTTTGTCCAATAGGAAATCCCCGACATTATATATCCTGTTCCATCTCCTATTTCAACTTCATATATTCTTCCACTTTCATCAAAATTTAATTTCCATTCACCTTTATAATTTTCTTTAATTCCAGAAAAATATGTTGAATTTTTTAAATCTGTTTTAAAGTAATTTCTATACATATATACATCTGCTTCAGTAACATAAGCATCTTGAAGATACTCTCTTACAAGATACATTGTATATATATTATTATATAAATCATACTTATCATTATGAATGATTTTAACCCCATACTTTTCTTTAAGATATTCAAATTTCTCATTTAGGTATCCAGTAACAACAATTATATCATCTATACCTTTTTCTTTTAAAAATCTTATTTGTCTTTCAGCCATAGGCTCTCCTGCAACCTTAACTAAAGACTTAGGAGTATCATTTGTAAGGGGTCTTAATCTTGTTCCCATACCTGCTGCTAAGATTATTGCTCTCATTATTGTCTTCCTTTCAAATTTTTAATTTTCATTTAATCCTAAAAGTTCCTTTGGATTTCCTGTAACAAGGAAAGATCCTAAAATAACTATAATCGTTCCAATAACAAGTTGCAAGCTTACAGGTGATTTCATAAAAATTATTTGAATTAATATAGCCCAAACTGAATATGTAATATTAAGAGCAGTACTTCTTGCCGCACCTATAATATTTATCGCCTTATAGTATTGCATATAAGAAAGAGTTCCAACTAAGGCTGTAATTGCTATTAATACTCCTAAATTAATATTAAAGCTTCCAATTGCTGTAGTTGATGTTAAGGCTTTACCAGCTAAACCATATCCCTTTAAGAATGGGATTATTATAACAGCATATACAAGACCAGAGGTTGCTTGTCTTATATTTATTGCATATTCAGAATCAACTTCTCCATCTTTCATTCCTAAAGCACAAATAACACCTTCAACTCCCCATGCAAAAACTGTTCCAAAAGCAAATAATATTCCAATTAAAAAGTCACTTCCTAAAGTAAGCTGAGCAGGAACATATCCTAAAGTAATAACTCCTGCAATACTTAATACAATACCTGACCAAATTCTTGCATTCATTTCTTCTTTTAAAAATATAAATGCTAATAGGGCACTTACTCCTGGGAATATAGAAGTTATACTTGCAGCATAAACTGCTCCAATATATTTAACACTTAAAAGATAACAGGTCATTCCAACAGGACCACCAAGCAATGCTCCAAGAACAATAAATCTACCACTTCTAGTTTTAAGAGATTTTATTACTTCTCCAGATTTACCCTTAAAAATCATAAATATAGTTGCCCAAAGGGCAGAAAAGAAATCGTGCATAAATGTACTAACAAAAGGAGCTAAAAATATAGCCTGTTCATTATCAATAAAAGGTGTGCTTGCCATAATTATTCCAACAAGAACTGTATCTATTCCCCAAGTAATTCCTGCTACTAAACCATTTGCAATACCTATTCTTTCTTTATTTTTATCCATTATTTATTACCGCCTTCCAAGTATTTTAATAAGTTATACTTTCCTCTTGTAAATCTCATAATTGCATAATCTTCTAAATAATCATCACCTCTGGCAACCTTAGCAGCTGCCCACATACTCCAACACATATCCTGCATTATCATATGAATTTGTATTCTTTTTCTTTCAGCTTCAAGAGCTTCCCTTCCAAAATATTTATTAAGTAAAAGTTCTTTTTCATCATCATTATAGCCACATTCCACGATTATAGTTGCAACATCCCAAAGCTTGTCATAATTTCCACTGAATTCCCAGTCTATTAAATATATTTTATCTTCTCCAGACTTTACAAAGTTTTCAGCTAAAGCATCTAAATGACATGGAGTATAAACCATACCCAGTTCTAAAAGTTCCTCTTTAAGAGGCATAAACTTCTCTTTTATTTCATAATACTCCTCAAAAACTTTTCCATTTGCCTCAAGAAGAAGTTTTTCATAGAATTCTGTATCCTTAAAAGGATCAAAAGTTATTTTAAATTTTTTATCACAATAATGAAGTTTTAATAAAGCTCCAGCAATAAGTTCAATATTTTCTTCCTTCTTCGCAGTAGTTGGATTTATAGTTTCAGCATTTTCTATAAGTTCTGTTATTTTTAGCCCTGTTTTTTCATCAAAATATACATTCTTACAACTTAATCCAATTTCATAAGCAATATTTGAATTTATTTTTTCATTTAATCTATCAAACATTTCATCTGTTCCATTACCAGGTATTCTAGCAACAAGATTTTTTCCATTAATGTTCATCTTATAATTTTTATTTGTAAGTCCACCTAATCTTTCTACATCTCTAATATCACTTATATCTACATTTAATGCCTTTGCAACTGTTTCTATTGCATATTGCTTTCTAACTTCCATTTCTTTTATTTTAAGTTTTGGATAAACAACATGTATTAGATTTTTATAATGTTCTTTAGTATCAATTTCAGTCCATATTAAGCCATCAATTTTTACATATCCAAATCTATATTCATCCATTATATTTATCATCATATATTCATAATTTAAAAATGGATTTTTATTAAATTTATAATCTTTAAGCATTCTTTTAAAAGTTTCATAAGATACCTTTGATAATCCAATGGCTTCACCATCTATTTTATTTAACTGGTGAATATCCTTTGATATTCTAAATATATATTCATCCTTTAGCTCAACAAAAGCTTCATCTCCTGAGCCTGATTCATTTGCAATAAAAATAATATTCTTTTCTTCATTTTCAAGTAATAGTTCTATTGCCCTTTCCTCAAAAACAGTATCACTTTCAATTAATAAAAAGTCTCCAGTTACAAACTCTTCAGCAAGAGATAAAGAATGCATAGTTCCTGTCCACTTAAAACGGTCATTATAAATAAAATTCAAATTTTTTCTTTTTGCAAGTTCTTCATATTGTTCACTTTTATATCCTGAAACAAGAGTTATGTTATCTATTCCATTAGAATTAAGTAAAACAATTAATCTTTCAATTATTGTTGTATCTTCAATTTGAAGAAAACCAACTGGATTTTCAAAGTCCTTTCTTTCTCCGGCAGCAAGAATAACCGCTTGTTTTATAGCTTTTTTCATAATTAACCTCCCAATACTTATAAATGTTTAATATTACATTCTAATCATATATTTTGAATTCATTTTTTGAAATTCATTTTTTGAATTTAATGTAATTATACCTACCATCTTTTTCTTTTTCAATAGTTTTTTATTATTTTTCTACATTTATCTTAATAATTCAACATAAATTTTTATTTTCATTAGCAAAAAAAGAACTTGTTTCTGTGAAGCACAAAAATCAAGTCCTTATAATTTTCAAAATACTATAATTACTTAATATTTTTTTCAAAATTCCATGCATCTTTACACATTTCTATTATTCCCTTTTTAGCAATCCACCCAAGTTCCTTTTCTGCTTTACTAACATCTGCATAACATTCGGCAATATCACCAGGTCTTCTATCTACTATTTCATATGGAACTTTAATTTTATTTGCTTCTTCAAAAGCTTTCACCAATTGTAATACTGAAGTTCCCTTACCTGTACCTAGGTTATAAACATGTACTCCTGGTGTTATATTTTTAAAAGCGGCTACATGTCCCTCTGCTAAATCTACAACATGAATATAATCACGAACTCCTGTACCATCTATAGTTGGATAATCATTTCCGAAAATACACAGTTTATCAAGTTCTCCCTTGGCAACCTTGGTTATATATGGCATTAAGTTATTTGGTATCCCCTTTGGGTCCTCACCAATTAATCCACTTTCATGAGCTCCTATTGGATTAAAATATCTAAGTAAAGTTACACAAAGGCTTGAATCAGCTTTTGCTATATCCGTAAGTATTCTTTCACTCATAGCTTTTGTTTCCCCATAAGGATTTGTTGTCGATAAAAGCTTCATATCCTCTCTAAATGGAATTTCATTATCTCCATATACTGTAGCAGATGAGCTGAAAACAAACTTTTTAACATTATATTTTTTACAAAGCTTACATAACATCATTGTAGAAACTAAATTGTTATAATAATATTCTAAGGGCTTTTCAACAGATTCTCCTACAGCTTTAAGACCTGCAAAATGGATAATTCCATCAATTATATGAGTTGAAAAAACACTATCTAAATCTTTTTCTTCAGTTACATCTATATTATAAAAAACTACTTCTTTATTAGTTATTTTTTTTATTTTATCTATAGTATCAACTTTACTATTACAAAGATTATCTACAACAATAACTTCATATCCTGCCTCAAGCAAAGCCACACAAGTATGGGAACCTATAAATCCAGCTCCACCAGTTACTAGTATATTCATAAAAATTCGTCCCTTCAATAATATTTAATTATTAATTCACATTTCCCTAAAGCTATCGCTTATTATATATATTATTCCATCATAACTATCTATTTACAAAGACATTATACATTATTTTAAATTTAATTAAAACAAAACATTCTCAATATATTATCAATAAATAATTACTGCTTTTTGAGACAAAAAGCATACAAAACTCATTTGTTTTGTATGCTCAATTAACTACTCTACTATTTATCAACATTAAAACCATATAACTCATTCTTTATTTTAGTGGTTGATATTTCTGGAGTTCTTGGTAAATATTGAACTTCACAATATTCTTCTAGGAAATCAAATTTCCCCTTCCAATCATCTCCCATTACAAAGGTATCTATTTTAAATTCTTTTACATCACTAATTTTTTGTTCCCAACGTGTTTCTGGAATAACTAAATCTACATATCTTATAGCTTCCAGAAGTTTTTTTCTTTCTTCATATTTAAAGTAACATACTTTTCCTTTTTCTAAATTAAATTCATCAGTTGAAAGGGCTACAATTAGATAATCACCTAATGATTTTGCTCTTTTTAATAAATTTATATGTCCATAATGCAATAAATCAAAGGTTCCATAAGTTATTATTTTTTTCATAAACTACTCCTCCTTACTAAAATAAAGAGTATTCTTTACTTTAGTACAATACTATACTTTAATCAATTTCCTAATTTTATATTATATTCTATATATATTATTCTACATAACTATCTATTTATATTCACATTATACAATATTTTCAATTTTATTAAAACAAAAATATTTTTTCTAAAAATTTAATTCCAGCCTAATAATTTCTTCTCTAATTCATCATAATCATATTCCCTAGAAGTAAAATTATTAAATCTTAATTTTGGAATTTCATAGCTTCCTTTAGTTTTTTTATTTTTATTAATAATCTTTTGATTCAAATACTTTTCAAATTTAGATCCAAAAAGGGTTTGGGGAGTTAAATATTGCTCAAATTCAGTTCCTAGCCATGAATTTGTCTTCTTATCTATAACAGTTTTAAAATCATTTATGCTATAACCTTCTTTTAATCTTAAACTAATTAACTTAATAGTATTGTAAGAGGCAGAATTATATTTAGTATTTATTTTAGAATTTAAATATTCAATTATTTCTTCTACTGCCTTTTTTATATAATATTAATTTCTTTAGTAGATGAATTATTTAATTTATTAATCTTTGTTGGATATTTTTGTAGATACGCCCTATCTATTTTTAAGGATACCCCCTTTTCCTCTTCATTTATGCCTGGGAATATTTAATTATACCTTGCTTGTCTGTACAATCAGTTTTCATTTCATTTAATTCTTTTAATTGTTTTTCCTTTAGTTTTTCTTCCTTTGTCTTTTCATAGTTATTTACTTTATTTATTAGCTCATAATATTTAGGTCCTAAAGCAAAGTAGGAAAAAGTTCCTCCTTCCTTTTTGGTATAATGGTCTAAAATTCTCATATCCCTTAATTTGTGCATTCTTTTCATAATTGCCTTTTTGCCTAATTCAAGATGAGGCATTTCTTCTTCCATAGTCTTATAATTGATCCAATAATATTTTCTTCCATTAACTATTTCAAATAACATCTTTCCACTATCTTTAAAGTCAACAAAATATCTAAGTATTATCATATCTTTTACATCTAAGTTTAACTCTCTCATTTTTAAGGTAGAAAAACCTAAGAAAGAATACTGCATATAATCTCCTCCTAATTTTGAATTAAATTTTTTGTTTCTATATGATAAATACCTAGATGGAGGAGATTATTAGAAAAAATTTTCAAAATTTTTTAAAACTATAAAAAAATAATCTGCGTTAATTTTTCTACGCAGATTATTTTTTATTAATCAAAATTTAACGAAGTTAAGTATTATCTTAAGCTTTCCTTTAAATCTTCTCTTCTTAAAGCATACTCAACTGTAGCTTCTAAGAAGCAAAGTTTATCACCAGCATCATATCTTTTCTAGTTTTCAACTTACTCCTTAACCTTGTAAACTCCATCTTCTATATTAATTCCGTTCACTATACCATATTTAGATACATTTTGCGGATCTACTGTTGCACACCTAATACTGAGGTTTTATTTTCATCATAACAATTAATTAGTTGCTTAAACCTAATTTTTACTTATTGTAAATATATCATTATCCAGTAATATAAAAGTTCATTATTTATGTTTAGTTAGTTTATTATTATCATCGTTTATTAAAAACTTTTCTTTACAAGAATAATAATTTAATTATTCTATATGTTATATTTTAAATAATTAATTGCCTCTTTAAATTAATCCCATATAACAACTTCTAACTCAATTTCTTTACCAAATATTTCATGAATCTTTTTAACTAATTTTATTAATTTAATAGTATCACTATAAGTTCCTTTCCCACCATTACATATCCAATTAATTGTTTGCTTTGAAAACATAACTCCCTCTTTTTTATTGAGCGATAATTTTGATACTAATTTAAGAATTCTACGATCATATTTACTGAATACAGAACCAAAATTAGTGCCATGTTTATCTTGATTTTTATTACAAAGAACTATTCTCTCTCGTTTGAGCTGTTCAGAATCTTCTTTAAGCATTGGCAGAAATTGAAATAGTCCCCCTAGAATTATATAATTATTATTCTTAAATATTGACCCTCTATATCTGAATAAGCAATCTTCTTTGCTTAAAGTTATTATTTCACCATTATGAAAAACATCTACACTAATTATATAATCACTTATTTGATTATTAAACTGTTTACCTCTTCCTGCATTCATAGCTAGTGCTCCACCAACTAATCCTGGCACTGAAAATAAGTACTCAATTCCACCATATCCTTGATTATTAATAAAATTTATTAATTTTTGTAATCTTACTGATGCTCCAACATAATATTTACCTTCACCATAAGAAGTAATTTTTTGATCAAACTTATCTAGTTTTATTATATTATCAAAAATCTTACTATCATTTATTAGTAAATTAGAACCACCTCCTAAAATTTTATAATCTTCTAATTTAATTAACAGATTAAGTAATTCTTCTCTATTTTCTGGAATATAAAACTTTCGAGCTATTCCACCTACTCGATAAGTTGTATATTTAGCTAATTTTTCATTATCCTTTACTATCATTTCTTCCCCTCACCATACTTATTGTGACTTTAATTTTTTTATCAACCCTTTAAAATCAGAGTTTTTAATGCTAAAAATATTAATCATTTTTAAATTATATTTTTTACAAAAATCGATTAAAAATATTCCTCCGCAAACTGTATATGAAAAAACAGAAGCTATTGCTGCTCCATAAATAGAGAATTTAGGTATTAATGCTATATTAAAAATTACGTTTGAAACTACACTAAGCAATAATGTCATTAAATAGAAATATCGTTTTCCCTTAGCTAAATATAAAGTAGATATAATTTTAAACCATGCCATTGAGGGTATTCCTAAAAATAATATTACTGTTACAATATAAGAATCCAAAAACTCATTACCATACATAATTTTTATAAAAATTTTACCAAATAATATCACCATAAAAGTAATAACTATGATAACATAAAATGATATTTTCAAACAGTTTATAATAGAATTTATTGAATCTGATTTTGCTGTTTTAGAAAATAATACATCTTTAAAAGTATCAGGTATTAACCATCCAAACTCAGCTAATGTTACCCCTACTGAATAAATCCCAACTAAACTACTTGATAAATAACTATTTAACATTAATACATCTAATTTATAGTTTAAATTAACTAAAAGTGATGTAACCATTGCAACAAATCCAAATTTTATTATTGAAATAATAAAATTTAAATTTAAATATCTAATAGTAAATTTTACTCTCAACATTCTTAAATAACAAAATAATAGAAATATATCATATATCATTAAATTTAATACTAAGATTTCAATCCTTTTAGAGAAGAAAAAGTAAGTTACAAAAGCAAGTAAAAATTTAATAAAACTTCCAAAAATATTTATTTTATTTTTATAATTAACATTCTCAACCATAATTATAAAATTTAATTGATTTGTTAAAACAGCAATTGGCAACATTAATAATACAATATTTAATACTTTATTATCTATTAATAAATATGAACAAAAAGCCATCACACAATAAAAAATAAATTGATAATAAAATACATTAATAAATTTAGATAGTATATCTTTATACCCTTTTCTTTTATAATAAGGATAAGCTTGATAAAGTCCTAAATTTGCAAAAACAGAAAAAATATTCAATAGATTTAATAAAACAGCATATTCTCCTTTTAATGATGCACCTGCATATCTATTAATAAATGCTGATGTAAATACTCCTAATAAAATTGTTGTTATCTTATTAATTAAAGTAAAAGAATATTCATTAGTCAAAATGTATTTAATATTAATTTTTTTTAACATTTTATGCCTCACTTTGTTTTAACATTTTTTCAAGTACACCTAAAGATATTTGCTGTTCTATCTTAATAATTTTGTTTACTTCTTCATAATTGATTGGAGTGTACATTTCAAAACTCTTTTCCAGCTTAATTTCTCTATCTTCAATTCCAAGTAATCTCGCTAAATTAATTAGTCTTGAGTTATTGTTACTTTTTTTATTATTTAATTCATAAAAAAATTGTTTATTAAAAATCAAAGAAAAAATCATTCCATGAAATGAAGAAGTAACAACATATTCAGAATTTTTTAAGTATCCTAAAAACTCTTGTGGTGAAGCATCATTGATATTAATGCAACCTTCTTCCTTTTTATGATTAGTATTAATGCAAACAACTTTTAGCCCCTTGTTTTCAGCAAAATCTTTAGCAAATTTTATTAAGGATGGGCTCTGTGTAAGGTTATAAATAAAAATATATTGTCCTTTGAAATTTGTTTCTTTAATTATATTACTATAATCATTTTTTTCTAAAAGTAAGGTTGGATCAACAACAACTTGACTTTCCCTTCCTATTAAATTATAAAGAATATCTTTTCCTTCTTTTTCTCTAACATTATAGTAATAAAAATCCTTTAAACATTTTTTGGTAGTTTCCTTGAATTTTTCTGGAATTTCACTATACCCAAAACTAGCTGCATATGATCCCTTTTTTCTGGAATCAACAACAAAATCTAACATATACGATGTATCACCTTCATGAATATTCAAATTCCATACTTGATCACTACCAGTTATAAACAAATCATATTCATTATTGGCTAAAACTAATTCATTTCTTTTATATTTTTTATTACTAATTTTTATATTTTGTTTTACAAAATCCCTAATCTTTTTATTACGTATTTTTTCACTTGGGAAAGCAATATATTTTAATAACTGCTTAAAACTTCTTATTTGAAAAAAATTAGTAACATACTTTTTTTTCACTCTATCACTATCATAATCAAGAATTTCGCTATTATACCCTAATTTTAATATTGCTTTTTGCAATGCAAAAACTTGTAAAACAGCTCCATAATTAGGTACCGTATGATGTGTTATCGTACATATTCTTTTCTTTTTATACATTTGCTACTCCTCCACAGTCCTTTTCTTTACAATTACTGTTTTTTGATTTTTCATTTATTTGAGTATTATAAATACTAATAGAAAGCCCTAACCATAAATACGGATATATATATGATCTACTAATTAGACACACTAAAATAGAAAAAAGAGAAAGTATTGATAATAAATAATTTTCTTCTTTATTCTTAAATATATATTTAATATTAACTATAGAATACTTTATATTTAAATAAAATAGTATAATAAATGGAATTAAGCCAAATTCTGCCCAATAAGAAAAGATATTATGAATATATTCTCCTAATTGTCCATCTTTTAAAACTCCTACAAATAATTTGCCAATAAAAAAATTTTCTAATATATCATTAAATCCCTCAATCATATGCCTTTGTCTTCCTATAAATGAAGCATCTCCCAACATATTTTCTAATAAAACTAGCATTCTATTATTTTCATATAATATAGTTTCATAATTATTTTTGTTTAATGAAAAAATAATTAATATTATTAAAAATATAAAAAAATATCTAATAAATTTTTTTCGCTTTAGTATTGTTCTAAAAATAACAACAAAAGCTAATAATATAAAGATATAAAAAGATGTTCGCGAACCTAATTTTAATAACCAATAAGCCGAATTTAAAAACACAATAATTTTAGTTATAATTTTCTTCTTAGTTCCTAAAACAAATATACTAAATAAAGCAAAATAATCACTTAATAAAAGATACACGCCAGGTTCAGTAAAAAGTTGATCATTTATATTATTTTTTCTTAAAACAATTTGTGCATATAACAAAACAAAAGAAAATAATATATATAAAAAACTAATTAAATTTGATAAGTTTTTTTGCTTTAATTTTTCTAATAAAATATTAAAATTCTTACCTAGAATAAATAAAACTATCATATAAAAAATACTACCATTAAACGTATTGAAATAGTAATCTTTTACTGTAATAAAATTTCTGCTTCTCTTTGCATATAGAAGCATTTCTTTCGGTAGAAAGAAATAATTAAAAAAATAGATTAAAAGAATAATAATTAGAGTAAATATAATTAACCTCTTATCAATTCGATTAATGGAAATCTTAGATTTATTTATTCCCTTTATTTGACATTTTAATAATATACTAATTATAGTATATAGTAAAAAACTTATGAAAATTAACTTAGTCTCTATTCCATTATACTTAATCCCTTTTAATGCATAAACAGCCATGCTTATTGGGCGTATAGCAAAATACATTATGAATATAAAAGTTAAAATATATACTTGGATTTTTTTTAAATTACTAACCTTTATAATTATTTAAATCACCTCTCAAGAACTTTTATTACTTTTTTCATTTGATTTTCCCATGATAGATTTTTTATGCTATAATTTCTTATTTCCTCACTATCTATTGTTCTAACTTTCTTATACTTTTCAATTATTTTTTTCATATCTATAGGACTATTACTTTCCTCTTCAAAAAAAACATATGGAAGAGACATATCAATAAGTAAATCTTGATAAGCCAAAATTATTGGAATTCCCCTAGCTAAAAACTCCTTAGACTTTATAGGATCGTGACCTCCCCCAGCTCTAAATAATGCTAAAGAGGATACTCCTATATCCATTTCATCAAAAATATTATCTAACTCTGTACCGGTTTTTACACCTAAAAAATGAACATATTTTTGCATATTTAAGTCATGAGTTAGTTTTTCTAAATTAACTTTTTCGTTCCCCTCTCCAACTATATAAAATTCAATATTAATATCTACATTCTCTTTGTAATATTCAAACATTCCCTTAATTATTCTATCATACCCATGCCATCTAGCTAAATTTCCTATACCAATTAATTTAATGACTTTAGTAGTATCATGATTGCTTTTATTTTTTAAAGGAAAAGAGTTCATATCTATCCCATTATTTATTTTTATAGTTTCTATTCCAAAAATTTCTTCATATTTTGATGTAGTTGAAATCTTAAATACATATTTTTTTAAAAGTCTAGTAATAATATTATCAATAAAAATTTCTAAAATTCCTCGAACAGTCTTTTTATTTATTTCTGTAATATATGGGTAAGTTGGTATTTCAACAATAACTTTTACACCTCTTTTATATAATAATTTTATAGTCTTCAGAAAAAAGTAATCTGCCCTTACATATCTTAAATATGCAGCATCAAATTGATTATTTATCCTTTTAATACTATTATATAAATGTCTGTACGCTAATCTTCTATACTTAATCTCTTTTAATTCAATATCATTAAGCATTATTTTTTTATTTTTTATTCTTAAATAATCAACATTGCAATATAATGCTTCTAATGCACTAATTTGTCCATTAATTTTTTTTGCTACTCCTAAATCCAAACTATAGTCTTCATCTATTCTAGCAACATATATTATATTCATAACTAACGCTCCCAATATATTTTAATAATACCTTATTGTTACTTTATAAGCTTAATATAAATTGATAAAAATAGGAAATTGCATTAGCATTCTTATTTCCATTATAATTTTTTTAATCTTATAATTATAAATTTTTATCACATATACCTCACTTACTGTTACCACTCGCTAAATATTTTTTACTTTAATTCTGTATTATATGTAATTATTATACAAATCTCATAGACAGGTATAAGTCTTTTCTAATTTCACTTATATAATTATCTACACAGACTAGAGTAAAAACATATTATATTTTTGATAAATATATTTCTTCTAACTTTTTTATTTCCCTCTTAATATTAAAGCTTGAACTAAATAGTCTTTGTCTTACATTATTTCTTTCATAATTCTTAGATACACTTAATATTGTATTAACCCATTCTGTATCATCCTTCTTTAAATCTAAATATTTAACATTATCTGTTACCTTGCATTCTTTTGTTATATTATTAGAAATTATACATTTTAATCCTGCAGCTTGTGTCTCTATTAAAACAACTGGTAAACCTTCAAATCTAGAGGGAAATACAAATACGTCCATTGCTTGCATTAATTCAGCTACATCATCTCTCTTTCCTAAAAGCAAAACATTATCTTTCAAGCCAAGTTCATAAATTTGTTCTTCAATTTTAGCTCTTAATTTACCATCACCAATAAGCATTAAAATAGCTTCTTTATCTTTATCATATACTTTTTTAAATACATTTATTAAATACTCATGATTCTTTTGATAAGAGAAATGTCCAATATGTCCAATTACAAACTTTCCTTCTAATTTCATTTCATGCCTATACTTATTTCTTATATTTTCTCTAAAAGTAAATTTATCAATATCTATACCGTTATTTATAATTGTATAATCTCTATTAAACAACCAATCTCCAGCTAATTTAGAGCATGCAATTCCCATTGTCATTTCTCTATTTAATTTATTTTTAAATAATTTATGAATTATTTTATGATTACATGTGCTGTTATGACTATGAGCAATTCTAATTAAAACTCCAGCTTTTTTTAATGCATGTATATCTAAATATAAAGTTCCACTATTCCCGTGAACATGAACAATCTTGTATTTTTTTTCTTTTACTAATTGCTTTAATGCTTTTATATACTTACAAGTAAATTTTTTCCTAGAAGGTAACTTAAATACTTTTCCTCCTAATTTCTCTATTTCATATTCTATATTATTATTAATTCTTTCACAAATTGCAAAATCAAATTGTATTTTTTCTCTATTTATATTTCTATAATAATTCATTACAACACTAGTTATTCCATTAAATCCTACATCCGTAGTCATAACCATCAATATTCTTTCCACTTACTTTTCCACCTTATTAATAAATTTCTCTATTGAATCTATTATTGCAATAGTATTAGATTTGTAAGTTCTAAAATTATCATTTTCTATTTCAAGAACTACATTCATTAGTTCTCTTTCATCATTAATACGCCTAATAAAGTTCATCTTTTCAAATTGACTTACTATCTGCAATTGATGATCATCAACATGCTCACCAAATTTTTTTAACCTTGGAATAGCTATTACCTTTTTCCCCTGTTTAACTGCTCCAATTATAGCTCCAGTTCCACCATGTGTAATAACCTTGTCACATTTATTCATTACCCGCAGAAATTCATCTCTATCTAAAAACTCTTTGTATTTATAGTTCTTAGGTTTGTAATCACTATGCCCGGTTTGAGCAAAAACCTCTTCATTAATTTTTTTCTCTTCAATTAATCGATCAATTTCAACTAATAATCTATTAAATTGAAATTTTTGAGAGCCAACTGTTACAAATATCAATATATTCCCCCCTTATATATTGCCTTAGGGTAAAATTCTAGCATTTCCTCCCATTGAACATAAAACTGATCTGCAAAATTGTATATAAGCTTACCTGTTAAAGTTGGTGAGTTAACCTTAGCAAATGATTCTATAAAAATAATTTTTTCTCTAAATAATTTTGCAATAATACACATAGGAATTGTCGCCAATGAACCTGTAGAAATAACAAAATCAGGTTTTTCTTTTAAAAAAACTTTAAAAGAAACGAAAAAATTATAAATCATTTTAATTAAATAATTTTTTTCGTTTCTATTAACTTGCTCTAGATAATAAACTCTATTACCTTTAATTACTGAATAGGCAGTTTTTTCTGTCACTATAAAACTTTCGTAATTATCCATTAAGGGCTTAAGCATCATTAATTGCTCAAAGTGCCCACCTGTAGATGCTATAAAACAAATTTTTTTCAAATGTACTCTCCTCTTTTCATATAAAACATCTAATCTCTATTAAATAAATCCCTTGTATATACTTTATTTTCAACCTCTAATAACTCTTCTGCTAATCTATTAGATACTATAACATCAGACATTTCTTTAAATTTATCTAAATCTCTAATCACTCTAGAATTAAAGAAACTATCTTCCTTTAATGCTGGTTCATAAACAACCACTTCTATTCCCTTAGCCTTAATTCTCTTCATTACGCCTTGAATAGATGAGGCTCTAAAATTATCAGAATTTGTTTTCATAGTTAATCTATATATTCCAACTACCTTTGGTTTTCTCTTCAATATCATATCCGCAATATGATCTTTTCTTGTTCTATTAGCTTCTACAATTGCTCCAATAATATTATTAGGAACATCAGAATAATTTGCTAATAATTGCTTTGTATCTTTTGGTAGACAATAACCACCGTAACCAAAGGATGGATTATTATAATGGTTTCCTATTCTTGGATCTAATCCAACTCCTTCAATTATTTCTTTTGTATTTAGGCCTCTTAACTCTGCATAGGTATCAAGTTCATTAAAGTATGCTACTCTTAAGGCTAAGTAAGTATTAGCAAATAATTTTACTGCTTCTGCTTCTGTAGGATTTGTAAATAATACTGGAATATCCTCTTTTATTGCCCCTTCCTTTAAAAGTTCAGCAAACTTTTCTGCTCTTTCAGACTTCTCTCCAACTATTATTCTTGAAGGATAAAGATTATCATATAAAGCTCTACCTTCTCTTAAAAATTCAGGTGAAAAGATTATATTATCAGTTTCAAACATCTTTTTAACTTTTTCTGTATATCCTACTGGTACTGTTGATTTAATTACCATAATCGCCTCTGGATTAATTGATAATACATTTGCAATTACAGCTTCAACTGTTCTTGTATTGAAATAATTTAATTCTTCATCATAATTTGTAGGTGTTGCAATAATTACATATTCTGCATCCTTATATGCCTTATATGGATCTGTTGTTGCAACTAAATTTAATTCCTTATTTTTTAAATAATCTTCAATTTCCTTATCTACTATAGGTGATACTCTATCATTAATCATATCTACCTTTTCTTGGATAACATCTATTGCTATTACCTCATTATGCTGTGCTAGTAAGATAGCATTTGATAAACCTACATATCCTGCTCCTGCCACTGTAATTTTCACTTTTATTATCTCCCTTCAATTAAAACCTTTCTTTTATTTTTTAATAAGCATTCTTATCCCCAAACAGTACAAAGAAGGTTTTAAATATCAGTTTTAAATCTAATAGAAATTTTCTATCTTCTACATACTGTAAATCTAATTTCATCCAATCTTCAAAATCAATATTATTTCTTCCAGATACCTGCCAATAACATGTTAGTCCTGGTTTAACTTCAAGTCTTTGAAGCATCCAAGGCTCAAACTTTTCTACTTCCTTTGGAAGACTTGGCCTAGGCCCTACTAAGCTCATATCCCCTTTTAAAACATTAATAAGCTGTGGCAGCTCATCTATACTAGTTTTTCTTATAAACTTACCTACTTTAGTAACTCTAGGATCATCCTTCATTTTAAACATTGGTCCAGACATTTCATTTTGCGCTGCTAATTTTACTTTTAATTCTTCAGCATTTTTAACCATTGAACGGAACTTATACATTTTAAATTCCTTACCATTTAAACCAATGCGAGTTTGTGAAAATATAACTTCACCCTCTGATTCTAGTTTTATTAAAATAGATACTATTAAAAAAATTGGACTTAATAATATTAATCCAAGCAAGGCTGCTAGAAAATCTAAAGCCCTTTTAAAAACTTCGTAAAATATATTTTGTCTTTTTCTAACTTGAATAATCTCCTGTTCTTCAATATGAAGTCTTTCCATTATTATTCCCCCAATCTTATATAGTGCATAATTCCCAATTCACTATTTTATTGCTTCAGTATATTTGGCTCTTTTAGCCAAATATACTGAAAATACCCTTCTTTTCTTTAATTAAGCTTCCCCTAAAACTTATTTCTTCATTTTCTAAAATTTTTTCACCGCTTTTATTTAAATATCTTAAATAATCAGCATCTAGTTTTTCTATTATCTTTATTCCTTCTTTCATATTGGTAGTTCTTTTTTCATCCCTATGTCCATCAGAACCTATAGCAGAATAAACCTTATTTTTTAAATAGTTTTCAGCAAGCTTTTTAACCTCTGTTCCAAAGTGACCTAACAAACTTCCTATATTTAACTGGAAAAGAAAGCCTTCTTTTATAAAATCATTTATTAAAGAAGGCTTTTTAATAAATTTAATATATCTTTCAGGATGAGCTATTATTGGTACAATTCCCTTTAACTGTAATTCATATAGGTTTTCTAAAACCTCTGTAGAAGAAAAACTTCTCATATCAAATTCAATTAACATATATCTAGAATTATTTATTGTTCCAATATACCCCTTTTCATAATTTTCAAGAATATTATTTGTATAATAAACTTCTTGACCTATATAAGTTTCAATATCTAAACCTTCTTCCAAAATCAACTTTTTAAGATCAATTTGTCTTTTTTTTATTTCATCTAAAGTGTATTCATAATAACCAGGCATATAATGGGGAGTACACACTATTTTATTAGTACCTCCCTCTATAGCCAAATTTAACATATTTAAAGTCATTTCCCTAGATTTTGAACCATCGTCAACGCCCCATATTATATGGGAATGTAAATCAACCATAAAAAATCCTCCATATTTCCTAACGTTATTACTTACTTTCGCCATAATAGTAGTAATATTTGTTTCTAGAACTTTCTATTCCGTTTAAAACTGTACCTATTATATTTGCATTAACCTTCTTTAAAAGGCCTAAGGCATTTTGAACAGAGTCTTTTTTAGTTTTTTCTGCCCTTATAACTAAAATCGTTCCATCAGCCTTTGTGGATAATATTTGAGAATCTGTTACAGCTTGTACAGGTGGTGTATCTAAAATTATATAATCAAAAACATTTTTTAATTCTTTTAATAAATTGCTCATTGCCTTAGATGAAAGCATTTCTGATGGGTTTGGCGGAAGTTTTCCTGAAGTTAAAACTACTAAATTTTCATTGTATCTATGAAGAGCAGTTTTTAAATCTTCTTTTCCAATTAATACATCGGAAAGACCTACAAGATTGGAAATTTTAAACTTTTTATGTAAGGATGGCTTTCTTAAATCGCAATCTATAAGTAAAACCCTTTTTCCATCTTGAGCAAAGGATAAGGCTAAATTTCCAGCTGTTGTGGATTTACCTTCTCCAGGTTCTGAACTTGTAACCATTATAATTTTATATTCCTTATCAAAGGATGAATATTGTATATTTGTTCTTAAGGTTCTATAACTTTCAGCAGCTATAGATTTTGGATCTTTCTCTAAAATGAACATTACTTATCCTCCTTTACTTGAGGTATTGTTCCTATTACAGGTATATCTAATTCTCTTTCTATCTGCTCCTTAGTTTTAAAGGTATTATCTAGGAATTCTAATAATAATGCTAATCCTCCACCAACCCCTAAGCCAAGGGCAAAAGCTATAGCAATATTCATTTTCTTATTTGGACTTATAGGTTTATCTGGAACTTCTACACTTTCTATTATTTGAATATTACCATTAGGAACTAATTTTTTTGATGTTTTTATAAATTCATCTGTTACTTTTTTTATTATTGTAGCCGCTTCATTTGGATCAATACTATTATATTTAACTTCTAAAATTTGAGTATCTGTAACTGTAGTAACTGTTAAATTTTCTAATACGGTATTTGTATTAAGATTTATTTTTGAACCTTCTAATGCTCTTTCAACTAAATCTTTTGTTTTTATAGTAGCAGAATAAGTTTTCATAAGCTTTTGATACATTGTTACATCATTTTGATTGTAGCCTTGACTTTCTGCCTCTTCCTTACCAATAAAAAGCTTTGTAGTTGCTGCATATTTAGGTTTTATTACAAAAAAGCTGACTACCGCTGATATTATCGTTGCTATCAATGTTATTGACACAATCATTAACCATCTTTTCTTTAGAGCATCAAAAATCTCATCTAATCTTATTTCTTGTTCTTCCAATTTAAAATCCTCCTTACCAATAATATTTTGTATTACCGGCATATTATATCATTAAATATACTAGCTTTTCATCTTTAAATTTACTTTTCATCAAAATTTTGTATTTTTTATACAAAAAAATATAAGTCAATTAAATTTTTAATTAAATTTAATTACACTTAATTATACTTAATAAAGTTTATTAATTTTTTCTTAATATAGAAAATTATAAAATATTTCATTAACTTTTCTATAATTTATTCAAAATAACTTTTTTGCAATTTCTGATTTAATTTGATAAATTCGACATTTGCGTCAATTTATCTTATATCTTCATTTAATTTTTTATAGGAATTTTTAAATCATTCCAAAAATACTTAAAGAAAAATACATTATCTTACAAATTTTACCCACAAAATTTTTCTTTATATTTTTAAATATCGAATTTCCAAAAAATTCAACTTAAATTTATTTTTGAATTCCATTTAATTATTGACTTCGTTTTATATCTCCTTTTGTCGAACAAACACTATTAATAAGACTAATACCCTAAAAACTCAGAAGAGTATATCATTTTTCTCTTTTAATTTTTTTCTTTTAATTTTATTTAATCTATTATTCCTTAAAGCTTTTTCAGAATCAACTACAAATATACCTTCTTTACTTAAAGCAAAAATTTTATCATCTATTAATTTTGAATCTATTCTTTCATAGAAGCCAACGAATTGATAAATGTTTCTTTTTAATAAAAACTTAGCAGTCTTTTTTATAGCTTTGCCATATTCACCTTTTAAGCTTGCAGGATCTAATTGAAACAAACAGCCTTCTTCTAGAAGCTTATTTATTTTATTTTTATCTTTTATTATTTCTTTTATTTTTTCTGGACTTACTATTATCGGTGTTACATTTCGTAATTTATATTCAAAAACTATTTCTAAAAGGTCATCAATTTTATCGGCTTCTTCAACATCTAATAAAATATAATTACTATCATTTATGCTTCCTAACTTTCCATTTATATATTCTTTTACATTTTCATAATTATCCCTAAGTAGGTTTCCAGGATATAGCTTTATATCAATATCCTTAACTTGTAAATAATTATTTAATTCTTCAACTATTTCCTTTACTTTATTTATATTACTTTCACTATTTTCATCATAATAGGCTGGAGCAATAACTAAATTTTTAATATTATTTTTAGCTGCTTCTTCTATGTTGTTTAGTAATATAGATGATTTAAAATTTTCATCTTTAACAGTTTCTTTAAGAACTAAACTTGCTAATAACATTTAATCCCACTTCCCCTTAAAAATTAACGTTTTTATTATAGTAGCTTTTCGAATATTTTTCTACTTTTTTCCTTCTACATAGTTTTTCAAACTTTTTAATATTATTTTTACTAATGTTTATTTTCTTAGTTTTACTAATAAAAATCTTCTTTATATTAGTATCTTTTAGCTTATCTTTAATTTCTTTTTTAATTACAAAAAGAAAAATTTTACAAACTCTTTCTTGTTTATGTAGTATTTTGTAGTAATTTTTCTTACGATTTTTAATTAATTTCTTATAAGAAATCTATCAAAATGTATATTTATTAATTGAAATGTTTTTATAATGAGGGGGGGAAGTTATATGCGAGAGCTATTAATTTCAGCAAAGAATGGAGACAATAATGCTAAAGAAAAAATAATAGATATGTATTATCCACTTATTATTAAAGAAGCAAAAAATATTTTTATTAAGGGTAAAAGTTTTGAGGATCTTATACAAATTGGAATACTTCACTTGCTTAATGCAATAAATAAATTTGATATAGATAGAGATTATAAAAGTTTTCCTTCTTATGCCTCATGGTCAATAAAAAATGGCTTTAGATATTTGTGTAGAAGTGAAATAAGATATAATGATGAGCTGAGTTTAAATAAACCAAATAATGATGGCCTTGAACTAGAAGAAAGCATTATAGATGATAAGACTAATGTAGAAATAACTGTTTTACAGGATATTATTTATGAAAACTTATATCTAGCTTTAGAAAAACTAGATAATGAAGAAAAAGAATTAATTGAATTTTTATTTATAAAAAATGAAAGACCTAATCTTACGAAATACTGTAAGGAATACAATAAGGATTACTATTATGCAGCTGCCTTAAAAAAAGAGCACTTAAAAAGCTAAATAACTTTTTAATTAACATCCTCCAATGAAATCTAAGTCTTTTGAGTTTTCTCCTAATAGTATTCAACTATATAGATTTAATATAAAAAATAATAAGTACCTAATAATAGTTTGCAAATCATTATTAGGCACTTATTTTTTTATTTAATATTATTAATTATCATTCCTTAACTCTTAGCTACTCCTTCCCCAACTTTTATTTCTATCTTTTGTAAGACTTTCTTCTTAAAATAAACTACCTGATGATATTTAAGACCTTTTTCTTCCGCATATTCTTTGAGAGACTTCTCTTCTATAAATATTTCTCTTATAAATTCCTTTTCCTCATTTGCCATTTTATTTATTAAGTTAATTAGTTTTTCCCTTGTTTCTTTTTTTATTATTTCTTCCTCCAGCTCTACATTTTTATCTTCTATATTTTTTATTTCAGAATTTTCTTTTGTTTCTCTATTCCCTTTATTATAGCTAATAATTTCTTTTGATTTTTTTATTTCCTTATATATAGAATTTTGTACAGTTCTTTTTACATACAAAGGAAAGGAATTGCTTTTTTCTAAATCAAATCTTTTAATTGCTTTTAATGTTGCCATATAGGCTAGTTGTTTAATATCTCCTTGTTCATAGCCATTAATATAATATTGCTTTGAAGATTTCTTTATAAGGGGTTCAAATTTATTAAGTAGTTTTTCCATTGATACTTTGTCCCCCTGTTTTGCTTTAATTAATAGTTCTTTCATAAATTCGTCTCCCCCTTCAAATTTTATATTCACATTATAGCAAACATATGTTCTGTGTTCTAACTTTTTCATTAGCTATTTTTCTACAATAATCGCGCTTAGCTACTAATTTTTATTTTTTTAGTTTATACTATAGAAAGAAAGGCTTTAGGAGGATTAATATGGAAAGTAAAATTAAATTAATTTGTATAGATATGGATGGGACTCTTTTAAATAGTAAGCATGAAGTTAGCGATGAAAATAAGAAAGCTATTAAAAAAGCTCATGATAGAGGCGTTAACATTGCTCTTTGTACTGGAAGAATGTTTTTATCTGCAAAATATTACGCTAATCTTATTGGAATTAACACCCCAATAATTGCTTCTAATGGAGCTTTTATAAAAAATGGCTATAATGATAAAGCGATATATGAAAATCCTTTACCTAAGGACATAGCAATTGAAATTTATAAAATAGCAAAAAAATATAGACTAACTATTCAATTTAATAGTTGGAATGTATTATTTATGGAAACTCCTGCTTCAGAGGAACATGCTTATGTTGTGATGAATAGGGATTTACCAAAGGAAAAGCGTGTAAAATTTATTATTAATGAAAAGCTAGATGAAGCTATACAAAATTATGAAGGCAATATTTTAAAAGCAGGAGTTATAGAAAAGGCTGCTAATAAGGATAAACTTTGGACTGCAAAAGAAGAAATAAAGGATATTTTTAGGGATAAACTACATGTTGTAAGCTCTGGAGATAACAATTTTGAAATAACAGTAGGTTCGGTTTCAAAAGGAAATGCTACAGCTTATTTAGCCAATATGCTAAATATTCCTCAAGAAGAAGTTATGTGTATAGGAGATTCTGAAAATGATCTTTCAATGATAAAATATGCAGGTATTGGTGTTGCCATGGGAAACGGTCTTGATATAGTTAAGGAAGCTGCTGACTTTATTACAGATACAAATGATAATAGTGGTGTTTCTAAGGCAATTGAAAGATTTGTGCTTAAGTATTAGCAATTAACAGTTAATAATTAGTTTATATAAAAAGAGATTTTACTGTTACTAATTAATATAACTTGTAAAATCTCCTTTTATATTTTTTAACTAAATAATTTCTTTTATTGCTTTAACTGTTTCCTTTGCAACATATTCAGCATCTTCTAAGGAAAGGGTACTATATACTGGAAGGGTAATTTCATTTTCATATTGAGCATAAGCATTAGGATAGTCTTCTATTTTATATCCTAGATTCTTATAAAGAGTTAACATTGGTAATGGCTTGTAATGCACATTTGTTGATATTCCCTTTTCCGCAAGCTTTTTAATAAGTAAATTTCTTTGTTCTTCCTTAAAGCCCGTAACTCTATAAGTATATAAATGATAAGAACTTTCTGTTCCTTCATTATTATTGTATAACGGTATTATTGAGAAATCTTCTTTTTCTAAAATTCTTGTATATGTTTCAAAAATAGCCTTTCTTATTTTTAACATCTCTTCATATCTCTTTAATTGAGCTCTTCCTATTGCAGCATTAATATCTGTCATATTACATTTAAATCCATCTGTAATAATATCATATTCCCAAGCTCCTGCCTGCATTTTAGATAAGGCATCTTTTGATTGACCATGTAAAGCTGTATATTTTAATTCCTTACTTAAATCTTCTTTTTCAGCAAAGTTATTATCATTATAAGTTATTACTCCACCTTCAGCTGTAGTTAGATTTTTAACAGCATGAAATGAGAAGGAATGAAAATCGCATTGGCCTCCTACCTTTTCTCCTTTATAGGTTGCACCAAAGGAATGGGCAGAATCAACTGAAATGATTATATCTTCCCTATTAAGTTCTTTTAAAATTCCCTTTATTCTATCATAATCTGCTGGATAACCTGCATAGTCTACTGGCATAATAACCTTTGTTTTATCTGTTATTAAAGTCTTTAACTTATCATAATCCATATAAAAAGAATCCTTTGCAACATCACACATTACAGGAAGAATTCCTCTATGAAGGGCTACACTTGCTGTTGCTGTATATGTATAAGGTGTAGTTATTATTTCGTCACCTTCTTTAATATCTAAAACCTTTAAGATAAGCTCCATTGCTGCTGTAGCACTGTTTAATGCAACTGCATGATTTACTTTACAATATTCTTGTATTTCTTCTTCAAACTTAGCTAAATTGGGCCCTGATGTTATCCATCCTGATTTTAATACTTCTACTACTGCATTTATTTCTTGTTCTGTTATGTCTGGAGGAGAAAAAGGTATATTTTTAATATTCTCCATAAAAATTCAATCCTTTCTTAAAACTTAATTTAAATCGTTATATATGATTATAAAACTTTATTCTAAAATAATCTATAAATTTTATTACTAATTTCTTAACATTATATCAATGTCATTAATAATATAACTAAGCCTTGGCTAAAATAATAATTATTTATATAAAAAATATTTGTGTATAATTAACAAATGGAATATACACTAAATAATAAGTGTACATTCCATAATATTATTTTATTCTTCGTTCTTTCCAATATCAGATAATACAAGACCTTTATTATGATCTAATGCCCAGCTAATTCCCCAGTCGCTTTGGAATATTAGTATGTTTCTATCCTTAAAGTCCTTAACCTTCTTTGTATCTGAAGTTAGGTTTAATGAATCCATGTCTATGTTTTCATTTTCTATCCATCTTACATATTTGTATGGTAGTACATCCATTTTTATATCAACATTATATTCACTCTTTAATCTATATTCTAAAACTTCAAATTGCAGTACCCCAACAACTCCAACTATTATTTCTTCCATTCCTATGAAAAGTTCCTTAAATACTTGGATTGCCCCTTCTTGTGCTATTTGAGTAACACCCTTTACGAATTGTTTTCTCTTCATTGAATCTACTGGTCTTACTCTAGCAAAGTGTTCTGGAGCAAAGGTTGGAATTCCTTCAAATTTAAATTTCTTCTTTGGTGAACATAAGGTATCTCCAATTGAAAATATACCTGGGTCAAATACACCTATTATGTCTCCTGCATAAGCCTCTTCAACTATTTCCCTATCTTGGGCCATAAATTGTTGTGGTTGGGCTAATCTTATTTTCTTTCCACCTTGTACATGGTAAACTTCCTCTCCTTTAGTGAATTTACCTGAGCAAATTCTCATAAAGGCAATTCTATCTCTATGAGCCTTATTCATATTTGCTTGAATTTTAAATACAAAGGCTGAAAATTCGTTATCAAAAGGATCAATTTTACCTATGTTTGAGTTTCTTGAAAGAGGTGCTGTTGTCATTTCTAAAAAGTGTTCTAGGAATGGTTCTACACCAAAGTTAGTTAAGGCTGATCCAAAGAATACTGGTGTTAACTCTCCCTTTGATACTTTTTCTAAATCTAATTCATCTCCAGCTATATCTAATAGTTCAATGTCTTCCATTAACTTATCGTGAAGAGCTTCACCTAAAAGTTCTTTAAACTTAGGATCATCTACTGCACCTTCTATAGCATCTACTTCTTTTTGTCCGTGATTTCCTGCTGAGAATACTATTATTCTGTTATTATCTCTTTCATATACACCTTTAAACTCTTTTCCTGAACCAATTGGCCAGTTCATTGGATAAACTTTTATTCCAAGTTCATTTTCTATTTCTTCTAATAATTCAAATGGATCTCTTGTTTCTCTATCCATCTTATTTATAAAAGTGAAAATCGGCATTTCTCTTAATGATGCAACATGGAATAGCTTTCTTGTTTGTGATTCTATACCTTTTGCACCATCTACTACCATAACAGCACTATCTGCAGCCATTAAAGTTCTATATGTATCTTCAGAGAAATCTTGGTGACCTGGTGTATCTAATATGTTAATGCAATGATTATTGTAATTAAATTGCATAACTGAAGAAGTAACTGAAATACCTCTTTGCTTTTCTATTTCCATCCAGTCTGATACTGCATGAGTAGAAGCCTTTCTAGCTTTAACTGATCCTGCTAATCTTATTGCTCCCCCATATAATAAGAACTTTTCTGTTAAAGTTGTTTTACCTGCATCAGGGTGAGATATGATAGCAAAGGTTCTTCTTTTTTCTATTTCTTTAATAAAATCTGACAAAAGTGCTGCCTCCTTAATTTTTATTTATCTATTAAATCGTTAAAATCATATGTAGTAATTTATTAATTATATATCTCTATTATTTCTCCAATTATTCATTATAAACCAGATTATTTCAATTTACAATTTGCAATTATCAATTATTCAATAACATTTTTTATTAAATTATAAAAAGGCTGCCTTAAAGAAGACAGCCAAAATCTTAAAATTCATATTATTACTCTTCGCTATATACCCAATATCCTAAAGCTTGCTCTAAAAACAAACTTGCTTTAACTTTTATAATATTATCTTTATTAGGATCTAAAGCAAGAAAATAATTTACTCCATTTTTAGTTTCTATTCCATATAAAACTATATAATTATCCTCGGATGCTAATTCCCCAGATTTTATTAAAACAACTGCCATATGTTTTCCATCACTTAATAGCCTCTTAACTTTAGTTATTTCATTTGCCTCAAGCTTTTCTACTTGAAGCTTATATTTGTCTTGTTTTACTATGTTTTGGAAAAACTCAACAGAACTATCATAATAATCAGCCAATTCAATAGGGCTTATATTTTCTTCTTTCATACTTGATAAAATTATTGCCATGGAAGCAACTCCACTATCTATTTTATCTATCTCATTATCCTTGATATCTTCTTCTTTATAGTAAACTACTTCTTTTTCGTATTTCCCCTCTAATAAAATATTGTAATCTAAGTTTTTATTTCTAATATCATCATAATTTTCTTGAAGCTGATTATTCATATATTTAGCCCTTTTATTAAGATTATTATAATTTTCATAATAATAATCTTCCAAGGCCTTTATTTTCTCTTCATATTTTTTATCAGCAGTTTCTGAATAAAGCTTAATTAAATAATCATGCTGCTTAATATATGCTCCTGGATAAAATTTTTCTCCTTCTAAAACTTCTTCTCCATATTTTAAAGCTTTATCCTTATCCCCTATAATTTCATATAAATATGAAAGATTCCATTTAACCATTGGATCATAAGGATTTATATTTTTACTGGTTTCTAATAAAGAAATAGCTTCTTGTAAATATTTATTATCTTTATTTTTATCATATATATCTTTCTTTGCTTGAGCCCTATTAAAATAGCCTCTATAGTCTCTTTTAAATGAAATATTATTTGAAAAACTATAAATTCTATCTGCTAACTCTGCATTATTATCTATTAAATAGTTACCTAATACTATAGTTCCTTCAAAAATCATTAAATAAATAGAAATAATAGATATTACTATATAAAAATATTTACTTATTGCAAAAACTTGCTTTTCATTATCTTTATTTTTTATTTTTGTCTTATTATTTTTAGATTGATCTATACTGCTTAATACAAGTAGCATAACTAGAATTATAGGAAATGTACTAAAAGATAAATCAAAATCTACTAATGAATGTATTAATATAGTCAGATATGCAAGTATTAAATAATTTTTATTAACATTTTTACTTTTGATAATTTTTATGAAACCCACAGTAATTACTATAATGAAAATAATAAAGCATATTACCCCAGTATCATAGACAACTTGTAAATATGAATTATGAATATATTTAACATCATAAAAGGCTGTCGCATTTTCAAAAAGCTTATACTGAAACATATTTATTCCATTACCGATTGGTGATTTTAGTATACTTCTTATCGAATCCCCATAATAAACAAATCTTTCTTGAAATGCTCCATCAGCTATTGAAATTTCTTTTATTCTATTAATAGTTTTGCTATTGCTTAAAATAACTGCTATTAAGCCTAATGCTCCTAAAATATAGTAAATTTTATCACGGTACTTTAAATTTTTTATTAATATGTAAAAAATTAATATTATTGGAAGTATAAAAATAGATACTAATCTAAGTTTTTCTAAAGTAATATAAATGAATATTGCCAAAGCATTTGGCTCTAAGGAATATATTAATTTAATATTCTTTTCCTTTTTATCTATATATAATTTATAAACTATATATATTAATGATAATATGATAGTTGTTCTAGAACCTGTAAATAATAATCCAATAAATAAAATTATTTCTATTATATCTGTAGATTTATCTTTCAATCTAATTCTATTTAAATAAAGACCTACTAAATGTAATACAGCATAACTATTTGCATAGCCAATATTTCCAAAAATTCTAATTCCTTGATATAAGCCATGATAAATAATATAAAATATACTTAATGCAGCAATCGAAATTAGTATATATTTTAATATTTCATCTTTATTTTCATACCTTAAAACGCTGCCATAAACTAGATAATATATTCCCATATTCATATATAAAAAACTTCCAGAAATACTTTCAATATAAGGAGAAATAATTATTTGACATATAATTATTAAAATCCACATTATAAATAAGGTATAAAAATATTTATTTTCTTTAACTTTATTTTTATTTTTTATAATATAAATACTTCCTAATAAGAATAATAATAAGGAAGCAAAATTTTCTTTCAAAACAGACGATGGTATTATAAATGGTAATATTCCTATTATTATTTCAAACATAAACTGTCTCCTCATTTTAAAAATCCATGCAATAGATTTAACTAATTGCATGGATTATAGTATTCTTAATTTAAATTAAGCATTTCTTCTCTTTTTCAAGCACATAACTCTACCACTAACAACCATTCCCATTGCTATGATTAACATTGTTGTGCTTGAAATTATTGAACCTGTATAAGGTAATTGTTCTTTATCTGAATTTCCATCTACAGAAGTTGATTTTTCACCATTTTTATCAATCTTTTCAGCTATAACATATTTAGAGAAATGTGATGTTTTGAAAGTAATTTTATTTCCAGAAACTACTGTTTCCATAGCTTCAAAACTATTAGTTTCTTCATTATAATAATAAACTAATATGTTATTTCTATTTAATCCTTCTAAATCTTTATCTGAAAGACTAATGCTTATTTCAACTTCTCCCTCTTTAAAGTTATGAACAAATATGCTTCCATCTTCCTTATTGATTATTAAATTGAAATCAAATACTTTGTTAACTCCCTTAATATCTTTTAGAATATCAGAAGCTTCAAGAACATCTAACTTAATTGTAACATCTTTCGCTCCCTCTAAAAGACTTTTATCTATTATTGATAATGGTAAATTCATTTTAATATTATCATTTATAGATATATTTAAGGAACTTGTACCATTTTTTAATGCTTCAATATCTTTAACTATAAGCTCAACGCTTTTAGCAGCATTTTCATTTTTTATATTTATATCATTTTTTCCATTTGGGTTAAGCTTTAATACTTCTGCAATAACTTTGTCAGTTGATGGTTTTACTATTATATCAGAGCCATTTTTATTTTCACCATTGCCTGGCTTATTTCCCTCTTCTGGTTTAGTTGGTTCTTCTTGATTATTTGGTAGCTCTGGTTGGGATGGGATACTACCATTTTCTCTTTGTAATATCATGAAATCATGATGTCGCTCTATTAATATGTTGTTTTCATTATAAACAAATATTGTATTTGCACTTGAATCATGTAAATCTTCTTGAATTTCTATCACATTAGTTATAATATTATCTTTAATTTTTTTCAAATAATTTTTACCATCTTTACTTTCTATAAACCAATAAGAATCATCAAATTCATTAATAAGTTGTGTATAAGACGGGAATTTGATGTTATTTTCAAGTTTATATATTCTATTAGATAAATGGTAAATTTCTAATGTCATTACAGAACTAATATATAATTTATCACCATTTTTAAATGTTTCATATATAAAGTTACCAGCTCTTTCCATAGTAGCTTCATTAATTACTTTACCATTTTTTAATTCTGTAAGCTTAAAAGTGTAAATTCCACTTTCAAAATTTTCTTCTATTTGTTCAAATATTGTAACTGTATTATTAGCTTTATCATATGCAAAATTGTTATAGTAATCTTTAGCAGTATATACAAAATCCTTACCTATAACCCCTTTTAGCACATTATAACTAGCTCCTATTTCACCATAACGAATTTCAAATTCAATTATATTCCCTTTTTTAGGAAATCTTGTCATCTTAGCATAAACTTCATTTGTATCATCTCTGTAAGTTTTAAAATAATTTCCAGGATATAGATTTTCCATATTTTCTATAGAAATATCTACATTATTGGCTTTAAGAACTTTATCTATTAACTCTTTAACTTCAACCTCTTCATATATTGATTTAGGCTCTAAGTCATAATTATAATCTACTGGTTCAAACCAATCATTTTCAGTTGCTTCTGCAAATGAATTTTTATCTAGATCGTATTTTTCATACTCTTCTACTAAATTATCATTAACATATTTTTTATATTTAATAATTGCAGTACTATCATTTTGCTTAGATATATTCACATAATTTACATCAGAAACTTCCTTTAATACAGTTTCTTTTCCATTTTCAACTATAGAAATAAAATATTTACTGCTTTCAACTTCTTTATAAGCAATTAATAACTTATCTCCATATTGCTGTTTTCCCCTTAAATAGTAATCACTCTTAAAAAGAGGATTATATTTATTCTCTGCTGCATTTACTACTGTTTCTAACACATTTCCAGGTATTAATGACATTACCATTAAATATGCTAGTAAACTAGTAATTAGTCGTTTAAATTTTTTCATTTTACCCTTCCATCTTAAGAAAATTTTGCCATTTAATATTATAATATACATTAATGACATTTTTCAAGATAATACTCAGTAATTTTATATTATTCCCATTATATGTGCATTTTCTGTCATAATTCGTAATTTAAAATAAAAAAATAAAGGAGAAATTTTAGTATTCTCCTTTATCTAATAATATTTCTATTTCTTATTTTATTTTCCTTAACTTTAATATTCTACATTCCAATCCCTATCGTTAGCATAAATTTTTATATTTTCTCTCCAAGTTTCTAATAAGTCTACATTATATTTAGCAAGTATATCATTTGCTTCTTTAACTGAAGGAGAGTTATGCATTACCTTTGACCTTGTTACTACTCCAATAGAAGGTCTTATTGCATTAATAAATTCTTCAGAACTAGATGTATTATATCCATGATGAGCAACTTTCAATACATCTACCTTAGTACCTGGGATTAATCCAAAATTTATAATATCTCTTTCAGCTTCCTTATGAATATCACCAGTAATAAGCATTTCAAAATCATAATAGTCAACAAATATAACTGCTGAATCATTATTAAAAGAACAATAATCTGTTCCTATTATATCCTCTGGAGCTTTATCCAAATAATTTTGTTTATATATTTTGTCTGGATGAACAAATTTTAAAATATTATATGGATCAATATAAGTGTTTGGTGTTGTATCATAAATTTCAACTTGCTTTTCTTCAGCAAGATTTAATACTTTTTCGTAGAACTGATAACAGTAATTCATACAATTAATATTATATCCTTGATTCTCGATACTTTCTGCCCCTTCAAATCCTTCATATCTCTTCATCTCTATATCATATGGATAATAGAACTTATTGACTTTAAAGTTTTCAAATACTTTAATAAAACCAGCAATATGATCTGAATGAGGATGAGTATTTATTACATAATCTATATCCTCAACACCATCTTCTTCAGCTAAATTTCTTGTCTTTAAATAATTTACAAGATAATCACCGTGCCAAACTTCTCCTCCATCTATTAAGATATCTTCTCCAGTTGGAAGTTCAATATATATAGAATCTGAATCCCCTGTTTTTAATACTTCAACAAATAAATATGGCTTATTTTTTAATTTACCAAGATATCTTCCGTTACTATCAAAGTTATAACTCTCTCCAGATATTATTGCTTCTTTATCTGCCATAATTCCTTGTCCATTAAACCAGTATTTAACACCATTAATAGTTAGCCATTTATTAGTTGCTCTAATTCCATTTGATTCTAGATAGTACCATTCTCCATTAAAATATCTCCAACCTGTTGCCATTATTCCATTTGGTTCTAAATAATACCATTTACCATCTACCTTATTCCATCCAGATAGCATTTTTCCTTCATTATCCATAAGATACCAGTTTTTATTCCAATATCTCCAACCCTTTGCCATCATTCCTGATGGTTCAAAATAATACCAACTATTATTCATATATCTCCAGCCTGTTACCATTACCCCGCTTGGCTCTAAATAATAATCTGCATTACCATCATTTACAAAACCAGTTGCCATTCTTCCATCTGAATGCATATAATACCAGTTTTTATTCCAATACCTCCAGCCCTTTGCCATCATTCCTGATGGTTCAAAATAATACCAACTATTATTTAAATATACCCAGCCTGTTAGCATTATTCCACTAGAATTTATATAATAGTCTGCATTTCCATCGTTTATAAAACCAATTGCCATTCTTCCATCAGGATGCATATAGTACCAGTTTTTACTCCAATATCTCCAGCCTTTAGCCATAGTTCCTGATGGATCAAAATAATACCAATTGTTGTCCATATATTTCCATCCTGTCACCATTGCTCCGCTACTGCTTAAATAATAGCGATTGCCATTCTCCTCAATCCATCCAGTTGCCATCTTTCCATCTGGATACATGTAATACCATGCTTTATTCCAATATCTCCAGCCTTTAGCCATTGTTCCTGATGGATCAAAATAATACCAATTGTTATCTATATAGTTCCAGTCTGTCACCATTATTCCGCTACTGTTTAAATAATAGCGATTACCATTCTCCTCAATCCACCCAGTTGCCATTTTTCCATCTGCATTCAAATAGTACCAAGCTTTATTCCAATACTTCCATCCCGTTGCAAGCTTTCCTGATGAGTCGATATAATACCAGTTACCATCAATATAATTCCAACCAGTTTGAGTCATCTTTTCCGTAATATTTGAATTAACAGCAGCTTGTTCATCTTGTTCATTTGCGGGTATATCTACTACTTTTAAGTTGATAAAAAGTAAACTTATGAGTCCTAGATTAACTAATCCTTTAATACTTTTATTCATTTTTCCACCTGAATTCTATATATTATAATTAATATTTAGTTAATAATTGTCATATCAATTATTATTATACTATTAATTATTGCCATGATGTCAATAATTATCCATTTTTTGAAAAATTTAATAATTATTTAAATTCATTAAATTCTTTTCTTGAATATTTATGATGTTTCATGCAAGCCATAAGTGGTATTGTATAGCCCTCTTCTGTAAAATTTATTTCTGTTAAGCTTGTCTGCTTTATAAAAGGAGGGTCCCATAATGTGTCTATATCCCTGTTCTCTAGTTTGCAAAGATAAGCCTTTAAGGTTATGGTATGGGTTACTACAAGTATATTTCTTCCCTTTTCTTTTTCTACTATAGCACTTATGGCATTATAAGACCTCTCCATTACTTCGTAAAAGCTTTCTCCACCTTCTGTTGGAATATATTTTGATGGCACATTCCAAAAATTAAAGTAATTTTCCTTATCTATTTTTTCAATTTCTTCTTGATTTAGTCCTTCCAGTTTCCCCATATTAATTTCTTTTAATCCATCATCAAGAATTATATTTATATCTCTATTTCCCCTTACTATTTTTGCTGTTTCATAGGCTCTTCCTATTGGACTGGAATAAATAATATCTATAGGCAAATCTTTTATTCTATCCCTTAACCATTCTCCCTGCTTTATTCCAAGTTCAGTTAAAGGTGAATTCCCCCAGCCTTACATCATTCCCTTTTCATTCCATTCAGTTTCTCCATGCCTTGTTAAAAATAACCTCGTCATTTCAATTCCCCCTTTAATTAGTTAGTAGTGTGGAGTGTGAAACAGTTAGGAGTTAGTAGTTAGTAGTGCTGAGTTAGGAGTGAAACTCAGTTAGCAATTAGGAGTTTGGAGTTAGTAGTGTGGAGTGTAAACAGTGTGGAGTTAGTAGTGTGGAGTTAATGGTTACTAATTCCTTCTTAATTATATAAAATAATTAAGAATATTAAAATATATTAGGCTATTTACGCATTTATTATATAATAAGAAACAGTGAGGGCTTGTCCATACAAAAAAGTTAATATTCTGCTATATTGATTAAGTAAAAAACTTCTCCATTAGGAGAAGTTTTCTAGTTTGCCATATCTAAATTTACATCTGATAAAGCTATTATATTTAATATTTTTTCTGCTCTTTCTTTAGTTGAACCTGTAATTATTTCATATTTAATATTTTCTGCATCTAAAAAGCTTAATATTGCCTTATCCACAGCTTCTGCCGCTTCTTCATCTTGCCATCTTACACCATCTTTTGAATAGCCAAATTCTCTTGGTACAAAGAAGATATGATCATATTTTGGTAAGTCTCTTAGGGCTAGTACATAAAGATCCTTTAATATTTCTATTTCCTTCTTTGTTCTTTTTTTATCTCCAAGCATAAATCTAGCATAAATATATGGTACAAATGTAGCATAGTCAGTTAAAGCATAATCGAATTCATTTAAACTTTCCTCTAAATGAAGCTGTCCTAAATATATTCCGTATTGTTCAGATATATTTTCAATCATACCCTTATCTCTTAGGTATTCTGTACTATACTCTGTAGCTACTCCTACATTTAAATCTCTAATTTTCATATCAACATAAAGTTGTTGTATTAATGTAGTTTTCCCACATCTTGGTCCACCTAAAATGGCAATTCTTTTTGGCATTACGCAACCTCCAAAAGTTATAACAATATTATTTTTTCATTATTTTAATTTCTAATTATATTAATTTTAATATTATATTTAAAAACAGATATTAATTATATCAAAAATCGACATAAAATTCAATGTCTATTAATTCTCAATTCCAAGAAGCCTTATTTATTATTCAATATCTCTTCAACCACTTTCTCACATATTTTATGACTTTCTAAGGAATCTTCTAAAGAAGGATTAGGCTGCCTATTTTCTTTAATTGCATTAATAAATTCTGATAGCATATCGTTAAAGCCTCTCTTATATAAGGTAGTTTCCCACCATCCAAAGGTACTTGCTTTCTTTCCACTATCATTTATTTCAAAGATTCTATCCTGTAAATTTTCAACTATATATTTACCTTCATTAGTCATGTATTCTATATTTTCTTCAGTAACTCCAGCCCTTCTATTCATTATTCCTATTGCAGTTGTATATTCTGTTTTAAGGGTTAAAACTACATTTTCTAGCATATCTCCATTCTTTTTATAAGAAATATCTATACCTTTTATTTCACCATCAGCTAAAAATCTTAGAGTATCCACAACGTGAATAAAATCTTCCACAATATATCTTCTTGTTATATCTGGCTCGTCTCCCCTATTTTTCTGCATTATCACGATATCTGCCTTTCCTTTTTCTTTAAGGGATTTTACCATTGGGCAGAATCTTCTATTAAAGCCAACCATTGCTATAATGTTATTTTCTCTTGCTAAAGATACTATCTCTTCTGTTTCATTTAAGTTCATGCTTATTGGCTTATCTATGTAAACATTAATCTTATTTTTAATTAATTTTACTGCTGTTTCATAATGGGCAGTTGTAGTTGTTGATACTATTGCCCCATCAATTTTTTCTTCTGAATTTATTAAATCATCAACACTAGAATAGGCCTTATCTATTCTATATAAGGATTTCATCTCATCTAAAACCTTCTTATTTCTTGTGCAAAGGATAAGCTCTACCTCTTCTCTAAAACTTAATACAGGCAGATAAGCCTTCTTTGCAATGTCACCAATACCTATAATTGCTATTTTCATTTCCTTCATCTCCTTCTAGCAAATTAAATATAAACTAGCTACTAAATAAGTCCTAATTTTTCAAGGCCTTTAGTTATTCCTTCATTCTTAACATCTTCTGTAAAATCATAAGCATACTGCTCTAACTTCTTATGGTATCCTCCCATGGCTATTCCATGCTTAACTACTTGGAACATTTCCACATCATTTTCTCCATCTCCAAAGGCATAAGTCCTTTCCCTGTCTATATCAAGAATTTCTAATAACCTGCTTATTCCATAACCCTTTGAATATTTCGAATCAAATATTTCAAAAGCCCCAAAGGCTGCATTCCCCATAAGAGCAAGGTTGGATCCTTTAAATCTTTCTGCTGCTAATTTATATTCCTTTTCTGATTCTCCTAATACAATTATTTTTACTGCCTTAACAGTCTCTCTATTCCATTCTTCAGTAAAATTTTCTATTCCTAAAGATGCTCCTTCTATAAAATCTAACAGCTTTCTATCCTTTAAATCTGCAACATAATTAATATTTTGTCCTTCTAGCATATATGTAATTTTATTATCTTCTAGAAATTCCAATATTTCTTTTAAAAGTTTATTATCCAAAGCTTCATCTAATAAAACTTTATTGTTCATTTCTATATATGCCCCATTTGAGCCTATATATCCATCAAAATTCAAAGCTGCTAGATCCTTATTAATGCCATTTTTAGGTCTTCCTGTTGCTAACATTGTTATATATCCATTTTCCTTTAACTTCTTTATAGATCTTTTTGTACTTTCTGTTGGTTTTGATATTCCCTTTGTCCAATCTATTAATGTTCCATCTACATCAAAAAATACTATTCCTTTTTTACTCATCTTGACCTCCTTAAATGGGGTCAGTCCCCATTACATTATTTGGAATGGGGACTGACCCTTTTTATCTTTGCAGATAGTGGAATAAAGCTCCTAGAAGATTTGCATCATTGCCATATTGGCATTTTTCTATGACTGGTCTTACCTTTGCATGAGTCATAGTCTTCATAAGTAAGTCCATATTTTCATTTATTTTATCAATAAAATCTTCCCTTGAACTTATTGCTCCTCCAATTAGGATTTTTTCTGGATCATATATATATTGTATATTAAATAAGCCCTTTGCTACATTAAAATAAAAATTGTTTATTTCTTCTTTGCAGATTTCATCTCCCTGCTCAGCTAATTCAAATATTTTTTTGCCATCTAGTTCTTCTGAGGAAAGTCCCTTTCTTTTTGCAACAGTTCTAAGTAGTCCTCCAGTTGAACCTATATCACTCCAGGTTTTAAATTCCACTCCTTCTTCTGTTTTTATACTTTCTAATATCATATAACCAAATTCTCCCCCATGCATATGGGTTCCCTTATGAATTTTTCTATCCTTTATTATAGCACCTCCAATGCCTGTCCCACAAACAACAAAGGCTACATCTTTGTTATCTTTAGCTCCTCCAAGCCATACTTCTCCTAAGGCAGCAGAATTTGCGTCATTTTCAATTTCTAAAGTTAGACCTAATTCTTCCTTAAAAATCTTCTTAAAGTTAGGACCATGAATACATGGAAGGGCACTGGAACCTCCTATTGTTCCTTCTTCGCTGTCAACACTGCCTGGAGCACTTACAGCTACACCTGATATATTATGCTCTTCCTTTGCCTTTCTGGAAACTTCAAGCATCTTATTAATAAATATATCGAAGTTATGTCTTTCTGACTTATAACTTCCCTTCTCTATAAATTCTCCCTTTTCTGTTATAATAGCGTGTTTTACACTACTTCCTCCTATGTCAAACACTAAATACTTTTTCATAAATTATCCCCCTATATAATTAATTAAAACATTAATTAACTTAATCTTTTAAAATTTCTTCTATTCTTTCTAATTCTTCCTTACTAAAGGATAGATTTTCTACTATTTTTACATTATCTATAATTTGTTCAGGCTTACTTGCCCCTATTAATACGCTAGTTACCTTGTCCTCCCTTAAAACCCAAGCTAAGGCCATTTGAGCTAGGCTTTGATTTCTTTCTTCTGCTATCTTATTTAAGGCCCTAACCTTTTCAAGCTTTTCATCTGTTATATCCTTCTCATTTAAAAATCTACTTGAGACTTTTTTAGCCCTTGAATCTTCAGGAATACCATTTAAATATTTATCAGTTAAAATACCCTGAGCTAAAGGTGAAAAGGCTATTGAACCCACTCCCTCTTCTTCATGAAGCTTATTAAGTTCTACTTCAATCCTTCTATCAAACATGCTGTATCTTACTTGATGAATCAAACATGGAGTTTTATTTTCCTTTAAAATTCTTAAAGCCTTTCTTAAATATTCAGCATCATAATAATTTGAAAGTCCGACATATAAAGCCTTTCCTTGTCTTACTATATCAGATAAGGCCCCCATTGTTTCTTCAAGAGGTGTATCTGGATCTGGCCTATGATGATAGAAAATATCTACATATTCAAGGTCCATTCTTTTTAAGCTTTGGTCTAAGCTTGCTATTAAATATTTTCTTGAGCCATAATTACCATAAGGTCCCTTCCACATGTCATAGCCAGCCTTAGTAGATATCACTAATTCATCCCTATATTGCTTTAAATCACTATTTAATATTCTCCCAAAGTTTTCCTCTGCTGAGCCAGGAACTGGACCATAGTTATTAGCTAAATCAAAATGAGTTATTCCATTGTCGAAGGCTTCAAATATTATCTTTTTTTGATTTTCAATTGGATCTACTGAACCAAAGTTATGCCATAATCCTAAAGAAACTCTAGAAAGATACAGCCCGCTTTTTCCACTCTTTAAATATTTCATTTTATCATATCTGTTTTCTTCTGCTTTATACATCTCTAAATACCCCCATAGTTTATAAGTAAAATTTATACAAGCTCCCAGTAAAGCTTTACAGGAAAATTAAGCTTTAAGGCTACAATTATCTAACAATTATAGCCTTAAATTCAAACTTATCGTATCTATGTCTTGAGAAAGAATATTCAAAGACTTTTCCATTATCTAAATATCCTATTCTTTCAACTTCTATAATAGGTTCATCTATTTTTAATTTTAAATATTCCCTATCTAATTGTTCACTTTTCCTTGCCCTTACTGTTGAATGAGAACTTTGTATTTTATACTCCATTTTATCTTCTATATAACTATAAATTGAACCTTCTACATCTGATTTTTTTATGTTTGGAAAAAGATATAAAGGCATATAGGTTTTTTCTATTACTGTAGGCTCTTCATCGATATATCTAACTCTATGTATAAGATAAACAAAATCTTCCTTTTCAATCTTTAGGTTTTGAGCAATTATTTCATCAGCAGAAATTATCTTAAAATCTAATATTAAACTTTCCACTTTATGCCCCTCATTACTGGCAGTTAAACCTGTGAATTGATTTTTTATTGTTAAATCTTCTATTTGTTCTTCTGATATATCCTTTACAAAGGTTCCAGAACCTCTTCTTTTAACAATTAATCCCTCTAGAACTAATAAATCTAAAGCCTTTTTTACAGTCATTTTGCTGGCATTAAACTTTTCACACATTTCTTTTTCAAAGGGAAGTTTATCGTTTGCCTTGTATTCTCCGCTAATTATTTTATTTTTTATATAATTTGCTATTTCATTATATTTTGTCATAGCCCTATCTTCCTTTTATATATATTACAAAATGATTTTTGCTATTATCTATATTTAAATAATAGCAAAAATCCTATCTAAACACAAACACTTAGCGATTAAAATCCATTATCTTCTGACACCTTTTTAATCCATCTTCCTGACTTCTTAATAGTTTTCTTTAAAGTTCTTAAATCTAAAGATATATACCCATATCTATTCTTATATGCATTTGTCCAGGACCAGCAGTCAATTGGTGTCCATAAATGATAACCAAAGCAATTAGAACCTTCCTTTATTCCTCTATGAAGATTTTGTAAATGTTCCTTAATAAAATCTATTCTATAATCGTCTTCAATTATACCATCTTTATTTTTATATTTCTCTTCTCCTTCAACCCCCATTCCGTTTTCTGATACAAACCATGGAATATTGTTGTAGTTATTCTTTATATTTATAGCTATATCATAAATTCCTTCAGGATATATCTCCCATCCCCTGTATGGATTCATTCTCTTGCCTGGCATATCATAAAAATCAAAATATTTCTCCGGAAGCCATCCCTTGCTTTCATCAAATTCTGATTCCTTAGCCTTAATTCTTCTTGGCTGATAATAGTTTACTCCAAGAAAATCTATAGTATTATTTTTAATTATTGACAGCTCTTCTTCAGAAGCTTCCCAAATAACCTTATCCTTTTCTAATATATCTGTTAATATTTTGGGGAACTCTCCTTTAATTGATGGGTCTAAAAAGGATCTATTAAACATTGCATCTGCAATTTCTGCTGCCTTAAGATCTTCCTCATTATTACTTCTTGGATAGCTTGGAGTTAAGTTTAATATTATTCCTATTTTTCCACCCTTTTTATCACATTCCATTTCCCTAAACTTTTTTATAACCTTTGCAGAAGCAAGATTTAAATTATATAAAACCTGTACAGCTTTTTTTCCATCCACTATTTTAGGATAATGGAATTGATATAAGTATCCTGCCTCGACAATAACAATAGGCTCATTAAAAGTAACCCAATGTTTAACTCTATCTGAAAATAATTTGAATGCTGTTTCTGCAAACTTAACAAATAAGTCTACAACATGCTTTGATTCCCATCCTCCATATTTTTCATATAATTCTATTGGCAGATCAAAATGATGTAAGTTCATTACTGGAAGCATTCCATTTTTAATAATTTCATCTATTACATTATTATAAAATCTTACTCCATCTTCATCGGGCTCTCCACTTTCTAAGTCCTTAATAAACCTTGTCCATTGAATTGATGTTCTAAAACTATTTAGTCCTATTTCCTTAAGCATAGCTAAATCTTCTTTATAACTATTGTAAAAATTAGATGTTACCTTTGGACCTACTCTATCAAAGAAAGCCTCAGGCTCAATTTCATACCAATAATCAAAGATATTTTTATGAGATTTATTAAAATCTCCCTCTGACTGTGGTCCTGATGTTGCAGCTCCCCACCAGAAATTTTTTGGAAATAAATATTGACGCATTACTACCATCCTTCCAGAAATATATTTTGTTCTATTTATATTATATATAGCAATTTAATATTTGTATATACTTTTAAATAAAAATAATATATTTTTATTTTCAATAATTGATAAATGTATATTTTTATAATAAAATAGATATATACTTATACTTAATATTAAAAAATTAAAGGATGCGGGAGGTTTTTTATGAATAATATCAATATGGAAGCTATAGCCTTTAAGTTAATTAGTAATGTGGGAGAAGCAAAATCCTTGTTAATGGAGGCTTTAGAGCTTGCAAGAAATGATAATTTTGAAGCTGCAGACGACAAAATAAAAGAAGCCAATAAATTTTTATCTGAAGGTCATCACAGTCACTTTTCTTTAATTCAAAAAGAGGCAGATGGAGAACAGCTTCCCTTCTCATTGATTTTAATGCATGCAGAAGATCAATTGATGACAACTGAAAGCTTAAAACTATTAGTTGAAGAGCTAATTTTTATGTATAAAAAACATTCAAAATAATATTATATAAAAAAAGAGCCTTTGAGATTTGAAGGCTCTTTTTTATAATTATTTAGTATTTTGAAATTCATCTATTATCTTAATAGCCTGATTTAAGACAGCTTGTCCATCTACCCTTCCATAGGTAAGCACATCTATAACTGCTATTGGAATTTTTCCATTTACCATAGTTTTCATCTTAGATTGAAGGAATCTCACTTGTGGGCCTAATAATAAAATATCCGCCTTTTCCCAATTAGCTTCTGCTTCACTTTGAGATACTGCCCATATGTTACAATCAAGACTATTTTCCTTGGCTGCCCTTTGCATTTTACTAACTAATAGGCTTGTTGACATTCCTGCTGAACAAACAAGTAATATATTCTTCATATTTTCCTCCATTTAACTCTGCTATTTATTTTCTTCTAATTCTTCTTCCAACTTTAAGGCCTGAGTATCCATAACTTTAATAAACGGTGCCCAAATGGCTAATACTATTGCTAAAATAACTAACTGTAAAATACCACCCCTAATTGAGTTAGTTGCTAATATCCCACTAAAAAATATAGGAACTGTCCATGGTACTGTTACCCCTGTTGTTAAAGGAACTAACCCTAACTTCATTGCAAAATATGCCACTGTTACTGCTGCCATTGGTGCTAATACCCAAGGAATAAGTATTGTTGGGTTCATAACTATTGGTAAACCAAAAATAACTGGTTCATTAACATTAAATATACCTGATGGTGCTGATAATTTAGCGATTTGTCTTAACTGTTTACTCTTAGCAATTACAAATATACCTACTATAACTGCAAGGGTCATTCCGCTCCCACCAATACCAACGGTGAAGGTTTCCATAAATTGCTTTGTAATGATATTTGGAAGTTCTACATTTGCCTTAAAGGCTTCATAATTATCAAGGGATAAGGTATTCCAAATTGGATCTAGAACCGAATTTACAATAATTTGTCCATGTAATCCAAAGAACCATAATATTTGTACTGAGAAAATTGCTGCTAAGGTTGCTACTAATCCGCTTCCTAAGGAAGTTAATGGCATTTGAATAATTTCATATATAAAATCGTGTATATTACCCCAAGGTGTAAAAGTAAATATCGTTCTTACTATAACAACTGATAATAGAACAATTACTGTTGGTATTAAAGAAGCAAAAGATTTTGCCACAGTTGGCGGAACCCCTTCTGGCATCTTAATTGTCCAATCTTTACTAAGAATTAAAATATATAATCTAGTTACTAAAAAGGATGCAAATATACCAACAAACATTCCTTTTGCTCCTAATCTTGCTATAGGAATAATATCATTTACTAGTTCTCCAGCCTCAGTCGTAACTGTTAAAGGTGTCAAAATTAAAAAAGATACAATTGATATTACTGCTGGAAAAATTGGATCAACATCATAACTCTTAGCATAGTAATAACCAATAGCCATAACTACAAACAAAGTAGTTATACTCATTGTTGCTGATGGAAGTATACCTAATACATTTTTTAATGCAGTTAATGCTTCTTCACCTATAACTTTATCCAAATAAGGAATATTCATAATAACAAGTGCAAGAGAACCAACAACTGTTATAGGGAAAGCAAGCATAAAAGCATCACGTAATACTGTTAAAATACGGCTTGTCCCAAGTTTCCCTGCTACTGGAAGCAAGCGATTTTCAATAAGATTATTTAGCTTTGACATAATTCTCATCTCCCAACCTTTTTATAATTTATGAAATCTATTACAGTTGTTATTATATACAAAAATATATCCTTTGTAAAGTAAAAGTATATATTTTTATATATACTTTTTACAATATAAGTAAACATAATGTGATGAAGCATGAATAGTTTGGAGTAAGATCCAGTTTGGAGTGCTGAGTGAAATTCAGTTAGCAGCGGGGAGTAAGAATCAGTTTTGAGTGGGGAGTGGTGAGTGCTGAGTTTGGAGTGTGAAGTGCGGAGTAAAATCAGTGTAGAGTTAGCAGGGTGGAGTGCTGAGTTTGGAGTGTGAAGTGTGGAGCGGGGAGTTAGCAGTGTGGAGTGTGGAGTTGCTAGGGTGGACAAGCTAATTATAAAACTATCATAAAAATAGTATTTATTCATAACAAAAAAATATTACTGAAAATCAAAATTTCCAGTAATACTTATAAATAAAAATCAAATTTATCCAAAAATATTCTAATTCAGAACTTGCTAGGATGTGCAAGCATCCCCTTATACAAGATAACTATTAACCCAACCCCACACTACTAACTGCACACTACTAACTCCTAACTGAACTCCTAACTACTAACTACTAACTGAGTTTCACTCCTAACTGATAGTTGTACTATTTCTTACTGTTTTTGTTATTGAATTTAATATTTTGCATATTTCTTTGCATTTACTTAATAAACTTTCTCCTGCTTTTTTATCTAAATAATTAGTTTTTGTTAATAATCTAATCCAATATTCTGTTTCATATGCTTCCTTTAAAGCAATATACATTTTAGCTAGAAAGTCCCTTTTTGATTGTCCTTTCAAAGCTTCTGAAACATTTGCCCCAATACTAGTAGCAGCTCGTAATAATTGCTTAGATAAAACAAATTCCTTTTTAGTTTTAACTAACTCCCTATACAAATTAACAATATCAACAGCAAAATCAAAAGACTTCTTAGCTATTATACTTTCTGACATAAAAAAACCTCCCGTTAATTATTTATATAACTAAATAATTAACAAAATCTGGAGGTTTCATTCCTGCTATTTATTTAAAATATAAAATATCTCATTGTCCACAATTTCCCTACCCAAAAACTCCAAACTGCACACTACTAACCGTTAAAACTCCTAACTGAATTACTAACTCCACACTCCTAACTACTAACTCCTAACTGAGTTTCACTCCTAACTCCTAACTCCACACTACTAACTACTAACTGAACTACGCTGTTGGTGCACTCTTTATTAAAGTTAATTTTCCTTTAATCACATAATCTCCAAGGCTGGCAGGAATTAAATAGCTGTCTCCCATCTTTATTTCTTCCTTGAAGCCTTCTCCTTCTATTAAACCTGCTCCATCTACGCAAGTATAAATATCAAAGTGTTCTAAGTTTGACTTATCTTTGTATTCCTTGTCTACAACTATTTTATCCATTGAGAAATATTCATTTCTAGTAAGTTCACTCATCTTATATCCATCATATTCTACAAGCTCTTTATCACTTAAATTTTCTGGAACTAAGTCAAAGTCTATAACATCTAAGGCCTTTTCTACATGAATTTCTCTTGGTCTGCCATAATCATAAACTCTATAAGTTAAATCACTGTTTTGCTGAATTTCTGCTATTATAAGACCTTCACAAATTGCATGAACTGTTCCGCTTTTAATTAAGAAGCAATCTCCCTTTTTAACATTAATCTTATTTAAATAATCTTCAACCTTATTTTCCTTAATTGCCTTTTCAAATTCTTCCTTAGTGCAGTTTTTAGTTCCTACAATTAGGTATGAACCCGGCTTTGCATCTACTACATACCAAGCTTCTGTTTTACCAAAATCATTTTCAACTTCTTTTGCATATTTATCATTTGGATGAACTTGTACAGATAATTTCTCCCTTGAATTAATTAATTTAATAAGTAAAGGGAACTTTTCTATACTAACTTTTGTACCAACTAATTTATGTCCATACTTTTCTATTATCTCTCCAAAGCTTAGACCTTTTAGTTCTCCATTTGCAACTATTCCTGTTCCATTATTATGGAAGGCTATATCCCAAGATTCACCTATTTCTCCTTCTGGAAGGTTATCTCTAAACTTTTCAAAGTCCCTTCCCCCCCAGATTTTTTCATAATATAAATTTTCAAATTTTATTGGATACATAGTGTTCCTCCTTATAAATACTACTATTTTAATTTATAATCTAATTTTCTATTTATGTAAAGCCTAATCTTTAAATATAAATTTTTAAATATTAAGTATATTTTATTTTTTAGAAGATTCTACATGAATTAAAATCTCCTTTCCTTGAGATAATAAATTTATAAGGAGGGATTTTTATGTCTAAAAATTCAAAAAAGAAATATCCTTTAGTAAATTATGAAGAAAGTAAAGCTAATGATAAAAACACATTAAATAATAAAACAAAATATGATGATGAACCTGTAAGTCCTTACTTAGAGCATGAAGATGAATGGTAATAACATAACTGAGGGAGGGATATCTATGGCTAAAAATTCAAAAAGCAAAAGTATTTATGCACCAAAAATAAGAACTGGTTATAGGCCAAAGAAAAATGCTTTAAGAAGTTTTGGTAAAGATAAAAGTACAGGCACCATACTACCAAGCCCAGTGACTGATGATATTGTGGTTAATAATATTTCTTACTCAGAATTTGATTATATTTATGACCCTATATACGAAGCTCAATTTGATGATTTGGAAGATTCCTATAAGGATGATTGGTAAGGAGGAGTAATATGTTAAGAAAAAAAGGAGTTTTTGGGGATAAGGTTAAAACCAATGTAGACGATTTAAAAACCGACTTTGTCCTATATAGAGATTATTTAAGTTCTACTATGTTGCCAAGCTATCTAAAAGATTATATAAAAAAATAAATATATAAAGGAGAATTACTATGACTAAAAAAGGTACTTTATCATCAATAAAAGAAGAGGGAAATTTAAATAATCAAGTTCCTAAAGATACTTATTCTATTGCAAACACTATTCAAGATCAAAAACGTAGTGATGACTTTACTAAAAAATTAAAAATTGAAAGAGAATCAAAAGAAAATCAAAAAAAATAAGCATTAAAAATACAAATTATTTTTTATTAAAAAGATAATTGCTAATTTCTTCTATAAATTAGGAAAATATTAGCGATTATCTTTTTGTTTTTTAATTATAATTTTGATATAATTAAATCGTATATTATATTGCGGGGGAGATATTATGAAAAACTTCTTTACATCAAAAAAAGCTTTAAAAAACAAAAAATCAAAATTTGATGATCTTAAGAACATACCTAAAAATTCTATTAGTGTTAAAGATTCAATTACAACCAAATTAGTGATTTCTTTTGCTTTATTGATCTTAGTAATAGCAGGAATTTCTGGTATCAACTTTTATAATTCCTATATGCTAAGTAAAGCAAATGATGATCTTTATAATATTAACACTAAGTCAATAAATTACATATCAAAATTAAGTGCCAATACAAATTATAATTATCTTGCTAGTAAATTAGTAATTTCATCTACAAGCAGTGCTGAAAAATATGTAATGACTAATAATATAAAAGATAATATAAAGAAAAATGAAGAATTAATAAATTTATATAGAAATACTGCTCTTGTTGGAAAAGATACAACAAAATATGATGAAGCAGCAAAATTAATTAAATCCTTAGATGAACTTGCTTTAAAAGTTGCAGAATTGGCATCCCAAAATAAAATTGATGAGGCACTTTCTCTTTCAGCTGAATTAGATACAACTTATAAAACAGCTGATGGATATTTAAGTGATATAATGGTTGCAAATGAACTTGATGCAGAAGAAACCGTTGCCAATAATAGGGCTGAATCTCAAAATTTATCAAATATGATAGTTGTAATAGACATAGTTTCTATAATAATCACTATATTATTAGCCATCTATTTAGTTTCAAGAATAATAAAACCTTTAAAATCAGTTGTAGCTTTTGCACAAAGAATCTCTAATTACGATTTATCTACAGATATGATTTTAAAATCTAAAGATGAGTTTAAACTTATATGTGATTCATTAAATTCAGCTCAAAATAACTTAAGATCTATTTTAGCTACTGCTATTGACGGAATTAATACAATTAACAGTTCAAGTGAAGAATTATCTGCTTGTATAGGAGAAGTTACTTATCAATTTGATACAATAAATAAATCAACAGAAGGAATTAATACTGGTGCTCAAGAAACTAGTGCAGTAACAGAAGAATTATCTGCTTCAATTCAAGAGGTAAGTTCTAGCATGATAGTTTTATCTGAAAAAGCAACTGAAGGTCATCAAAACTCTGAAAAAATTCAAGAAAAAGCAACTGAAACTAAAGAAAATACCAATTCAGCTATCAATACTACAAGAAATACATATAAAGATGTTGAAGCTGATATTAAGACTGCAATCGAAAAAGGAAATGTTGTAAATGAAATTGCAAATATGGCAGATACTATTGAATCAATTGCAGAACAAACAAACCTATTAGCTTTAAACGCAGCTATCGAAGCAGCTCGTGCAGGAGAACATGGTAAGGGCTTTGCTGTAGTTGCTGAAGAAGTTAGAAAATTAGCTGAAGAATCTAAGAATTCCGTTCATGAGGTTCAAGAAACAATAAATGAAGTTAGAGAAGCCTTTAAAAACCTTTCTGAAAACAGCAATAAATTATTGGAATTTATGGATAAAGATATAATAGATGAATTTAATAATTTTATGTCAGTTGCCGACAGTTATGAAGAAGACGGAATATTTGTTAAGGAAATGAGTGAAAATATAGCAGCTATGTCTGAAGAAGTTTCTGCAACAATAACACAATTAACTGATGCAATACAAACTGTTGCTAATATGACTCAAGAAACTTCTACAAATGTTAACTTAGTTAAAGAATCAATTAATGATACTGATATGGTAGTAAAAGAAATAGTTAGCGCTGTTGAAGCTCAATGTCAATTAACAGAAGAAATTAAACAAACTCTTTCAAAATTCAAGCTATAACAGTTAACAAATAAGTATTAACAATTGCCATACAATAATCAACAATTAACTAGTAAAAATATAACAATAATAGTTAATAAATATACTAATTTGGACAAGTCTAACATTGATTTATAAAAAGGAACTTTTCATCACTTGTGAAAAGCTCCTTTTTTCTTTTAATTCTTATATCTTATTTTTATAGAATATTATTAATTAATCTTTCAACTAAAAAATTATATAATATGAATTATAAATTGCAAGGTATTTATTTCTATCCTACTAACTTTCCATATCAACCTTTTTCATAGTATTCTGCATATAAGTTATTTCCGGATTTAGTTTATTAATTTCTGCAATTGTCATTCTTGATCTTTTTCCATTAGTTATTTGGTGATTTTGATCTTTCTTTATATATACAGTACTACCTGAACTAATATCAAACTCTTCCTCCTCTATTTTTATTCTACCATTTCCCTTTAATACAATAATTATTTTTTCATCATTATTAAGCTTTTGAGTTTTTGTATATTGTCCAGGATTAAAGAAAAGAACATTACATTCTAAATCTTGGCCCTTAAATACAGGAATTTTAGGAACCACCATTTCATTGTACTGTTCTATGGAAGTTTCTAAAAGATTTATATTAATATCCAAAATATGGCCTCCTCCTACTATGATTTCTTGTTTTATTATTTGATAATTAATTAATATTTATTCAATATAATATCTTTTAATAAAAAATAAGAAGCTATTAATTTAAGGGAATAAAAGCCCTTATCAATAGCTCCTTTCTAAATTACTTTTATTTTAATCATTCATATGCTCCATTCCCCACAGACAAAGATTTTGTAATATAGGCATTAAGGTCTTTCCCCTTTCTGATAAGTAATATTCAACCTTTGGAGGGATTTGTGGATATTCATGCCTTACAATTAAATTATCAGATTGAAGTTCTTTTAACTGATTACTAAGCATTTTATGGGTAATACCATCTAATACTTTTTTTAATTCACCATATCTCATCACTTCACGTTTCCATAACCAAAAAAGGATATGCAGCTTCCACTTACCACCAATTAAAGATAGAGCATATTCAAAAGGTTTAGAATTTACTACTGGTTCATTTGACATATCATTACTCTCCTTTTGGATAGTATCCAACATTTTATATAGTATCCTACAAAAAAGTTCGTACTTTCTTTTTTATATATTGTATTCTATCATTAGAATATACTCATAACAAGGAGGTCATATTAATGAAAAAAGAAATCGAAGTATTTGATTATGCAAAAGAAATTCTTGAAGCATTGCAAAAAGGTGTTTTACTAACAACAAAAACTGATGAGAAAGTAAATTCTATGGTAATCTCTTGGGGAACTCTAGGAATAGAATGGGGAAAACCTATATTCACAGTGTTTGTAAGAGAAAATAGATTTACCAAGAAACAACTAGATAAGAATCCAGAGTTTACAATTAATATTCCATATGGAGAATATGATAAAAAGATTATTGGAGTTTGTGGAACAAAATCTGGTCACGACATAGATAAAATTAAAGAACTAAACTTAAACTTAGAAGAAGCAAATAAAATATCTGTTCCAGCTATCAAAGAACTTCCACTTACTCTTGAATGTAAGGTTATTTATAAACAAAAGCAAGATGAAAATGAAATTACAGAAGAAAATAAAGCAAGATTTTACCCACAAGATGTAGAGGGTTCATTCCATGGAGCAAATAAAGACTACCATACAGCATATTACGGCGAAATTGTAAGTGCATATATTATAGAGTAATAAAGATAAAATTTAATTTTATATTATTTATTAAATATTACTGGAAATTTTGATTTCCAGTAATATTTTTTTATCAAGTTTAATGTTTATTATTATGGGCATTATGACTTTTTCTAAAATTCATAAATTAATAATTTTAATAACTACAATTATACTATATTGGGGAATCTATTTTATTTTTAAATATATTTCTATTAAAAAAGGATATTTAGAAAAAATAAAGGTTAAAATTAATGAACACCATTAATTTTAACCTTTTAATTTTTAAATGTAATCACTCGAAACTAAACATTTCCCCAAACTTCCAACTCAACTCCAAACTCCTAACTCCTAACTGAATCTCACTCCACACTCCTAACTCCACACTAAATAGTTATTTCCACTTCAAGCTTTCCTTTATTCTTAGGAATTAAGCTATCTTTTGCTAATTTTCCATTTATTCTTGTGCCCTTATTTTCCCCTCGTACTACCTTGATATTATATTCTTCTTTATCATTCTTTATCTTTATCTCATATTCCTTCCAGTCCCTTGGGATACAAGGTTCTATTTTATAGTATTTTCCGCCTATTGTTTTTAAGCCTAAAATGTTCTTTATACCTACGCTGTACATCCAGCCAGAGGAACCTGTATACCAGCTCCAGCCTCCTCTTCCGCCGTGAGGTTCTTTAACATATACATCTGCAGCTATAACATAAGGCTCTAACTTATAGCGTCTTGCATCTCTTTCGCTTCTAGAATGATTAATTGGATTTATCATATTATAGTAATTTACTGCCTTATCTCCAAGACCTAGTTTTGTTAAGGCTAGAATTACCCAAATTGCAGCATGGGTATATTGACCTCCATTTTCCCTAACTCCTGGAACATAGCCCTTTATATATCCTGGTTCTAAATGGGAACTATCAAAAGGCGGTGCCAAAAGCTTAATTAAGCCATTATCCTTATCCACTAAGTATTTATCTACTGAATTCATGGCTTCTATTTGTCTTTCTGGATTAGCAGCCTTTGATATTATAGACCAGCTTTGAGCTATAGAATCTATTTTACATTCAGGATTTTCCTTTGAACCTAATGGCTCTCCATTATCAAAGTAAGCTCTTCTATACCAATTTCCATCCCAAGCATTTTCTTCTATATTTTCTTTAATAAACTTTTGGAATTTTTCATATTCCTCAGCCTTGTTTCTATCCTTCTTATAATCGCATATTTCCTTAAAGCTGTCTAAGATTGAATACAAGAACCAGCCAAGCCATACACTTTCTCCTGATCCCTTATTACCAACTGTACTCATTCCATCATTCCAGTCTCCACTTCCCATAAGAGGGATATTATTAGGACCAAATTTAAGAGCTTTATCTATGGCCTTTAGGCAATGTTCATAAATAGTACCTTCTATATTTGAAGAAGGAACTATTGTATATCTTTCATCTTCTCCTGCTTTTAAAGGTTCATCTTCAAGATAATTTGCCTTTTCCTCTAAAATACTGTAATCTCCTGTTGTTTTAATGTATTGTGCTGTTACATAAGGCATCCATAATAAGTCATCTGAGAATTTTGTTCTTATACCTGAGTTTATAATAGGGTGCCACCAGTGCTGAACATCTCCCTCTACATACTGTCTTGAAGCACTTCTTATTATTTGATCTCTTGTTATTTTAGGATCAACTATACCTAAGGCTAAGGAATCTTGAAGCTGATCCCTAAAGCCATAAGCTCCTCCTGATTGATAGAAGGCTGTTCTAGCCAGGTATCTACAAGCAAGAGTTTGATATAAAAGCCAGCCATTAAGCATATAATCCATAGATAAATCTGGTGTCTTTACTTGTATATTTCCCAGGAAATTTGCCCAGTAATCTTTCACCTTTCGAATTTCTTCTTTAACTTGTTCTATGCTGCTATATTTTTCGATTTTTTCTTCTATTACTCTATCTTCTTCTTCTTGACCAAAGATTACTACAAATTCTATTTCATCCTTAGCTTTTAGCTTTAAGTCAATCTTAGAAGATAAACAAGGGTCATAAATACTTCCTGCCTTATTATTTAATTTATCTTCATACACTCCTACTGGATATTCTATATCTCCTCCTATACCTATAAAGGCTTTTCTATCTCCAGTAAAACTTTGATCTTTTAAGCCATTTATGGATAAGTAAGCTTTTAACTTACCAAAATATTTGCTATATGGGTTTCTTCCAAGTATATAATTATCCCTTATTTCAGTTGTTATATATTTAGAGCTTTGATAATTATAAACTCCTAAAACAAGCTGAGCATAATAAGTTACTGACAGCTCCCTATCTTTATCTGCTAGATTTTTTAATTTAACCTTACATAACTTTAGTTTTTCATTTAAAGGTGAGAAAACAATCATTTCTCCCTTTATATCATAAGCACTATGACTAAAGCTTGAATAACCAAAGCCGTGTTCAATTATATATTCACCGCTATCTCTAATTGGCATTGGAGTTATTGTAAAGGCTTCATCTAAGTCTTTATCTCTTATATAAAGGGCTTCACTTGCCGGATCTATTACCCAATCATTTGACCAAGGAGTTATTTTATTCTCCCTGCTATTTTCACACCAGTTATAGGAAGAACCAACTTCTGATATATGGAAGCCAAATTTATCATTAGAGATAACATTTATCCATGGAGCTGGAGTACTTTCATAGTTTTTAAGCTTAATTACATAACTGTTATTTTCTCTATTAAAACCTCCATAACCATTAAAGAAATCTAATTTTAAATTATTTTCTTCTAAGTAATTATTGTTTCCATGATTATTTTCTTTCTTCTTAACAGTAACATCAGTTATTTCTTGCTCTAAGGCAAGCTTTCTATAGTAATTAGATTTCCTTATGTTATCTCTCATTCTTTCTAAGTGAGATAGGTCTTCTTCTATTTTATAATTATCTTCTGATTTTAATTGCTTTACTAAGCTTCCATCTTTTGAATTAATATATAAATTTGATATACCAATTAGAAAATCTCTTATTTCCATCGGCATTGTTGCCTTATTATGAAGGAATACTCCACCATTTTTATTTAAATTATCTCTTTCTAAGGAATTATTTATTGTTGATACAATATTCTTTTGTAATGGTTCTTCATAAGATAACTCCTCATGATTATATACTACTAAATCACATTTAAGCCCCTTAATTTTAAAATAGTAATGCATATTAATTACTTGTCTTAGTAAGTCTATATCTTTTTCCTTATAAATCTCTAGGAATATAATTGGTAAATCTCCTGATATTCCATA